>JAKOPZ010000101.1 GCA_029778615.1 Chloroflexota bacterium | reverse complement strand
AATGAATTCGTCACTACAAAACATTTTCAAGGGAGAGGAGTTGTCCATGAGCCGTTGGCTCACCTGCAGCCAATGAAAATGGGCGCCGCGTCGTAACAGCGCGTCGTAACAGCTCGTAGTAACGTGCGATGAACGACATCGCCTCAATCGTTCCCCTGGGCGGACGAATGAATTCGTCACTACAAAACATTTTCAAGGGAGGGATTTACATGTTTATCAAACGTATCGCCATCACCTTTGCCGCAGCGGCGCTCGCGGTCGCGGGAATGATTTTTTTCTTTCAGACACCGCCGACGCTCGCCGCCAACGGTAGGGGCGAAAATAACGCGACGACCAGGCAACTGGCGCCGCCCCCGCAAGCGCCAACACTCATTCCACGCACACCGGATTTGGGCGGTTTGCCGCCGATTGATTTGGGCGCGCTCAATTCACCCAAAACGCCGACCGCCACACCCGCTGCCGAAGGCGAAACGAATCCGGTCGTTCAAAATACCTTTGACGCGTGTGACCCCATCGAAGATGATTATTTGCTCATCGAATGCGCGAACGGCAATCTCGCCTTTACGCGCAAAGAAACACAAGGCACGCGTTATATCTATTATCGCCCCGAGTTGACGGACGCGGAGATTCAAGTGACTGCGCGGCTGCCTTCGCAAAAGAACGCGCGCTATGGCGTCATTTTTCGCCTCAGTGAGGATTTCAAAAATTATTACATTTTCGGCGTGACGAATGAAGGCAAGTACGGACTGTTCCGCTATGCGGGCGACCATTACGAAACGATCATTCCGTACACCGATTCGTTCTATGTCGGCAACGCGAGTTTCCCCACAAAAATTCGCATCGTGAATCAAGGCGATGTGATAGCCATCAATCTCGGCGGCGCGTGGGTGGACAGTGTGCGCGATGACAATTTGCAATCGGGACGCGTCGCGCTGTTCCTCGAACCGGATGAGGCAAACCAAACCGTGTTGTTCGACGACCTTACCATTTCGGAAATCGTCTCGCCGCTTCCAGTACCCGAACCGCGCGTAGTGGAACCCGCTGCCACACCGACCACCGAAGGCAACACGATTCCCGTTTTCAATTTTGATACTACGCCGACGAGCGCCGCGCCCGCGCCGACGCAAACGCCATTCATCATTGTTGTCACCGCGACGCCCGAACCCGCGACCGCTGTGCCCACGCGCGCACCGACGCGGCGTCCTACGCAAGCATCCAATCAATGTCCTGCCACACCGAACGAAGCATTCTTTTACATCAGCAACAACTATACCGGCTTGACGATGCGCTTTACCATCGGCGGCGGAACGTGGGGCACGCATGATTACGATGTGCCGGGGGATGGCAAATATTATTTGATTCGAATGCCTCCCGGAACGTACACGTACACCGCGAGCATCGCAGGCAAAGGTACCGCGCATGGCGAGAAAACCGCGTATCAAGGCGGACAATGTTATTCGCTGCGCTTTTCGCCGTAATCCAATTGAATTACACAACATAAAAAAAATTGGCGGACGTGTGTTCGCCAATTTTTTTATCCCAACTGTGTCCGCGCAAATTTCCCGAACGCATCGGGACAATTGCGGATGACAACGGGACACGTGAAACAGTAGAATCCTTATGACAAATGGCGAAATTGGTTCGTCAAGAGTTGTCGAACAGATTCACAGGAGAAGAACAGATGAAAAATTTTGTTTCACTTGTCCTCGCGCTCGCGCTCACCGCCATCGTCGCGTGCAGCGCGTCTGCACCGACACTTTCACCCGCCGCGTACTTGGACAATGCGGTAGATTGGATTTACAACAACTCGGTCTATCGCGACAGATTGAATCATGGCACATTGCTGCAAGAGGCGCGCGCGCGCGCGCGAAATGCGCAAACGACAAGCGATACATACGACGCTATTCGTTGGGTCATTTCGCAATTGCCACCCTCAGGTTACAATTCCTTCGTGCCGCCGGAACAAGCAAAGCGGAGTGCAAGCGGCGAGTTCAAAACATTTGGGATGAATATCACGCCGGAAGGATTCGTGACCAAGATATGGGATGGCTCGCCGTATCAACATGAACTTCAAGTCGGCGACCACATCACAGCGGTTAACGGTCAGCCGCTCGGCAATGGTCATCCGTACACGAGTCCGGAGTTTTATCGCTCGCTGGATACCACTCTGCTTTCACCCGAAGAACGCATCACGCTGGTTGTAGAACGCGTCGGCTTGCACGAGCCGCTGACCTTGTCCGTCGGACCCGGCTCTGCAAGTGGCGAACCCTTGCCCGAAGGGCAACGTCTCACGATTGATACAATGCATATGGGTTACCTCGAATTGCCGATGGGCGCGAACGACCGCGACTATCCTGTGCGCGCGCAAGAACTCATCAAGCAGATGGATGAACAAGGCGTTTGCGGTTGGATTGTAGATTTGCGAAATGGTTTTGGCGGAAATGTGTGGGGCATGACCGCTGCGGCAGGTCCATTCTTGAGCGAAGGGGAAATCGGAAAATTTCAAGGACCTGCCAATGTGTGGAGCAAAGCGTGGACGTATCGCGACGGCGTTGTGCGCGAGGATGACCAAGTTTGGTTTCAGACGCGCAACTATAAATTAAAAGATGCGAATCAACCCCTCGCAATTCTCACAAGTGAAATGACGGTCTTTGCAGGACAAATGATGGCAATCGTTTTGCGCGCACAACCGAACACGCGTGTCTTTGGAACCAATGCACCCAACACGGCTTCCTTTATCATGCAGAACGAATTGTCGGATGGAGCGTTCATTTATTTGGAAAGCGGCAGAACGGTTGACCGGCACGGCAAAGTATTTGACCAATCCTTCACGCCCGATGAAATTGTCCCAACCGACTGGACGCGTTTCCAGTACAATGACCCTGTGATGTACGCGGCGCAAAATTGGTTGACGAATCGCGCGGAATGCAAAGGTTAAAGGTGAGGACAATCGTCGCTGCCCGGACAAAGGAAATGGAAACACAAGGACGCGAACACCAGCTGTTCATCTTGCGCGGAGCATGGCTGGTGTTCGCATTGGCTGGCGTGGCAATGTTTCTCTTGGCATTGCCCCTCTCCCTGCGCGAGCACAGCGCCGATGTTTCATTTGTGCCAAACACTTGGTTCGGCATTGCGAGTCGCGAGCTCGTCCAATTTTTCCCGCCCGTCATTGATATTATCATTGCGTTCACTTTTTTTGCTGTTGCGGCATTGGTGATGTGGCGCAAAGCGAACGAACGCATGGCATTGTATGTTGCGTTTCTGTTTGTAGCGTTTGGTATCAGCGTCCCCTCCACGATATGGACACTCGTATTCTATTATCCCGAATGGAATGCGCCTGTACAATTCGTGTATGGCGCAAGTGTGGCAGGAGGGATTACCTTTTTCTATCTTTTTCCCGACGGCAAATTCATCCCGCGCTGGAGCATTGCCCTCGCAATCTCTGCGGTGCTGTGGACAAGCGGCGTTGCATTGACCATTCTCACGGCGCCGAATGGCGACGCTCTCGGTGAACGCAGCTCGCAAATTTTCATCGCCCCCTTTGCGCTCAACACATTGCCGCTTGCGTTTCGTTATCTCTTTATCATTGGTTGGCTTGGCACCGTCATTTATGCTCAACTCTGGCGCTATCGAAATGTTTCAACGCCAGCCCAACGCGCGCAAACACGCTGGGCGGTCTTGGGCATCGCGCTAGCGCTGATTATTTTCAGCGCGCTCAATTTGCTCTTTGTGCTTGTCCCCTCCTTTCGAGCTTACGGCGCGTCAAGATTTGTATACGAGACGCTCGTCCTGCCCATCGCGTCGCTGGGCATCGCGCTCTTTCCCGTTTCGATTGGCATTTCCATTCTGCGGGCGCGCTTGTGGGATTTGGACCCCATCGTCAATCGCACCATCGTCTATGGCGCGCTCACCGTGATCATCATCGCGTTGTACGCGCTCGTGGTTGGCTTGCTTGCCACAACGTTTCAACAAATCGGCAATTTTGCAATTTCGTTGATTGCGACAGGTCTGGTCGCACTAGCGTTTCAACCTTTACGGGAACGCTTGCAACGCGCAGTGAATCGCTTGATGTACGGCGAACGCGATGACCCGTATCAAGCGCTTTCAAAATTTTCGCAGCGCTTGGAGAACACGCTTGCGTCATCTGCGGTCTTGCCTTCGATTGTCGAAACCGTCGCGCAGACATTGAAATTGCCTTACGTCGCAATTTCGCTCAAGCAAGGCGAGCAATTTGAAATTGCATCCGAGTTCGGAAATCGCAGCGTGTTGTTGAATGAAAAGAATATTTTGGAATTGCCGCTGACGTATCAACGCGAGACGATTGGCAAAATGATTCTCGCGCCGCGTTCGCGCGATGAAACTTTTTCCGCCAACGATTTACGTTTGCTCAATGACCTCGCGCGTGAGGCGGGTGTTGCCGCGCACGCGGTTCGCCTCACAGATGATTTACAAAAATCGCGCGAACGGATTGTGACGACGCGCGAAGAAGAACGCCGCCGCTTGCGCCGCGACTTGCATGACGGACTCGGACCCTCGCTCGCGAGCATCACACTGCAACTCGAAGCGTTACGCAATCTGATGCGAAATAATCCTGACGCGGCGAATCAACTCATCAACGATTTGCAATCGCAAATGCAAACGGCAATTACGGATGTGCGACGGCTCGTGTACGAATTGCGCCCGCCTGCGCTCGATGATTTGGGCTTGGTCTCTGCGCTGCGCCAACATGCGGCACGCACGAGTCAGGCAGAAGGTCTGAACATTTCAATTGAGGTTCCCGAAAATTTACCGCCATTGCCTGCCGCGATTGAAGTTGTCGCGTATCGCATCGCGTTGGAGGCAATGACGAATGTTGTACGTCATGCGAACGCGAAAAATTGTACAGTCTGCTTGTGGCTTGACGACGCGCTGCATCTCGAAATCACCGATGACGGCATCGGCATCGCATCTGACCGACACGGAGGCATTGGTTTGAATTCGATGCGCGAGCGCGCACAAGAATTGGGCGGAACGTTTGTGATTGAACCAAATTCAGAAAAAGGAACGCGCGTCGTCGCGCGTTTGCCGCTGCCAAAGGAATAACCATGGAGAAAATTCGCGTCCTCGTCGCCGACGACCATCCGATGTTTCGTCACGGCATTCGCGCGCTGCTCGATTCGCTCGACGATATGCAAGTGCTTGGCGAAGCGGAAACGGGAAACACCGCGCTCGCGCAAGCCGAACAATTGCAGCCCGATGTGATTTTGATGGATATTCAAATGCCCGGACTCAACGGGATTGATGCCACACGCCAAATTCATCAGACGAGTCCGCACATTGCCATTTTGATTTTGACAATGTTCGAAGATGACGATTCCGTGTTCGCCGCGATGCAAGCGGGCGCGCGCGGTTATTTACTCAAAGGCGCCAGGCATGACCAAATCATTGGCGCGATTCGCGCGGTGGCAGACGGCGGCGCGATTTTTTCCCCCGCCATCGCGCAGCGCATGATGAATTATTTTTCAGACGTGACCGGTTTCCGCAAACCCGTCGCGTCTTTCCCCGAACTGACTGCGCGCGAACGCGAGGTGTTGGAACTCCTCGCACAGGGATTCAACAATGGCGAAATCGCACATAAACTTGTCGTCTCGGACAAAACCGTTCGCAATCACGTTTCCAACATTTTCAACAAATTGCAAGTCTCTGACCGCGCGCAAGCCATTCTCCGCGCGCGCGACGCAGGGATGGGACATTAAGCGACAACAAACGCAATACGCGCAAGTGATAAAGTCATTTGCGGACAATAGGATTGCAAGAATTCAAACATGGGAAATTTCAAGGAGTTGAAGATGTGCGCCCCGCATACCCACGCCAAATGAAAATGTGGGGGGCGGTAGGACAAATTTGAAATTTGCCGTACATTTTCAAGAGAGTTCGCCATTCGTCGCTTTGCGTCGCACCCGCAGCGAATGAAAATGGGCGCCGCGTCGTAACAGCGCGTCGTAACAGCTCGTAGTAACGTGCGATGAACGACATCGCCTCAATCGGTCCCCTGGGCGGACGAATGAATTCGTCACTACAAAACATTTTCAAGGGAGTTTTCGATGAGCCAACGGCTCACCCCCGACGAATGAAAATCTCCCCTCTCCATGTGGGAGAGGGGCTGGGGGTGAGGGGTT
>JAKOPZ010000100.1 GCA_029778615.1 Chloroflexota bacterium | reverse complement strand
TGCTCGCGCACCGCGCCCGTTCCGCCAAACACATCGCGCGACTTTACCGACGCGTCGAAATCAAAGACAGAATATACGTCGCCATCAAATTTCTCCGACGCCGCGCGAAAATCGTCGAGCGATAACGCGGACAATTTCACGCCGCGCGTTTCCGCCAATTTCACCAACGCGCCGACAATGTGATGCGCTTGACGAAATGGCACGCCGCGCCGCACGAGATATTCCGCGAGGTCGGTTGCCAACATGCTTTCGTCTAGCGCCGCGCGCATTTTGTCCGCGTTCACGCGCATTGTTTGAATCACACCCGTCACAATCGGCAGCGTCATTTCCAATGTGTCCACCGCGTCAAACAGCGGCTCTTTGTCTTCTTGAAAATCTTTATTGTAGGTGGAAGGCGTACCTTTGAGTGTGATGAGTAGAGACTGGAGACTGGAGATTGTGCGTCCTGTTTTCCCGCGCACGAGTTCCATCGCGTCGGGATTTTTTTTCTGCGGCATCAGCGACGAACCTGTCGTGTACGCGTCGTCCATTTCGATAAAGCCAAATTCGGGCGCGGAATAATAAATGAAATCTTCGGCGAGACGCGACAAGTGAATTTGCAGGAGCGACGCGGCGAAAAGAAATTCGGCAATGAAATCGCGGTCACTCACCGCGTCCAAAGAATTTTCACTCACGCGTTCAAAACCCAATTCGCGCGCGAGAAATGCGCGGTCAATGTGGAATGGATTTCCCGCGAGCGCGCCCGCACCGAGCGGCAGCACACTCGCGCGTTTTTTCGCGTCGGCAAAGCGTTCGCGGTCGCGTTGGAGCATCCAGAAAAACGAAAGAAGATAATGCGCGAACGAAATCGGCTGCGCGCGGCGAACGTGGGTGTAGCCGGGGAGAAGTGTGTCGAGATGTTGTTCGGCGGAATCGCAAAGCGATGACTGGAGACTGGAGACTAGAGATTGGATGCGCGTGATGGCGTCGAGCACGTACAAACGCGCGTCGGTGGCAACTTGGTCGTTGCGCGAGCGTCCCGTGTGGAGTTTGTGCGCGGGTTCGCCAATCAGTTCGTACAGGCGGCGTTCGATGGCGGTGTGAATGTCTTCGTCGTTTGGTGTTGAAACGAATGCACCGCGCGCAAATTCGTCGCGCACGCGATTCAACCCGCGTTCGATTTCATTCGCTTCGTGCGGCGAAATAATTTCCGCGCGCGCCAACGCGTTCGCATACGCGATGCTGGCGCGAATGTCCGCATCGTACAGGCGCCAATCGAAATGAAAGGAATTGTTGAACCGCGCGAACAATTCTTCAGGTTGTTTGTCGAAACGAGAACCCCAGAGCATGACAAGGTGACAGGGTGACAAGGTGACAGGGTGATGTGTCACCTTGTCACCCTGTCATTTCTCAATCACCGAATTCCAATTTACCCAAAATCCCCTGATTCACCATACTCCGCACCGTTATCGGCAAACCAAAGAGATTGATGAAACCGTCCGCGTGCTGTTGATTGAATACTTGGTCGCGCATGAACGTGACGACGGATTCTTGATAGAGCGAGTACGGCGATTTGCGTCCGGCGACAATGATGTTGCCTTTGTACAATTTCAAGCGCACCGCGCCGGTGGTGCGTTCCTGCGTTTTGGAAACGAACGCGTCCAATGCTTCGCGCAGCGGCGTGAACCACAAACCGTAATACACAAGTTCGCCATATTTTTGCGCGACCAAATCTTTATAGTGCATTGTTTCGCGGTCGAGGGTGAGCGCTTCGAGTTCGCGATGCGCGGCATAGAGCAGCGCGCCGCCGGGCGTTTCGTACACGCCGCGCGATTTCATGCCTACCAAACGATTCTCGACCAAGTCCACGCGTCCAATGCCGTTCGCCGCGCCCACCGCGTTCAATTTTTCCACCAGCGCGACAGGTTCCAACGCTTCGCCGTCGAGCGCCACCGGTGTGCCTTGTCGAAATTCAATTTCGATGTAGGTCGGCTTGTCGGGCGCGTTTTCGGGCGCGACGGAAAGTTGGAACATGTCTTCGA
>JAKOPZ010000009.1 GCA_029778615.1 Chloroflexota bacterium | reverse complement strand
TCCGGCACGCGGTATCCTCTTGTACAGCGCAGCACAAAATCCATCGCGGTCTCTAATTCGATGCGATGCCCGATGGAAACATAGACGGGATTGGTCACGCGTTTCGTATTCAATTTCGTTCGCAGCGCCGCGCCAATTGTTTCGCCTTGATCCACGAGCGGTGTCCACGCGCCCACGCGATTTTCCGGGATTGCCGCGCGTCCGCTCAAAATAGATTTCGCGCAGCCGATGCTCGGCTTGTCGAGCAAAACGCCGAGATGGCACGCAATTCCAAAACGACGCGGGTGCGCCAAGCCGTGTCCGTCCACAATCCACAAATCCGGTTCGCGTTCCAATTTTTCCAGCGCGTCAAAAATTACGGGCAGTTCGCGATACGCCAACAATCCGGGCACGTACGGAAAAGTGACGGGGCGTCGCGCAATCGCCGCCGCGAGCGGTTCGAGCAAAGGAAACGCGAGAACGACGACCGCCGCGCGCGCAACAGTGTTTTCTTGCTCCAAGCCCACATCCACACCTGCGACGGCGTTGACCGCGCCAAAATCATTTTCCGCGCGCACGCGCTGTGCCAGGGCTTGCTGCTCGCGTATGGCTTGGCGCGGTGTCAGGGTCCAATTCAGGTTAGCCGAAACCTTCATGCTGTTTGCCTCATGCGTTCGTATATCAAGCAGATGTTTTGAAATTCCCTGAAATCAATATACTATATCCAATACGAACGATGTTAACCAAAACACGCCAGCGTCAAGCCCCAACGTTTCCGGAACTGCAAAATTACTTTCGCACTTTGAGCGACACGGCGCGCCTCGAAATTTTGGATTTGCTCGCGGCAAACGCCGATGACATGACCGTGGGCGATTTGGCGCGGCGGCTCAACATGAGTCAACCGCTTTGTTCGTGGCACATTCGCCGTTTGGTCAAGTTGGGCATCGTGCGCATCCAACGCGTAGGGCGCGAGGCGCGCTGTTCGTTGGACCGGGCGCGGGTACAAGAATTTCAACGCGCAGTCAAAACGTGGCTTGGCTTGTAGCAAGAGCAATTCATGGCAGTGTTGAATTGAAATTCGTATTCGGAACTCGAAGGAGCATTTTGTGGCAACGAAAAAATTGACAGCCAAAGTAATCCCCGCAGCCAAACCCGCGCGCGGCGCACGCAAAAAAGTGCGCGTCGCGATTATCGGTGTCGGCAATTGCGCGAGCAGTTTTGTACAGGGTCTCCACTATTATCAGGACGCGCCGGTGGACACGTCAGTGCCCGGGTTGATGCACACCGTGCTCGGCGATTATCATGTTGGCGATATCGAAGTCGTCGCGGCGTTTGACATTGACAAGAACAAAGTGGGCAAGGATGTTGCCGAAGCAATTTATACCACCCCAAATAACACGTACAAATTCGCCGATGTGCCCAAGTTGGGCGTTCCGGTGCATCGCGGGATGACGCATGATGGCGTGGGTAAATATCTGTCCAAGATTATTGAAAAAGCGCCGGGTCCCACCGACGATGTAGTGCAAATCCTCAAAGACACCAAAACCGATGTGGTCGTTTCGTATTTGCCCGTCGGTTCCGAAGAAGCGACCAAGTGGTATGTCGAACAAATTTTGAAAGCCGGCGTCGGGTTCGTCAACTGCATTCCCGTTTTCATTGCGCGCGAAAAGTATTGGCAAAAACGTTTTGAGGATGCGGGCGTGCCGGTGATTGGCGACGACATCAAATCTCAAGTTGGCGCGACGATTACCCATCGCGTTTTGACGCGTCTGTTTCGCGATCGCGGCGTGCGTTTGGACCGCACCTATCAATTGAATTTTGGCGGCAACACCGATTTTCTCAACATGCTCGAACGCGAACGTTTGGAATCCAAAAAGATTTCCAAAACCAACGCGGTGACTTCGATGTTGGAATACGAATTGCCGCCCGACAATGTGCATGTGGGTCCGAGTGATTACGTGCCGTGGCTCAAGGACCGCAAGTGGGCGTACATTCGACTCGAAGGCACGACGTTTGGTGATGTGCCGTTGAATATCGAGTTGAAACTCGAAGTGTGGGATTCGCCCAACAGTGCGGGCGTCGTGATTGACGCGGTGCGCTGCGCGAAAATTGCAATGGACCGCGGACAATCCGGCGCTATCTATGCGCCGAGTTCGTACTTTATGAAATCGCCGCCGAAACAATATCCCGACGACCAAGCGCGCGCGATGGTGGAAGAGTTCATCGCGGGCTAAGTGACAGACCTGACAGGTTTTTGCGCGTATCGTTCAAACCACGCGTCACGCGCGCGGAAACGCGCACGCGATGATTGTCACAACCGTTTGGAAACCTGTCAGGTCTCGCGTTATGTTGTGGACGCGCTCATTGTTTTCGGTTATCGTTTCGCGGTGTGGCTCGCGCCGCGTTTGCCCGAACGTTTTGGGTTTTGGTTTTTCGCGCGGCTCGGCGACCTGGCATACTTGTTCAATTCCAACGGACGCGCGAATTACCAAAAAAATCTCAGGCACGTGCTCGGCGCGGAATATACACCGACAAAAGCAAATCGCATCACGCGCAAAGCATTCCAGAATTCGCTGAAAAATTATTTCGATTTGTTTCGCGGACATGCGTTGAGTGAGGCGCAAGTGTATGCCCAACTTGCTTCGGTGGAAGGGTTGGAGCATCTCGATAACGCGATTGCGCTCGGCAAAGGCGTCGCGGGCGGCAGCGCGCACTTTGGCAATTTCAATATGTTTGTGCATTTGACCGCCGTGCATTTGCACAAACAACACGAGGTCGTCGTTCCCGTCGAACGCTTGAAACCGGAAGCCGTGTTTGAAATTGTGAAACAGCAGCGCGGCGCACAAGGCATTGAACTGGTGCCCGCCGACACGGCAGGGCGCGTGCTGTTGAAAAAATTGCGCGCGGGCGCGATTCTCGGACTCGCGATTGATTTGGACCCGACGCGCACGGGACCGATTGTAAATTTTTTTGGCGCGCCCGCGCAATTGCCAGACGGTGCGGCAGTGCTGGCAATCAAGTTCAATGCGCCGTTGATTCTCGCGTTCAATCGTCGTCTCGACAACAACAAGTGCGCGGTGGTGATTGAACCGCCGCTTGATTTGGAACGCACGGGCGATTTACAGCAAGCTTCGCGCGCGGCAGTGGAAAAAATCGCGGCGCGCATGGAGTTTTGGATTCGGCAATTTCCCGAACAATGGATTTTGTTTAGTCCGGTTTGGCAAGCGGACAAAAGCGAAACCCTCGTCGCCCCAGAAAAAAAAGAGCGCGTCACGTCCGCTTGAAAAGCGCTGCACATCCAACCACGAATTTCATTCTAGAGCATTTTAGAGTTGCGTTGCAATGAAGATCGCGCTCGTTACGCCTTACGATTATCCGTTCCCCGGCGGCGTCACCGAACACATTTTGCAGCTGGACCGCGAATTTCGGCGGCGCGGGCATGACACTCGCATCGTCGCCGCCTCGTCCAACGATGCCGACACGCTGGAAGACAATGTTATCAAGGTGAGCGGCGCGGTTTCTTCCTTTCCCTTTAGCGGTTCGAACGTGCGCGTCACCATTTCGCCTCAGGTTTTTCAACGCGTGAAAAAAATTCTCGCGCGCGAGAAATTTGATATTGTGCACGCGCACGAACCTGCAGCCCCCCCCCTCTGCCCCATTGTCCTGCACCATTCGCGCGCCGTCAACATTGGCACCTTTCACGCGTATCGCGAAACCAATACCGCGTACCAGCTCACGCGTCCGCTGCTCGCGCCGTTGTACAACAAATTGGACGGACGCATTTTTGTTTCGCAGGCGGTGCGCGATTTCACGCTGGCGCAATTCCCCGGTGAATACCGCGTCATTCCGAACGGGATTGATTTGCAGCGTTTTGCCGCGCCGGGCATTCAGCCGATTGAACGCTTTGACGACGGACGCCCAAATATTTTATATGTCGGGCGTTTGGACAAGCGCAAAGGTTTTGAATTTTTGCTGCGCGCCTTTCCCGAAATCAAAAAGACGTTTCCCACTGCGCGCCTCCTTGTCGTGGGCGCGTTCACGGGACAAGAAAAAAAATCGTTTGTTCAATACGCGCGTCGTCACAAGCTCACAAGTATTCATTTTGTGGGCTATGTTTCGCGTCAAGAACTGCCGCGTTATTATCGGACCGCGACCATTTTTTGCGCGCCTTCGACGGGCTTTGAAAGTTTCGGTATCGTGCTTCTCGAAGCGATGGCGGCGGGCGTGCCGATTGTGGCGTCGGACATTACCGGGTATCGTCAGGTGCTTTCACCGGAGACTCAAGGCAAACTCGTGCCGCCGGGCGATGCGGACGCGATTGCGCGCGCGTGCATCACGTTACTACAGGACGCGCGCGTGCGCGAACAAATGGGACGCGCGGGACAAAGCACCGCCGCGCATTACGATTGGTCCCAAATCGCCGACGCGGTGTTGGCGTACTATGACGAATTGTTGGTGACGCGCAAATCGCAAGTCACGCGCGCCGCGTATCCGCGTTGGAATTGGCAGCGCTTCTCGTGGAGCATCGGCGAGTGAAACAAATCCGCGACGCGCTCGTTATCGGTTCGGGTATCATTGGCAGCGCCACCGCGTTCGCCCTCGCCCGCGCGGGCATCAAGCGCATCACGCTCATTGAAAAAGGTCCGCTCGTTTCGGGCATGACGCGTCGGCGCGCGGGACTCGCGCACCCTTTTCAAACGCACCCGCTGTTGTGCGAATTTGCCAACGCGAGTCATGATTTTTATCATCGCTGGGCAATGGAGCTCGGCAGCAAAAGCCCGTTTGTAGAAACCGGCGCGGCAGTGGTGACAACGCAAGGTGCAGAGAATCCATTCGCGTTTTGGCAAGCGAATGTGAAAAATGCGAGCGGTATCGCGCCGAACGCGTTACATGCCGTGTTCCCGAATGTGTCCCAAGATTTTCGCGCGGCAATGTTCACACCGCACGCGGGCTATGCGGACGCGGTGTTGACCGCGCAGGGCTTGGTGAACGCGGCAAAGGAGCGCGGGCTCGAAGTACAAACCGGAACCCAAGTCAAAAATATTATCGTCCAGCAGAAACGCGTTCAAGGAGTGACGACGACGACAGGCGATTTTGAAGCGCCGGTGGTGATTGTCGCGGCGGGCGGTTGGACTGAACGTTTGCTCGCTCCGCTCGGCATCAGCTTGCATTTGCGGTTTCGACGCGGCGTCGTCGCGTTTTACGAATTGCCGCGCACTATCGGGGACGAATTGCCAACCGTCTTGCGCGCGGACGACAATTCGTTTTTCCGTCCGCATCCCTATCACATGGGCGCGGCGGGGAATGTATGGAGCGACGCGCATGTGCAAACGGTTGAACAATTGGATGAATTGTATTCGCCGCGCGAAATCTCCAGCATCAACGCGTTTGTATCAAGCTGCTTGCCCATGTTTGAAAATCCGGTGCCGAAACGCGCGCACACGATTCTTTACGACACGTTGAACGATGGCTTGCCTGCATTGGGGCGCGTAACCGGAGTGGATGGTTTGTTCGTCGCGGCGGGTTTCGGCACGGGCACGTTCGCCGTTGCTCCGGCGGTTGGCGAATCACTGGCACGCACGGTGGTGGATGGGACGACAGAGCCCGAGCTTGCGGCATTCCAGCCGCTGCGCTCACTTCAAAACTGATGCTGACTAATTTTGCGCGCACGCAAGCGCAACAACTCTTGAACGCGCTCGCGCGTTTGTTTCAACGCCTCGGGCTGACGCCGAACGCGCTGACCCTTATCGGTTTTGCGTTTGTGTGCGTCATCGCGGTTGTGATTGCACTGGGGTACGAAGTGTTGGGCGCGGTCTTGTTGATTGTGGGTGCGGGTTTGGACGCGACAGATGGCGCGCTCGCGCGCTTGACGAACCGCGTTACCAAATTCGGCGGCTTTTTGGATTCCACACTGGACCGCTATGCAGACGGAGTTCTGATGTTGGCGTTGGTGTGGCGCGGCGTGGAATTAAACAACCGCTGGCTCATCGTCCTCGCGGTCATCGCGTTGATTGGCGCATTCGTAGTAAGTTATGCGCGGGCGCGCGCCGAAGGATTGGGGTTGCAATTAAAAGAAGGTTGGTTCACGCGTTTGGAACGCATGATTGTTTTACTGCTTGGCTTGTTTGCAACGTTGGTCATTGGCGAGTGGGGCTTGCTCATTGCCGTCGCGGTGTTGGCAGTCCTCTCGAACGTGACCGCTGTCCAGCGCATTTTGCTCACGCGTCAAAAACTTGGCGCTTGAAAAATCTCCCCGCGCTCTCGCGCCTCACATTCCCGTGCCAAACTCAAATCCGCGTTTCAATCTCTTGCGCTATTTCTCGTTGGCGAGTCTGCTGGTGTTGGTCATTGCCACCGTCATCGTCGGACTCTTGTCATACGCGCGTGCGCGCGAAGCGCTTTTGCAAAGCAGTGAAGAATATGCGGCGAGCATCGCACAAAATCTTTCGTTCCAACTCGCTACCGACCCGCGTTTCAATCTCCAAACGGCGGACAGTGAAATCACGTTGGATTCGCCCAACACCGCGCAGTCGTTGAGCGATTTACTGCCCGGACGGCTGTACGGATTGAATCTCGACAAAGTTGCCGTGTTTGATTTGAACGGACGCATCGTCTTTAGCACCGTCACCGGCGACGTTGGTCAAATCGAAAGCCAGAACGAAGGGATTGAGATTGCGCGCACCGGCAAAACATTTTCCGAATACGGCAATATTCCCCAAGACCAACGCCCACAAAATCTTCCCGGCGCGTTTATTGAAACGTACGCGCCATTGTACGCGCGTGTCAACGCCATTGCACCGCAAAATATTATCGGCGTCGTGGAAATTTATCGTGATGTCACCACGCTCGACAATGAATTGACGCGCTCGGCATTTCTTGCGGCGGGCACGGTGGGCGGCGCGATGCTGCTTTTGTATCTCGCGCTGCTGCTCATCATTCGCCGCGCGGACCGCATCTTGAATCAACAACGGCGCGCGCTCGAAACACAAAACACGCAGCTGCAAGAATTACAGCAATACCGCGATGACCTGACCAATATGGTCGTTCACGACTTGCGTAATCCGATGACTTCGATAATCGGAAACCTTTCGATGTTGGAACAAGACCGCGCGCAATTTGATTCTGAGCAGCAAGCGATGATTGCGTCTTCGATGGCAAGCAGTGACGAAGTAATGACCTTGCTGAACGATTTGTTGTCCGTGAGCAAAATGGAACAAGGACAAATCACGCCCAAACGCGATGCCTTTGGCGCGGCGGACTGGTTGAACGCGCGGGCAGCGCGACTGGAAAGCACCGCGCAGCGCGGAGGTGTGCGTTTGTTGGTCGAGGTCGTTCCGCCAAATTTACAGCTCAACGCGGACAAACAAATGCTGAGCCGCGTGGTGGACAATCTGGTGACGAACGCGCTTCATCACACGGACAGGGACGGCGAAATTATTTTGCGCGCGGCGCGCAACGCGAATGACGAGACGGTGATTTCGGTCCAGGATACTGGAGAAGGCATCGCACCCGAAGATGTGGGGCGCGTGTTTGACAAGTTTTATCGCGCGGATTCAAATCGGCGACACACCACCGGCGCGGGACTCGGGCTCGCGTTTTGCAAACTCGCCGTCGAAGCGCACAACGGCAGAATTTGGGTGGAATCGAAAAAGGGCGCGGGCAGTACGTTTTCGTTCACCATCGGTTCGGGCGCCTGAATTTTTCTGCCGGTTGAAAAATCACGCGTTGGTGAGGCGACGCAGCGCGTTGACAATTTCCGGCGGCGTCGGATGTCGCGCAATCGAATTGAGCCACACCGCGTTTGTATCGGCGTGATACAGAACTGTTCCGCTCAAACGCTGCACGTGTTTGTTAAAGTTGGCAGCGTTCTCCAAGCCGCGTCGCGCGAAAAAATCATTTTCCTTGTGTTCTGCCAATTGCCGCAACGTTCCGACTGCGCGCGCAACGTCCTCCGGCAAAATTTCGCGTTCCCCCGTCAACCACAATAGGTTCACAATCCCCGGCGGCATCTGTCCCAGCTTTTCGCACAACACCGCCATCAGCTTGCCGATATGCGCGTCGAAAGCGGTGGCGTCCAATTCCCGATGACGCACGCGGCGCACTTCAACATTAAACGGCGTGTGCGTTTTGAACGTGACAGTGAAATCGGGTCCGCGTTGTTTCAAGGCGGCGTATTTTTCATATTCGAGGGCAAAGCGTTCCTCGCGCAAGAGCAGCGCTGCCGCTTGCAATTCCGCGCGCAAATCTTGCATTCCACTTTCGTCGCGCACATTTTTTATTTTGGCGCGAATTTTGGTGTGATAGGTTTGCGTAAATGCGCGAAAGCGGCGCGAGGTTTGCAGCCAGTCACGCAAGTCTTGATACAAGAGATTTTGGTTGCTCTCGAAGAGTGAATCGAGCAAACGGTCAAGCGTTGCCATGAAAGCATCGGTATACAAAAACGCCGCGCTGTGTACGAGCGCGGCGTTTTTGTATGTTCCAAAACCTAGCCCAACTTTTTCACTTGTTCATTCAACGCGGGGAGCACCTGAAACAAATCGCCGACGATGCCATAATCGGCAATTTTGAATATCGGCGCGTCGGGGTCTTTGTTGATGGCGACAATGACTTGAGAAGACGACATGCCCGCGAGATGTTGAATCGCGCCGCTGATGCCTGCTGCAATGTACAATTTTGGCGCAACGGTTTTTCCCGTTTGTCCAACTTGATGCGTGTAATCAATCCACCCCGCGTCCACTGCTGCGCGCGACGCGCCGAGCGCGGCGCCGAGCGTATCCGCGAGTTCTTGGACCGGCACAAATCCTTCGGGACCTTTGACACCGCGTCCGCCGGAGACGACGATGCTCGCCTCGCCCAAATCCACTTTTGATTTCGGTTTCGACACTGTTTCTACCACTTGGGCGCGCGGTTCTTTCAAGGTAACCGAAACGGGTTCAATCGGCGCGGGCGCGTGATTTGCTTCGACCGGCGGAATGATGTTCGGGCGCAGACTGACCATCACGGGAAATTGTTTTGCGCGCACTTGGGCGATGGCTTTACCGGCGTAAATCGGACGCGTCAGGAGCAGCGTGCCATTTTCGATTTTCGCTTCGGTGCAATCGGTGACGAGTCCCCAACCGAGTTTCGCCGCCGCGCGCGCGGAAAGTTCTTTGCCCCAACCGGATGCGCCAAACAAAACGACGGCGGGATTTGCCGCGCGCACAATTTCTGCCAATGCACTCGCGTAACTTTCGGGCGCGAATTTTTCCAGCCCCGCGTCGTCGGCGACAAATACTTTTGATACGCCGGTCTTGGCGAGCGTTTCCGCCCATGCGCTGACGCCCTTTCCAACTACCGCGCCGAATACTTGACCGCCCAACGCGGTGGACAGCTGCTGTGCGGCATTGACCAATTCCAAGCTGACTTTGCGGAGACCTTCCGCGCGCCCTTCGGCAATGATGAGAATATCGTTTGACATTTCAAATCACCTTGGCTTCCTCGCGCAAGAGCCGCGCCAATTCTTTGGCAGCGGTCTCGGCATCCCCGGGAATAATTTTTCCCGGCGGACGCGCGGGCGGCGGCATGAGCGCGACCATCTCGATTTGCGCGCCGGCTTTGCCAACGGTCGCCGGGTCAAGCCCGAGCGCGGCGGCATTCCAATCGGTGATGGGTTTCTTTTTCGCGCCCATGATGCCTTTGAGCGATGGATAACGAATTTCTCCCAGACCTTGCTGCGCGGTGAAAATAGCGGGGAGCGTTGTGACCATCACATCGCGTTCGCCGTCCACTTCACGCACACAGCGCGCCGATTTTCCGTCGGCGGAAATTTCAAATTCGATAATGCTGTTGACATGCGGCAAGTCCAAAAGTTCCGCAACGCGCAGCGGCACTTGCGCGTTGTCTTCGTCTACCGCTTGCTTGCCCGCCCACACCATATCAAATGGAATTTTCTTGAGCGCTGCCGCCAACACGTGTGCGGTGGTGCCGGCATCCCCGCCTTCCAACGCGGGGTCAACAATGTGTACCGCTTCGTCTGCGCCCACTGCGAGCGCTTTGCGAATGGTCTCTTTGGCATCTTCGGGTCCAAACAACACAGCAGTTACTTTGCCGCCATGCTGTTCGACGAGCTGGAGCGCTTTTTCTAAACCATATTCGGCATAGGGGTCGAGAACAAAATTCAGCCCTTCGGTGACAACCGCGTTGTCGCGAATCGTGATTTTGCTTTCGGTGTCGGGCACCCGCTTGAGCAGCACGACAATGTTATAGGGCATATGCTTTCTCCTATGAAAGACAGGTGATTGTGACGCGGCGCGTTTATGACGCACTGCGTCATAAAATGATTATCGCCCAAAGTGCGGCGAAATGCAAGAAAACGCGGATGCGCAACCACTCATCCGCGTTCCACAAATCTATTTGTTTTCGCCGCGCCGGTCGAGACGCAAGAGCAGCGTAATGAGAATCAAAACGACAATGGTGGTGGCAAGCGAAATCAAGCCACCGGCGAGGACGAGTTGAAAATCGCGCGTGAACTCCATACCCGAAAGTTAAATCGGCAGGACGCGTCCGCGAATGCCGCGTGAGGTGATTTCCAAAAGACCGACGCTGGGTTCATTGTTGTTAGACGGGTTGATGGAACCGGGATTGAAGAGAAACACGCCTTCGTGCACTTTGGCGTAGGGGATGTGCGTGTGTCCAAAGACAATTGCGTCCACATTATTAAACCGCGACAGAATGAACTGTATGTAATCGGGGCTGTATGGATCGCGTTTTAGCAAGCGTGACATGCGGTCATTCAGTCCACTGCGCTGTTCGCGGTTGCCGTGAACCAGACCCACGCGCAAGCCGCCAAATTCCAAGACTTGAGATTCCTGCAAATAGGTTTTCACTTCGGGCGAATCATTTTCGCCGTACACGGCAAAGGTGAGGGAAACGGATTCTTGCAGCTGCTGCAACACATCGAGCGTGGTAATATCTCCCGCGTGGAGTACGATTTCCACCGTCGAAAAA
Source organism: Chloroflexota bacterium (assembly GCA_029778615.1). Classification (GTDB taxonomy): domain Bacteria; phylum Chloroflexota; class Anaerolineae; order UBA4142; family SHND01; genus SHND01. The sequence continues at coordinate 14,627 of JAKOPZ010000009.1, read as the reverse complement.
ATCTCCATCACCCGCGCGGGCAGCGAACGCCGCAAGTCCGGAATGTGTGTATCCGCAATGACCCCAATTTTCATGGCAGCATCAAGAGCCAAACGCTTCAGCGCGCCAACCCGAGCGCGGCAACTACCATCGAAAGCAAAACAAACCACTGGGCGCGTGCCAAAAAGGGCGCGGCGCTTGCGCGCGCGGCGCGCACCAATGTTTCCCACAAGAGCAGCGCGCCCAACAACAACGCCACAATCGTCGCGTTGATAATTGCGCCGCGTGCGACAAGCAGAACAATTAACAGCACTTGTGACACATTCAAAATCGCCAAGCCAAGACGCGGACGCGCGCTCACCGACAACAAGCCGCGATAGGCAACCGAAAACAAAAGAGCAACCAACGCAGAATCTACAGGCGGAAAAATATACGAAAGTGCCGCCGCGCCAATCAACCAAGCCATGCCGATTTCCGTCAAGCCCCGCGCCCAGCGCCCTGCCCCGTTCTCACCCAATTCACTTTCAAGCGGCGCAAACACGAGCGCGGCGAGGGTGAGGAAAAATGTCGCGCCGCCCAAGACGAGGGCGACGGACAGCGCAATCAAGCCGGTCACGAGAATCGCGGTCAGCGATTGTCCAACGAGCGGCATGACCGCTTCGCGCCAAAATTTGGCGCGCGAGGAAAGCCATTGTGAAAAGCGCGCGGCGGGCGAACCGAGCCGCGCGTACGGTACCAGCATCCATGCCCGCGTCGGCGTTGCCTGCCACCCGCGCAGCGGTTGGCGCCAATCTGTGTTGACCCACGCCGCGCGCCACGCGCCCAAAATGGGGTCGGTGAGCAGAATAGCAATTGCCACGCGCAGCAAGTCCTCGCCCGAAAACGGCAGACCCCGCGCCGCCAGCGCGCCGCAAATAGTCGCCGCAATGGGTCCGAGCCACGTCAGCGGGCGCGCGGAACGCAATTCCAGTGCGATGCGCCTGCCCAATAATGGACGCGTGAACGGAGAATCCATCGGCGCGAGTGTAGCATGAGTGAGAAATTAACGCAAGGGAATTTTTGCCAAACCGTTATTTTTCGCGCGCACCGCCGCAAAAGAGAGCTGCGCGTGCATTGCGCGTGTACCAACACACCGCCGGTCAATCCTATCTACATGACCGAACAAGCGCGCCAAAGAAAAGAACGCAATATGCCGCGCGTGATGAGGCGATGTCTTCCATGTCACATTGCATCGCCGAACGCAAAGTGGCGACCGCTAACTGTAGGACAATCCGCCCCTTGCGCGTGCGCGCGGCGAGTGTTATACTTTTTTTCGTTGGGCGAAATGAAACCATGTCAAAAACACTGCCATTGCAGCGAGTCTCCGCGCAGGTACAGGATGATTTTTCTACTCTCGACGCTTCCATTTTCTTGCAGCTGCAAGAAGAAGAACGACAACGGCTTGCGCACGCCTTGATGAATGGACCCGGGCAAATCATCGCGAATGCCTTGATGGAAATTGAATACTCGCTCCCGCTGCTCGAAAAAAATCCGCGTGTGGCGATTGCGGGATTGAATGCCCTGCGTGACGAACTGCGCGACGGTTTAACGCAGCTCAAGAATTATGTCGCCGAGCTCCAACCCCCCCTTCTGGATGAAATGGGACTCGGTCCGGCATTGGCAAGTTATGTGCAGCAGTTTGGCGCGCGCACAGGCATCCGTGCCGAGTGTCGCGGCTGTGACAAATTCCGCGCGCGCTATCCTTTGACCATCGAACTCGCCCTCTTCCGTATTTTGCAAGAAGCGCTAACGAATGTTAAAACACATTCCCACGCGACCCATGTTCTGGTAAAATTAGAGCGTCCGACGAATCAAGTCCAATTGACAATTCAAGACAATGGGCGCGGCTTTTCACCTCAAGCCAACTCGCTCGGAGCAAAACGTCAATTGGGTTTAATCTCTATGCGCGACCGCGCGGAATTGCTCGAAGGACATGTGCAAGTCTTTTCGGAAATCAATCGAGGGGTGCGCGTCGTGGTGACCATTCCCTATCATGGACACGCGAGCGAAAACCCCACAGCACAAACTCAGGAAGGGGGGCAAGAGCTTGATGAGCGCACAAACCACAACCACGCGCAAGGCGGCGCGCGGAACCGTCCCGGCAAAGAAGGGAAATCCGGTGCGCGCAGCAGCAAACGCACCCAGCGCCCGACCCACTCGCCGTAAAGCTGCTCCTTCGGAAAAAGCAGAAGCGGGCAGTAAGAAAATTTCTGTCCTCATTGTTGACGACCATCCATTATTTCGCAGTGGGCTGCGCGCGGTGCTCGAGTTGGACGATTCGATTCAAGTCGTCGGCGAAGCGGAGAACGGTGCCGAAGCCATTGAGCAAGCACGCGTGCTGGCGCCGCAAGTGATATTGATGGACGTGAACTTGCCCATCATCAATGGACTGCAAGCCACGCGCGAATTGACGGCGCAAAAAAAGAGCGCGGCGATTATTGTGCTCACGGCGTATCATGATGACGAGCAAATGTTGCAAGCAGTGCGCGCAGGCGCGTATGGATATTTTCCCAAAGAAGTCGCGCCCACCGAATTACTGAGCGCGATTCGCACCGTGAGCAGCGGTGACTATGCCATCAACGACCAAGTCCTCGCCAAACCCCAAGTTGCCAGCTGGTTGATTTCGCAATTTGAATCCATTCAAGCGGGCGCAGAAGACGCGCCGGATGAAACGCTCCGCTCCCTTTCGGGACGCGAGATGGAAATTTTGAAATTAATCACGCGCGGCTTGAGCAACAAAGAAATCGCCAAAGCGTTAGGAATCAGTCGGCAGACCGTCAAGAATCACATGACTTCGATTTTGCGAAAACTCGCGGTCAATGACCGCACGCAGGCAGCTGTCTATGCCCTGCGGCGCGGATGGATTCGTTTGCAGGACACGACATAGGCAGTGACACATCGCGAGGGAACCGATAATTGGTTGACGGTCTGCCGTTCGACGGTTTACCGCAAGCGAATTACGGCTCACTCTTTTTTAAACATGTCTCTGGATTCCGCCCAAATTCAAAACAATGTAACCGAGCTGCTTTCCGAAATTGAACAGCTGCGAATCGAACTCCGCGAGATTGAAGTGCTCATTCGTCAAACGTCGAATGAAATCGAACGGCAATCGCAAAAGCAAGCGGAAGCATCCTCGCGCCTGCGCCAAATCGAAGCGAACTTTGATTCGTACACGCGCGAGGATGTGCGTCAAGGTTACGCGAATGAACGCGACGCGCAGTTGAAACTGCTTTTGATGCGTTCCCAACTGGAACAGTTTCAATCCAAGCACCGCCAGTTGGACCGTTACATTCAACAATTACGAAAACTCCACGACTTGGCGGCGCGGATGGCAGAGGCGAGCGGAGAGCAAGAAGGCGAAAGGTCGCCCGGACATGCGATTTCTGACCACGAGGCAGTGGTGCAAACCATCGAAGCACAAGAATCGGAACGCCAGCGCCTCGCCCAGCAAATGCACGATGGTCCGGCGCAGTCGCTGACCAATTTGATTTTGCAGGCGGAAATTGTCGAGCGCTTGTTTGACGCCGAACCGGCGCGGGCGCGCACGGAATTGGGGCAGTTAAAAACTTCTGCGAACGTGACGTTTCAACGCGTGCGCGATTTCATTTTTGCCTTGCGCCCCATGATGCTGGATGACCTTGGGTTGCTGCCAACGGTGCGGCGCTACACGCAACAGTTTGAAACGGTGAACAAGTTGCCGGTGACGTTGAATTTGAACGGCGACCGTGCGCTCGCGCCGTACATCGAGGTGACAATTTTTCGCGCGGTGCAAGAGCTGATGAACAACGTTGCCAAACACGCGCACGCGTCGCGCGTACAAGTGACGCTCGACTTGAATGCCGAGCCAATTGTGGTGATTGTCGAAGATGACGGCAGTGGATTCGATGCGGCGCAAGTGTTGGCGCGCGCGCGCGAGCGCGGCAGCTCAGGATTGATTACGTTGGAAAAGCGCGTCGAAATGCTGGGGGGCAATTTGAATTATCAGAGTGCGACGGGACGCGGCACGCGGGTGCGGGTTTTGATTCCCGCGACATAGGTAACCTAATGTGCAACACTTTTGTCATTTCGAGCGGAGCGAGAAATCTCGCAAGGCGCGAATGAGATTTCTCGCAAAGACGGCTCGAAATGACATTTGTCCCGCGAAAGAGTTGCACATTGAGTAGGTACCGTTTTCTCATTGTTCTGGTTTGAACTCACGCTATAATCTAGTCAAGGGGCGGCATCGGCTTCCCCTTGATTTTTTATTGGGACAATTTATCCGTTTCGTAATGCAAACCTTAAGCGAGCGCGCGGATAATGAATCCAGGCAGCATGTCGAAATCAAAGCATCGCGCGGATAACGAACGGGGACAAAGTCTCGCCGAAATGGCGGTGATGACCCCTTTTCTCTTGATTCTCATCATTGCGGCATTCGAGTTCACCCAAGCGTTTGTTGCATATATTGGATTGATTAATGCCGCGCGCGAAGGCGCAATCTATGCAGCCCTCCACCCAGAGCTCAGTGATTACACAGACCTTTCGAACTGCAGCGGAGACCAGACTTTGTGTGATAACTATGTGAACCGCGTAAAGGATGAAGCCGTTGCTGTGGGACTGGATGTAAATCCAAATTTGACGGTTGACCCGCCCGTACGCAAAGACAGCACCCAAAGTTCCAAAGGTTTGAATTGTCCGATTACGACGACGGTTACATACAATTTGACCACCTTTTCAAGTAATATCTCACTGCCGTTGGTTGGACGGTTCGGGCTTCCGAACGCATATACCATTCGCTATTCCGTACAGATGCCAATTCGTGAATCGGATGTGTTTTCATGTCCCGACGGTTCATGATGAAATTTTTACCACCCGGACGCGCACGAATTCACACAGCGCGCCTTGCCCTTCAACAGGAGGGACAGGCGATGGTGGAATTCGCGTTTGCGTTTTCTATCTTTGTGTTGCTTTTTATTGGCTTTCTGGGCTTGGCAATGGTGTTTTTTTCTTGGCTGACTACCGCGTCCGCCGCACGCGAAGGCGCACGCTATGTTATATCAAATCCATCGGCGACAAACAGTCAAATCAAAACATATATTTGCTCGACAAGCGCTGCGCTGGGGGGGGGGGCAAGCGCATGTAACAGCTTGACCACAGCGAATCTGCGAATTACAACCGAACCCACATGCAACACTGCCTCTGAATGTTCGGCAGTGCGCGTGCCAAATGGAGTGATTTCCGTCAAGGTAGAATATCTGTCCCCGGTGCCCACGCTGGCAGTAACCTTTATTAACGGCAGTCGTCTCGTCTTTTTAGGACCAATTTGGGTCAACAGCCAAGCGGTTATGCGCATGGACCCCTAAGACTGTGAGGTAGATAACCAATGAAGCAATCAATCCAACACGAACATGGACAATCCATGATTCTCATCGCCTTGGGACTTGCTGTCCTGATGGCATTCATGGCGTTGGCGGTGGACGGCGGGAACGTCTATGCACAGCGCCGCCAGGTTCAAAACGCAGTAGACGCGGCGGCATACGCGGCAGCCCAGCGTCTTGCCGTGCCCGACCCCAATTCGCACACACGCGCGACGAATGGACAGGTGCGTACTGCCGCCAACACCTACGCCACCAAGAATGGATTGACGGTAGACGGCAGTCATCCGCTTTCTATCAATTACGTCTATCGCGCGGCAGACGGAAGCAACGTGATTGATTCTCAATACCAAATTGAGAATTATGGCGGCACAGGCAGTCCGGCGCCGGATACAATCAATGGACGTCCAGTCGTGGGCGTCTATGTAAGCCATGACAAGAATTTCAATTCCTTTTTTGCAAGCATTATCGGAATCCGCACAATGAATGTTGGTGCGCCTTCAACCGGTTTTGGCGCACCTCCACCCATCGTACCGCCCAATTCACCTCCATCAATCACTGGAAACGGAACATGCTGCGCCGACAATGTCTTTCCAATTGCATTGGCTCAAACGACGTTTACAGATGCAAATGGGGATGGCATTCGCGATGTTCACTTTGAAGAAAGTGACCCATCGTACAATTATCCCATTTGGGAAAAGAAAACCACAGCTGCTGCGACTTTTTACTATTTGCAGTGGACCGGAAACACCAACAGTCTCGCGACAAACATGAGCAATCCGAGCCAGAGTGGAGTCATTTACACAGGGGATAACATCGCATCTGCCAGCGGAGACCTGAGTAATTCGAGTGTGCGAACGCAGTGGACCAATCGCATCGGACAATATGTAACGGTTCCAATTTATGATACTGGTTCCCCCACTTCGAATCCAACCTCGTTTCACATCGCGGGTTTTGCGCGTATGAAAATCGTGGGCGTTTGTCGCTATGGAAACACGGTTGGCTCTTGTAATACCACGCTAACGAGCACGAGCGGTTCATACGTTCAAGTGAAATTTGCCAATTGGTCAGCATCCCTTTGCGAGGGAACGTGCCCGAACTATGGCATTGTAACGACCACAAATCATCCTCCTCTGCCAACACCACCCAGTGGCGGCGGCGGCGGACAGGCGCGTTCGCTGATTGGCGTAGTGAAACTCAACAAACTCATTCCGGTCGGTCAGACCAGTGAAACTCAAGTGCCAATTGATGTGGTCCACGTGCTCGACATTTCGGGTAGTATGAATTACTGCGTGGGCACAACGACGGACTGTCCAACCAACCCGCAGCAAAAACTACGCTTCGCCAAAAGCGCACTCGTCAATTTCAACAATGCCATGTCGCCAACCTTGGGCGACCGCGTTGGGCTGGCAACCTTTCCACGCTTGCAGAGTGGCAGCACGTACAACTATTCTTGTACCGCAAGCCACAGTTACTCAACATATTATTACGGAGAGAATCGCACAAACCTGACCGCCAACATCAATGGGCTGAACACCACAGTTAACAACCTTTCCGCGAATGGAGGTACTCCACTCGCCGGAGGGCTTCAAGTGGGCAGACAGATGGTGCTTGACTCGGCATATCATAATCCAAACCATTCCGCTGTATTGGTCGTTGCCTCTGACGGTATCGCCAACATTCTTATCAACGGACAATGGACCGGATTTTCGGGCAACACCTATTCCGCGCCTTCGTGCAATAACCAAGCAGTCCAGGACGCTATCACGCAAGCCAACGCGGCGAAAAGCGATGCGAACCATGATGGCAGACCGGACATTATTATTTACAGTATCGCCATCGGCACAGACTTTAATGACCAAGTGCTGCGCGCCATCGCGTCCGAACCGGTTGACCAACACTTTTATACCGCGACCGATGCAAACTCAATGCAAGGCATCTACAACTCGCTCGTCACCAAAATTCAAAATGAGAGCTGCCTGCCGCCGAATGAACTCGAGTCTTTTGCAAACGGTGTGACTGTACGCATTCGCAACACGACAACAGGCGAGTACTTGACGACGACGACGACTTCCACCGGTTACTTTGAGTTTGTCAATATCCCCGCAGGCACATATCAGTTTCAAACGATTAGTCTCACCATCAGCGGCTTGACTTACGATATTTTCACGGATGGTGTGGGCGGTCCGGTGCTTGACAGCTTGCCGACAATCGAGGTGGGTGACAGTTCAGGCACATACGAAAAGAATCTCTCGCTCAAGACCGATGATTTTACATGCGTATCACCCTAGCCCGCTTTGCTCTTGAGCGTTCCTAATCATGTTTTCACGCGGACAAAAACTTTTCGGACTCGCGGCGTTTGCCCTCGCCGTAACGTTGGCATTGCTCTTGGGCATCAAGCCACTGCGAGCGGCAGACCCTGTATGTAACGGCGTAAGCTGCTATCTCTTGCAGACGACGACAAACGATTTTGTGCGCGGTGAATTCTACGCCACAGGTCTGCGCAAGCTCGGCGACGGCGAAGTTCAGCTCTTGCCTGTTGGTCTAAGCACACCATGGCAAGCGACGACAGCATTGCCTGCTGCCCGCGCCGAGCTTGCGCTCGTTTCGTACAACAACATTCTCTATGCCATTGGCGGTTTCGATGGCGCAAATTACCACACCGAAATTTACTCTGCCACCACGTCGCTCGTCGGTGACATTAACGTCGGCTGGGTGAAAACGGACGACCTGCCAGCCGAACGCGCTGGCGCGGCTGCGGTCATCGCTTTCAACCCCGACCCGATTCTTTACGTGGTCGGCGGCGGTACCGGTGGTTCTCCCAGCAATACAATCTACTACAAGAAAATCGCTGCGAACGGCACGCTCAGCGGGTCTTGGGGCACTGCAACACTCCCCGTCAATCTTATCTTTTCCGGCGCCGTTGTGCGCGGGAGCAATCTGTATGTGATTGGCGGCGGTTCCCTATCCAGCGATGTGATCTATCGCATCCCCATTCAAAATAGCAACGGCGACTTGGGCACTCCGGTTGAAGATTTACCATTGCCGGAAGCGTTACGCGCGCTCGGCGCGGCGACATGGTACGACCCCACGAACGATTTTCTGTACGTGCTTGGCGGCTTGACCACCGGGGGGACTGCGACGGAAAATGTGTACTATACATTTTTCAAACCCGATGGCACGTTGGACGACAGCGGTCCGGTAAGCGGCTGGCATAATACGAGTTTGGTAGACGCCTTTGCCGCGCAGGGCGTTGTTCAATACAACGGCGCAATCTATGTGATTGGCGGGAAACAAGGCATCGCATCCTCAACCGCGATTACCAAAGTCCAGACTGCGTTGATTGACCCCGATGGCTCACTGCACAACTGGGGCGGCGGCGTTGGCAATTGGATTGTGACAGAGCCCTTGCCGGTCCCGCGCTTTTTTCACGGCAGCACGGCAAATCAAGGCGGCGAGCTTTTCATTGCCGGCGGCTATGATGCTTCGGGTAACGCCAAAGCGCAGGTCTATCATGGTTCCACTACCGGCGCCGCGTCCACATACGCACCCAATGGAACATTCACCAGTGATGTAATGGACGTGGGTCCTAGCCAACACATGCAAGCCATCAAATGGAACGCATCCGTGGACGACACGTCCAAGATGAGTCTGACGATTTATTACCGCACCGCAAATACATTGGGCGCGCTGGCAAACGAAACATGGACTTTGGGAGGAGTTTCGGGACAAAGTTCGGATGGCATCACAAACACACTCACATTTCAATCGCCAATCAATCACCGCTATCTACAATATCGCGCAGACTTTGCCACCACGTTATCCGACAAGTCTCCGCGCCTCAACGCGTTTGAACTCGATTATGCGGGTGACGCCACACCAACGTTCACCCCGACTTCGACCGCAACGGTTACGCCATTCCCGACCGATACTCCCACCCTTTCGCCAACTACCACCTCATCACCAACTGCAACAAGTAACACAACAGTTACCCCGACAGCGACTGAAACCGCGACCTCCACCGCAACGCCAACCAGCACGGCACATACGCCCACCGCGACCCGCAGTCTGACTCCGAGCATGACTCCAACCGTCTGTGCGGGCAAACCCGATGTGGCAAATCTGGTCTCGCCAAGCAACGGAAGCAAAATCAAAGCGAAAAAGGTGCCGCTCGCATGGGACGCCGCGCGCTGTGCCCAAAAGTACGTCGTGATTGTGAAAAAGGACAAGAAAAAGGGCAAGGCGTTCAAGAAATTCAAAAATGTCACGGCTACGGTAGTGAACCTAAAGAAACTGCCCGCCGGACACACCTACTACTGGCGCGTGAAAGCTTGTAACGGCAATCTCTGTGCCAAAGGGTCCCCGTGGTGGAATTTCAAACGCATCGGAAAATCGGCAGCGCCGACAGCAGATGAACAGAGAAACGAGTAGGAGAAAATAGCACGGCGGGTGGTTCAGCCATCCGCCGTGTTGCTTGTGACTTTTTACCTGTTGAAAATTTCTTGGAAACTGACTACAATGCAGCGGTTTAACACCAATTTTTCATCGGAGGCTGTCAATGAGGGGAAGCGGTCGAATCTTTGTCCTTTTAGGAATTATTCTTGCACTCATCGCAGGTGTTGCCGTTTTCATCGTTTTGGCGAACGCCGAACCGCAACCCGAAGTTGTTCCGACTACCAAAGTCGTTGTTGCATTTCAACAAGTGCCATCGCGAACTGAAATTTCGCCCGACCAAGTGGGACAGGTAGATTGGCCCCTCCGTGTTCCGACACCGATAGGCGCATTTGAAAATCCGGCAGACGCGGTCGGAAAATTGTCCAGACAGCAAATCTATGCTGGAGAACCGATTATTGCCGACATGGTCATTTCCAAAGGCGACCTCCAAGAACAACACAGCAACGCCGCGTTGATTTTGGAAAAAGGGCAGGTTGCCGTTGCACTTCCCGTTGCTCTAACAAGCAGTGTCGCCGAAGCCATTCAGACCGGTGACCGCGTGGACCTAATTGTGACCTACGCAGTAGATGTACAAAATACGGCGTTCGGACAATCCAATACTCAATATCAAGTGACACAGAAAACCTTGGAGAATTTGTTGATTCTCCAAGTCGGTCCGTGGCCCCGGAATGTGGGCGAACAGTCCTCGCAACAAGGCGGCGCCGTTAACGTCGTAACCCTTCAAGTAACCGAGCAAGACGCCCTGGCACTCCAACATATTCGAAACACTACGTCCGACTATGCCTTTGTGCTGCGCGCGGCGAATGATGACCAAATTTTTACCACCGAACCGGTCACCATCGAATACCTGAACAAACGCTTTAACTTGAATATTCCGGGCTTGGGACAATAGCCAGCATGAGAATTCGCTTTTCGGTCCGCGGGTGGGGGCAATCATGGCTGTGATGCGGGAAAACAAAAAAATTCGCGTCCTGATTGTGGATGACATTCCGGAAACGCGCGACAATTTGAAAAAATTGTTGTATTTCGAAGACGACATCGAAATCATTGACGCCGCGTCCAACGGGCGCGAGGGCGTCGAAAAAGCAGCCGCGCTTCATCCGGACATTGTCCTCATGGATATTAACATGCCCGGCATGGACGGAATTCAGGCGAGCGAACTCATCTCGCAAACCGACCCGAACGTCCAAGTGGTGATGATGTCCGTACAGGGCGAAGCGGACTATTTGCGCCGCTCCATGTTGGCGGGTGCGCGCGAGTTTCTCATCAAACCCTTTTCCAGCGAGGAGCTCGCCAACAGTCTGCGCCGCGTACATCAACTTGCGGCAACGCGCAAACAATTTCTCCCGCAGGCGCCGGTTGCGCCGCCTTCCGATGAGAACAATGGCAGCGTCCCGCAGCCTGTGCCCCAGCGACCGCGCGGCTCTAAAATTATCGCGCTCTATTCGCCCAAAGGCGGCGTCGGCGTCACGACTCTGGCGGTCAATCTCGCCATCGCCCTCCGCGAAGAAACACGCGGACGCGTCGCGCTCGTGGACGCGAGTTTTCAATTCGGCGATGTGGGCGTGCTGTTGAATTTGCCCGCCAACCGCACCATCGGGGATATTGCCGAAGCCAAGAACGACCCCGACGAAGATTTGTTGAACGGAATTCTCGCCGCGCACAGCTCCGGCATCAAAGTTTTGCTGGCGCCGCCCCAACCCGAACAAGCTGAACTCGTCACGCCCGACCACGTTCGCAAAACATTGGACGTGTTGAAAAAGATGTTTGACTATATTGTTGTGGACACTGCCAAAGCCATCAACGACCCTTTGCTCGCGGTACTCGACGCGGCAGAACAAATCATTTTGGTATCCACCGCCGAAATCAGTTCACTCAAAGATGCCAAACTCTTTTTCGAAGTCACTCAAAAACTTGAATATCCTGCTTCGAAAACTCTTTTGGTCTTGAACAAGTACGATGGCAAGACAGGCATCAACGCGCGCGATGTCGAAGGAAATATCAAACACCCGGTGACGGGCATGATTCCACGCGACGACAAAGCAACAACGCTGGCGTTGACGCGCGGCATCCCGGTATTGATTACACAAAAAGGAATCTCCTTTAGCCAATCGTTAATGGCAATGGCGCGTATGTTGCGCCGCGCAGAAGTAGCCGCGGCGACAAACAAAGGCGGCGCATCCGATGCCCGCGCGACGATGGACAAACAAAAGCCGCGCCGCCGCTTTTTGATTTTCGGCTAAGCCCACGTTACCGCCAAGTTGCCTGTCGTCAATCAATCGCTCCACCGTTTCCCGGACCGGAAATTGAGGTAACACGTATGTCTCTATTAAAACGCATTGAGAAAAAAGAACCGACCGCCCCCGTTATACCGCCGGGCAGCAATGGTGGCGCGACGAGCCCACCGTTGCTCAAGGAACCCGTGCGCGAGCGGAAAACCCCCGCGCCGCCACAGGACAAGCTCGTAGATTTACGCGGTCGTCTTCTCACAAAAATTATCGCCGATCTCGACCCCAAGCTCGACATTGGGCATTCTGACGAGCTCCGGCGCAGTATTGAAGAACTTTTCAATCGCTTTCTCGCCGAAGAACCGGATTTGGTGCTCGGGCGCGTCGAACGGCAAAAACTCCTGACGCAGCTCACCGCCGAAATCATGGGGCTCGGTCCGCTTGAACCTTTGTTGAATGATACAAGCATTGACGAAGTAATGGTCAACGGACCAAACATGATTTACATTGAACGTCACGGCAAAATCGAGCGCGTCCCCGCGCGTTTTGACAGCGAAACCCATGTGTATCGAATTATTGACCGCATTGTTGCTCCACTCGGTCGGCGTGTGGATGAAGGGCAACCATTTGTGGATGCGCGCCTGCCCGATGGTTCACGCGTCAACGTAATCATTCCGCCTTTGGCGTTGAACGGACCGACCATCACCATTCGTAAATTCGCCAAAACGCCTCTCACATCGGAAGACCTCATCAAGCGCGGCGCGTTCAGCAACGAGTTTAACGAATTTATGAAGGCCTGTGTCAAAGCGCGTTTGAACATTATCGTGTCCGGCGGCACGGGCACCGGTAAAACAACACTGCTCAATATTTTTTCCAGCTTTATCCCAAACGATGAACGTATCATCACCATCGAGGATGCGGCAGAATTGCAGCTGCGCCAAGAACATGTCATCACGCTTGAATCGCGCCCCAAGAACATTGAAGGCAGGGGTGAAATCACGCGCGGTGATTTGGTCATCAATGCCCTCCGTATGCGCCCCGACCGAATTCTCGTCGGCGAGGTGCGCGGTCCGGAAGCGTTGGACATGTTGCAAGCGATGAACACCGGTCACGAAGGTTCCATGACCACCGTTCACGCCAATACGCCGCGCGATTCTCTGCATCGTCTGGAAACGATGGTGTTGATGGCAGGTTATGATTTGCCACTCAAAGCCATCCGCGAACAGATTTCGAGCGCGCTGGACGTGATTGTGCAATTGGAACGTATGCGCGATGGCACTCGTCGCGTCGTCAACGTTTCCGAAGTTCAGGGCATGGAAGGCGAAGTCATTATCACGCAAGAAGTGTTCAAATGGGAACACGCCGGAATCAAAGACGGCAAAGTGATGGGCTATCTCAAAGCGACCGGCATTCGTCCCAAATTCATTGAACGCATCGAAGCCGCCGGTATCTATCTCGCGCCAAATATCTTTGGGCTGGACCCGCGTTTCTACCAATGAGTTTTTCAAGAACAGCATCTCTGTTCCGCCTGTAACGCGCAAGCGTACAAAAGAGACTCAATGTGCAACTCTTTCGCGGGACAAATGTCATTTCGAGCCGTTCCCTCAATGCTTCGGGACAAGTTTTGCGAGAAATCTCATTCGCGCCTTGCGAGATTTCTCGCTCCGCTCGAAATGACAAAAGTGTTGCACATTAGGTAAAAGAGATGCTGTTTTTGTTTCCTTCTGAAAATGGATTTTTCCGTCTATTCGAATCAAACCATCATACTCGCGCTCATGTTTGCGGTTGGGGTTTTGATTTTGTTTGTCGGACTCGGTGCCGCGCTGTCCGGACGCAACTCGGTTATTGATTCGCGTCTCGACCGCTATGCAGGACGCCAAGTGCCCGACGCGGCAGTCGCAGGCGTGAGAGGCAAAGGCAGCGCCGGACGCTTTGACAATCTCGTCAACGAAAAACGCGCGTCGGTGATTGCAACGGAATTGGCGCGCGCCGACTTGCGCTTGACCGCAGGCGAATACGTCGCCATCAACATTGTCGCCGTGCTCGGCGGTGCAATGTTGGGCTTTGTCATTTCTGCCGGAAACATTGTGTTTGCGCTGATTGGTGGCGTGATTGGTTTTTACGCGCCGCGTTTGTATGTTCGGTACAAACAAGGTAAACGACTCGACGCGTTTAACAAGCAGCTGGGCGACACGATTGTCTTGCTGTCCAACTCGTTGCGTTCCGGCTACAGCTTGTTGCAATCCATGGAGACCGCCGCCAAAGAATTGTCCCTCCCCATGTCCGCCGAGCTGGCGCGCGTCACGCGCGAAATTGGCTTGGGGTTGACCGTGCAGGACGCGTTGGCAAACATGCACCGCCGAATGCCGAGTGATGATCTGGACTTGATGATTACGGCAATCAATGTCCAACATGAGGTGGGCGGCAACCTCGCCGAAATTTTGGACAACATCGCGCATACGATTCGTGAACGCATTCGCATCATGGGCGAAATCCGCACCATCACCGCGCAGCAGCGTCTCTCCGGCATCATTCTCTCGGTGCTCCCCGTCATTCTCGGTTTTATTATGTACCT
>JAKOPZ010000099.1 GCA_029778615.1 Chloroflexota bacterium | reverse complement strand
GGGCGTGTTGGCATTGGGCGCCGCGCACGCGGCAAAAACAAGCGACGTAATAAGTAAGAAGAAAATGGCACGTAACATGGTAGGAGAATTGGCGGAGGCATCCAGTATAGCATATCCTCCGAAAAAGCCATTTGGCGAAATCAAAATTCAGTTGGCAAAGCACGCACTTTGCATATAATGTTTGTTCGACATGGAATCTTGCCTCGCAAACCGGTACGAACTATGACATCCACGCGTGATTATTACGAAATCCTTCAAGTCCAGCGCAATGCTTCGGCGGAAGAAATCAAACGCTCTTTTTATAAATTGGCGCGCACGTATCATCCCGACGTAAACAAAGAACCGGATGCCGCCATGCGCTTTAAAGAAATCAACGAAGCGTACCAAGTTTTGTCAGACCCTGACAAACGCGCGGCGTATGACCGTTTTGGCGTCGCGGGCGTCAGCGGAAATTTCGACGGCGGCTTTACGGATATTCCGCTGAACGATTTGTTTGAGAGTTTATTTAATGCCGGCTTTGGCGCGCGCCCGCGCACACGGCGTGGACCCCAACCGGGCGCGCATCTCAAAACCACGCTCACGCTGGAATTTGAAGAAGCCGTGTTCGGCGCGGACAAGGAAATTTCTGTGCCGCGTCTCGAAACATGCAGCTCGTGCAAAGGCAGCGGCGCCGAGCCCGGGACGACGCCCACGCGCTGTCCGCAATGTCGCGGTTCGGGCGAAGTGCGGCGCGCCACACAGTCCATCTTTGGACAATTCATCAACGTCGCGCCGTGTCCGCGCTGCAACGGCGAAGGCGAAATTATTGCTACTCCGTGTCACGAATGCGGCGGACAAAAACGCGTTCAGGTCATGCGCAAGCTCGTCGTCAAAGTTCCCGCCGGGGTGGACGAAGGCACACAGATTCGCTTGCAGAACGAAGGCGAATCCGGAACGGTGGGCGGACCGAGCGGGCACTTGTACGTGCAAATCGCGGTCAAGCCGCATCCGCAATTTCAACGCGACAATCAAGATTTGTTGTACACTTTGCCGTTGAATATCGCGCAAGCATCGCTCGGCGACGAAGTGCGCGTGCCAACGCTGGACGGCGATGAAATGCTAAAAATTCCCGCCGGTACGCAGCATGGCAAAACGTTTCGCATCAAAAATAAAGGCGTGCCAAATTTGAAACGCAGCGGACGCGGCGATTTGGTCGTGACGGCCCAAGTCCAAGTGCCCACGCATCTTTCAGAAAAACAAAAAGCGCTCTTGCGCGAATTTTCCAGAACGCTCAACGGACACACTCCCACCGAAGACAAAGGTCTGCTCGACCAACTCAAAAATACGTTCATGGGCAACTAGAAAATACACGACCCGAAATCTCAAGCCAATCGCTGCAAGATTTCGGGTTTTGTTTAATACACTTTCAGGGAAAAAGATTTTTAACAGGACTAACTCGATTCAGACGATTCTCTAAACTTACTCTGCATCGAATCCTGTACATCCTGTTAATCCTGTCTATTTTCGATAGAGTCCAATTGAAATGAAGGTGCTTGAAATTGCCGTGCGCGCCGATGCCGCAAGCGCGGACGCGCTCGCAGAGTTGTTTGACACGTACAGCTATGGCGGCGCCGTCGTCGAACAAGTTGTCATGCCGGAACAAGGCGAAACGCTCGATGCCGCGCGTCCATTCACCGTGCGCGCGTTTTTGCTCCAAGACGAAACGCTTGACGAAAAACGCCGCGCCCTCGAACGCGGCGTTTGGACATTGAGCATGTTGTATCCGTTCGGCGAAATCGAAACGCGCGAACTCGCAGAACAAGATTACGCGCACGCGTGGAAAAAATTCTATCGTGTGCTCCACGTCGGCGCGCGCACAGTCATCAAACCCTCGTGGCTCGCCTACACCGCGCGCGAAAATGAAATTGTCATCGAACTCGACCCGGGCATGGCGTTCGGCACGGGCTTGCATGCCACCACGCGTTTGTGTCTCGCCATGTTGGAAAAATATGTGACGCCACATTGCGAAATGTTGGACGTGGGCACGGGGTCGGGGATTCTCGCCATCGGCGCAGCAAAACTCGGCGCGCAATTTGTGGATGCGCGCGATATTGACCCCATTGCCGTCGAGACGGCACAGCAAAACATTGCGGCGAGTGATTTGGAAAACAAGATCCGCGTTTCGTCCGCGAGCGTAAAGGTTGAGGAATCGCCGCGCAGGTTCGATATTGTCGTCGCTAACATTTTCGCAGACACCATCGCCGAACTCGCGCCCGCGTTGATTCAGCATTTGCGTCCGGACGGCGTATTCATCGGTTCAGGCATTCTCGTCGAACGCGCGCATTTGGTGAACGACGCACTGCGCGAGCAAAAGATGATACCGGTGGAAAAACATCAAGAAGAAGATTGGTTGGTCATGGTCTACCGACGCATGACGAATGACGGGTGACGAATGGCACATCGTTTTTTTGTTTCCCCCGCCGCCATTCAAAACAACACCGTGAATTTTTCCACCGCGCAAGCGCACCAATTGCGCGATGTACTGCGAATGCGCGCGGGCGAGAACGTTATCGTTTTGGACAATGCGGACAACGAATTCACCGTTGTGCTCACACAACTCACACGCGACGTGGTGCGCGGTGAAATCATCGAGCGGCGCGCGGCGGCGGGTGAACCGCGCACGCGCATTGTTTTGCATCAAGCGTTACTCAAAGCGGACAAGTTCGAGTGGGTGCTGCAAAAAGGCACAGAGCTCGGCATTGCCGCGTTTGCCCCAATCGTGAGTGAACGCAGTGTGCAAGCAGTGAGTCAAAACAAATTCGCGCGCTGGTCTCAAATCGTCGCCGAAGCGGCGGAACAATCCGGGCGCGGTAAGATACCCCCGCTCGCGCCGCACCAAGCATTGGCACAAGCGCTTCAGGTCGCGCAGCGCGCGGGCGGATTGATTTTGATACCATGGGAGCTTGAAGCCGCGCGCAATCTCAAGCAAACGCTCGCGGCGAGTGACGCACCAACCATTCATTTGTTTATTGGTCCCGAAGGCGGTTTCGCCGAAAACGAAATCGCGCCCGCGCGCGCGGACGGCGCGCAAACCATCACTCTGGGTCCGCGCATTTTGCGCGCGGAAACGGCGGGACTGGTCGCGGCAAGCGCCATTTTGTACGAACGGGGCGACTTGAGTCGCGGGTAAAGCAATGATAAAATTTTTGTGGGGGATTCAACAAGGATACAAACATGGCTGAAAACGTAATCATTATTGGCTCGGGTCCGGCGGGCTTGACTGCCGCGCTCTATACGGCGCGCGCAAATTTGAATCCGCTGCTGCTCAGCGGCAATGAATTTGGCGGACAAATCGCATTGACGAATGAAGTGGAAAATTATCCGGGCTTTCCGGAAGGCATCACCGGTCCGGAACTCACCGAACTGATGAAGCAGCAAGCCGAAAAGTTCGGCGCGCGTTTCGAGACCGACCACGTGAGCCGCGTGGATTTGCAAAAACATCCGTTTACGCTCGAAACCGAAAACGGCGCGCACTATGAAGCGAAAAGTCTCGTCATTGCCACTGGCGCGTCGCCGCGCCGTCTCGGCGTGCCGGGCGAAATGGAATTGACCGGACGCGGCGTTTCGTACTGTGCGACGTGCGATGGTTTTTTCTTTCGCGGCAAACAAGTAGCAGTCATTGGCGGCGGAGACAGCGCGCTCCAAGAAGGACTGTTTCTGACGCGCTTTGCCTCTCAAGTGCATATCGTGCACCGCCGTAGCGAACTGCGCGCGCAATCCGTTTTGCAGGAACGCGCGCGCGAAAATGAAAAAATAAATTTCGTGTGGGATTCCGTCGTTCAGGATATTCGCGGTAATGGCGCGGTGAATATGCTCAATCTGGTGAATGTTCACACGGGCGCCAAAAGTGAGCTGCCCGTTTCCGGCGTCTTTGTGTACATCGGACACTATCCAAATACCGAGTTGTTCAAAGGGCAACTCGATATGGACGACGAAGGATATTTGACGGTGGACGAACGTCTTCACACCAAAATTCCGGGCGTCTTTGCCGCAGGTGAAGCGCACGACCACATTTTCAAACAGGCAATCGTCGCGGCGGGATTTGGCTGCATGGCGGCAATGGAAGTGGAAAAGTTTTTGGCGAATCTGGAATTTCAAGGTTATCCGGTAAACATCACCAATGCCGCGCGTTAAAATCGCCGACCAAGAAATATATTATGCGGCGCGAGGTAGTGACGATTTGATTCGTCCGCCTGCGCCGCTCGTTTTTGTTCACGGCGCGGGCGACAGTCATCTTTTGTGGAATGGACAACTCGCCGCGTTCGCAGACGTGACGCGCGCCATCGCATTGGATTTGCCCGGGCATGGACGTTCTCACGGTGCGGGACGCGCAACGATTCTGGATTACGCCTTGACAGTGCGCGCCTTTTTGGACGCGTTGAAAATTGACCGCGCCATTCTGGTCGGCAATTCGATGGGCGGCGCAATTGCCCAATCCCTCGCGGTCGAATTCCCGGCGCGCGTCGTCGGTCTGGCGCTCGTGGGAACGGGAGCAAAATTGCGCGTTGCCCCACAGTTTTTGCAAGGACTCGCAACTGATTTTGAAACAACCGCGCGTGTGCTCGTCGAAAACTATTTTGCCCCCAACGCGTCACCGCACTTGCGCGCCAAGAGTCTGGAACAGCTGGTACGCACCGGCAGTATCGTTGCGTTCGGCGACTTTGCCGCGTGCGATACATTTGACCTTCGCGAACGCATCCCCACTATTTCCGCGCCCACTCTCGTCCTCTGCGGCGCGCAAGACAAAATGACCCCGCCGCGCGCTTCGGAATATCTCGCGCAACATATTCCCCGCGCACAGCTCGTCATCCTTCCCGACGCCGGACACCTGCCCATGCTCGAGCAGCCGCGCGCGTTCGACGCGGCACTGTGCGCGTGGCTCCGCACGCTCTGATTGGCGCGGGCGCGCGTTTGCAGAGTTTTGCGGTTTGCATATACTTAGGAACCTAATCATTTGAAAAGGAAATGATTAGAAAGAGATGCAATTTTTGCGCTGCCGGGTAACGTTAGAACCGACTTTATGAAACAAAAGGATTTTCTTGCCGCCGCGACAGAAATTCGAATCTTGATGCGAATTCTGACAAAATTGATGCACCAAGAATTTCAGGAGCATCTCGACGCGTGCGGCGTCGGCATCAGCGTGCCGCATTATGGCGTGATGCGCCTGCTCAAAGACCATCGCTACACCATCAAAGAATTGAGCACGCATATGCTGGTTGAACCGGCGTCGCTGGTGCCGGTGGTGGACGAGTTGGAACGCAAAGCATTTGTGCGGCGCACCAAAGACCCCAAGGACCGCCGCCGCACGCCGCTCGTCTTGACGGACAAGGGCGAAGAGATGTTGAGCCGTATGCCGATGCTGCCCGCCACCAGCCCTTTCATGAAAACGCTGGAAGCGATGGGAGACGCCAAAGTCACACAGTTGTTGGCGCGGCTCCGCGAATTGACCAAAGGCGTGAGTAAAAATCACGAATTGGTCCCAGAGTTATCCAAAACCGTTCGGCTCCAAATCGGCAAGGCGCGCCGTTAATACTACTTTGTCAGATTGACTCTTGGGCGATTGGAAATCGCAGCAACGCATAGCCAAGTCTGGCTCCGCAGACTGAAAAATGCGCCAAATTGGACAAAATCTCAATCGGCGTGGGCCGATTTCGCCATCGGTTGCCGCGATTCGAATCGCCCGTGACACAAATTGTGTTACAAAACGCGCAAGGATGCGGAAACATTATGGAGTTTTCTTCATCATTGCGCGTTTCGTGTTGAACTGAAACCGCAACCGCGTATCATCAAGAGATGCAAGATTGATGCACAGCGGTATGAATTGCCTGTATGTTCATTCACACCATTCCCTCTTTGATTGCGAATATTTATTTGCTTGAAAGCGATGCGGGCATCGTCATTGTGGACGCGGGATTTTCCAGCGCCGCGCGCAAGGTGCTGCGCACCATTGAACAATTGGGTTATGCGCCCGCGGATGTGCGTTTGATTTTTCTCACACACGCGCATATGGACCACATTGGCAGCGCGGCGGAATTGCGGCGCGCGACCGGTGCGCCGATTGCCCTGCATCGCGCGGATATTGCCAAAGCGCGCGCGGGCAAACACAAAATGCCGACGGGACGCGGCAGCGCAGGGAAAATTTTCGAGCAAGTGTTCAACGGAACGCGCATGTCATTTTGGTACAAAGGATTCGAGCCGGACATTTTGTTGGACGAGCATTTCTCTTTGCGTGAATTCGGAGTCAATGCGCGCGTCGTGTACACACCGGGGCATACGCTTGGTTCGGTCTCCTTGGCGCTGGAAGATGGGGTGATGCTGATTGGCGATGCGATGATTAACCAAGTGCGCGTGGGAATGCCCTTGTACGGCGAAGACAATGCCCTTGCGTATGAGAGCTTGCGTAAATTAAATGCACTGCGTCCGCGCGTTTTGTACAGCGGGCATGGCAAACCGTTTTCGGGCGCGGACATGGCGCAGTATTTTGAAATCAAAGGATTGAGCACGGAGCGCGCGCACGTATGAATGTACTCGTGTTGGGCGCCAGCGGATACACCGGCGCGGCATTGGTGCGAGCCCTCTTGGAACGCGGGCACGCAGTGCGCGGCTTGGTGCGCGAGGTAGAACACGGCATTGAATTGGAAAAATTAGGCATGGACTTGCGCGTCGGCGACCTGCGCGACCAAGCAAGTTTACACAACCTTGCCGACAACTGCGAAATCATTTTCAACGCGGTGAGTTCGTGTCGGCTGGAGCCGTCCGAATCGAAAGCGATTTTGCTCGACGGCGCGCGCAATATTTTTCGCCATTTCGACCGCGCGGTGTTGAAAAAATATATTTGGTGCTCGAACGTTTCGGTCTATGGATTTCCCAAAGCGACCGAACGCCTCACCGAAACATCGCCGCTGAAACCCGCGTATGGTCTAGGAAAAATTACGGTGGAGGCAGAAGACCTCGCGCGCGCGAGCGCGCCGGCGATTGCGGTGCGTGTGGCGAGCGTGTACGGCGCGAGGCGCGACTATATCGCGGCGCTGCAAGAAAAGCGTTTGCGTTTGTTGAACGGCGGCGAAAATTGGAGCAGCCGCATTCATGTAGACGATTTGGTGAGCACGCTGCTCGCGGTGATGGAACGCGGCGCGCCCGACAGCGTGTATCTCGCCGCCGACAATTTGCCCGTGCGGCAGCGCGACTTTTTTCAAGAAATCGCGAACGCGGTGGGCGCGCCCCTGCCTTTGAATTTAGAAGTGAACGCCGCACGCGCGTTTGGCGTGTTCGGGCGGGCGATGAATTCTCTATCGGGACAACAACAGTATCAATTGAGCGAAAACGTGATTGGCTTGCTCACGGGAAATTATTTTTGCGTCAATGACAAGATCCGCAACGAGTTGCGCGTAACGCTCAAATATCCGACCTTTCGCGAAGGATACCAAGCAATTTTAGGTTCGAGGTAAATCAATGGCGGATGTTTCCGTTCAAAACAGAATTGCTCCGGGAGTGACGGCGCGTTTGACGCGGACGTTTGCGGCACTACGTTATGAAAATTATCGTCTGTGGTTTATCGGACAGCTGGGTTCGCTCGTGGGCACGTGGATGCAGTCCACAGCCGAAGGATATTTGGTTTTTCAATTGACCAATTCGCCCGCGTATCTGGGTTACGTGGGGTTCGCCGCCGGGATTCCCTCATGGATTTTTATGTTGTTTGGCGGCGTCGTCGCGGACCGTTTCCCGCGCCGCAATCTCATCATCATTACGCAATCGGTGATGATGCTTTTAGCATTCACGTCGGCGACGTTGACCTTTACGCATTTGATTCAGCCATGGCACATTATCATTCTCGCGTTCATCTTGGGCATTGCGAACGCGTTTGATGCGCCCGCGCGGCAGGCGTTTGTTTTGGAATTGGTGCAGCGCGAAGATTTGGGCAACGCCATCGCGCTCAACTCGACCATGTTCCAAATGGCGACGGTGGTTGGACCTTCGGTCGCGGGAATTACGTACGCGCTCGCCGGACCGGCGTGGTGCTTTACCATCAACGGCATTTCATTTCTCGCGGTGATTGCGGCGTTGTGGCGCATGAAGCTGGAGCCAACTCCGCCGAAAGCGCGCACGCGCTCCGCTTTGACTGAATTGCGCGATGGGCTTCGCTATGTCCTCGGGCATTCGGTGATTCGAACTTTGATTGGCGTCGCGGCGACAACGAGTTTGTTCGGACTCGCCTTTGTCACGCTGATTCCCGCGTGGGCAGTCACGATTTTACACGGTGACGCGACGACGAATGGTTTGCTGCAATCGGCGCGCGGCTTGGGCGCGTTGACCGCCGCGTTGATGATTGCAAGTTTGGGACGCTTTGCGTGGAAAGGGAAATTGATGACGGTGGGCATGTTCGCCTTTCCCATTTCACTGATTATTTTTGCCAATGTCAATCTCTTGTTCGCGTCGCTCGCGATTCTGGTGTGCGTGGGCTGGGGTTTTATGGTGCTGTTCAATATGGCAAACATTTTGATTCAGCAATCCGTCTCGGATGAATTGCGCGGGCGCGTCATGTCCATCTACGCGTTGACGTTTTTTGGACTCATGCCGCTCGGCGCGCTGTGGGCAGGATTTTTTGCCGAACACTTTGGCGAACCCGCAACCATCATGTTGGGCGCGGGCATTTCGTTAGTGTTCGGAATGTTTGTATTTTGGAAAATACCGCAGGTGCGAAAGTTACAGTAGCAGGTCGCAGATAGCCGATTGTGGATAGCCGTCTGGAATGGCTGTCCATAATTTGCCCTCTGCGCTTTGCTCTTTCAAAACATGCAAGCAACACGTTCAGGAAATTTTGGCGGAAACGGCGCGCGCGGCGGACCGGGCGCGGGCGCGTGGGGTGGTCGCCAAAAACAAAAAACGGATTTCAAAACGTTGGGGCGCGCGATTCGCTATGTGGGTCGCTACCGCTGGATTGCGTTTCTCGCGTACGGGTCGCTGTTTGTGGCAACGGCGGCACAGCTCGTCGTGCCGCAGCTGCTTCAAAATATCATCAACACTATCACCAACGCGTATGTCGCCGGCGAAATTTTGAAACTGCCCGCGACGATTCAACCGCTCGCCGCGCAGCGACTCGGCAAAACGGTGGAACAATTGGTCAGCGCGCAGAATTCCGCCAATTCCGATTTGGTCGTCGGAATGATTGCGATTGTGGGCTTTGCGCTGCTCCTCGCGATTTTTGCGTTCGCACAGTCGTTCAACGCCGAGCGCGTTTCGCAAAACGTCGCGTACGATTTTCGCGGCGAACTGTTTGCCAAAATCCAACGCCTCTCGTTCAGTTATCACGACAAGAATCAAACCGGGCAGTTGATGATTCGCGCGACGGACGATGTGGAAAAAGTGCGTTTGTTTCTCGGACAAGGATTAGTGCTCGCGCTGCAAGCGGTGGTGCTGCTCGTCGCCGCACTGCTCGTATTGTGGTTCACCAATTCCGCGTTGACGCTGGTCGTGCTGCCCATTCTGCCGA
This sequence comes from Chloroflexota bacterium, assembly GCA_029778615.1. Taxonomy (GTDB): domain Bacteria; phylum Chloroflexota; class Anaerolineae; order UBA4142; family SHND01; genus SHND01. Next base: position 13,671 of record JAKOPZ010000099.1, on the reverse strand, counting down.
TTGCGTTTGCGGTGTTTCTATTTTTTGGCTCGATTACGCAACCGTTGTTTATTCAAGTGCAGATGCGGATTTCCGCGCTCAACACGGTGCTGCAAGAAAATCTCGCGGGTCTCAAAGTCGTCAAAGCTTTTGCGCGCGAACCGCAAGAACAGCTGCGGTTTGAAAAAACAACCGACAATTTGCTGGAACAACAATTACGCGTCGCGCGCATTTTCTCGTTTCTGTTCCCCATCATCTTTTTGATTGCGAATTTGGGACAGGCGGCAGTCTTGTATTTTGGCGGGCGCCAAATTATTGACGGCAGTTTGACGCTGGGCGAATGGCAAAAGTTTTCGCTCTATCTCGCGTACGTCTTTTTCCCACTGGGGCAGCTCGGCTTCATTATCAATTTGATGGCGCAAGCGAACGCGTCGGCACAGCGCATTTTTGAAATTCTCGACACCGAAAACGAAGTGCAAGACAAACCCAACGCGCATAGCTTGGGACAGGTGACGGGCGACGTGAAATTCGACAATGTGGTCTTTCGCTATTTCAAAGGCGGCGAACCCGTACTGAATCACGTCTCGTTTGAAGCGCGCGCGGGGCAAACGGTGGCACTGCTCGGCGCAACGGGCAGCGGCAAAACGACCATTATCAATCTCATTCCGCGTTTTTATGATGTGAGCGAAGGACGCGTTTTGATTGACGGGCACGATGTCCGCGATGTGACGCTCGAAAGTTTGCGCGCCAACATCGGCATTGTCTTGCAAGAGACCACGCTCTTTACCGGAACGATTCGCGACAATATTGCCTTTGGCAAAACGGACGCGACGATGGACCAAGTTATCGCGGCAGCAAAAGCAGCGGCGGCACACGACTTTATTATGAGTTTTCCGAACGGTTATGACACACCCGTCGGGGAACGCGGCTCGACGCTTTCGGGCGGACAAAAGCAGCGCATTGCCATCGCGCGCGCGTTGTTATTGGACCCGCGCATTTTGATTCTTGATGATTCGACAAGCAGTGTTGACCTTGCTACCGAATATCGGATTCAGCAAGCCCTCGACCAATTGATGCAGGGACGCACGAGTTTCGTCATTGCGTCGCGCATCAGCACGGTCGTCAACGCCGACCAAATTCTCGTCCTCGAACGCGGAGCCATTGTGGCGCGCGGCACGCATGAAGAATTACTTGAATCGTCCGAAAGCTACGCCGAGATTTACAGCTCGCAATTGATGATGGACGCGCAAGAGCACGCGACGGAAACAATGGTGGTGTGAGCCAAACGTTACGTACAAGTATCAAGTGGGATGTGCTATGTTTTTGCGCCTGATACTTGAGACGTGAAACCTGATACTGGAGATTATTCACTATGTTCATGGGTGGTCGCGAACAACTATTGCAGCGCGAGGCAGTGAAACCAAAAAGTGTGGCAGCGACTCTCGCGCGCTTTTGGGTATACTTTCGCCGCTACTGGTACGTCTTGGCAGCCGTAATCGTGCTAGTCATTGTCTCGACATGGTTTCAGGTGCTGATTCCCGATTTGACGGGACAGGCAGTGAATTGCTATCTCACGCCGGCAACCCAAGCCGCATTCAGTCAACAAATCATTCCCGGCGCGCCCGCGCAAGCGGTCGGCGCGGGCTGCTGGTACACGCTGGTGAATCCCGCGTGGACGACGAACGATTACGTCGCAGGACTCGGCGGCTTGGTCTTGATTATGGTCGGCTTGTTTGCGGGCGGTTCCGCGTTGACTGGTTTAATGTTTTTCTTGATGACGTACGCGGGACAAAATGTTTTGCGGCGGATGCGGCTCGATGTGTTTCAACACATTCAGAGTTTGTCGCTCGGCTATTACACCAAACACGAAGCCGGTGATGTAATGAGCCGCATTACCAACGATGCCGACGCGATTCAGCAAGCGGTGAGTTTTCCCCTTGTGAGCGTGGTGCAAGGTTCGCTCTTGATTGTGTGGATTGCGTTCAAAATGCTTTCGGACAGTTTTGTCTATGCGCTCATCAGTCTCGCCGTCGTGCCGTTCATGTTTATTGCCACGTCATGGTTTTCCAATCAAGCGCGCAAAGCATATCGTACCGTGCGTTCTTCCGTCGGCGATGTGAACGCGAACTTGCAAGAAAGTATTTCGGCAGTGCGTGAAGCGCAGGCGTTCAACCGCGAAGACGAAAACATTCAAGCGTTCAACGAATCGAACGCCGCATCGCGCGATGCGAGTATTCGCGCCGTCGCATACACCAGCGCGCTCCAGCCGATTTTGCAAGCGTTTGGTTTTGTTTCGCTCGCGATTGTGGCGGGCGTGGGCGGAATGTTTCTGCTGAACGGGCAAAGTTTTCTCGGCTCGACGGTGACGCTCGGTCTGATTATCGCGTTCATCGGCTATACGCAGCGTTTCAATATGCCTGTTTCGCAAATCGCAACCTTGTGGACCAATGTGCAAAGCGCGATTGCGGGCGGCGAACGCATCTTTGGGCTGCTCGATACCGAACCGGACATTGTGGACAAACCCAACGCGAAAGCAATGCCAAAAATTGCTGGACGCGTTGCGTTTGAGCACGTATACGCGGAATATGAAAAAGGACAGCCCGTTCTGCGCGACATTAATCTCGTCGCCGAACCGGGGCAAACGATTGCGATTGTGGGACCGACGGGCGCGGGCAAGACAACGATCGCGAATCTCATTCCGCGTTTTTATGATGTGACACAAGGCGCGGTGACAATTGATGGGATTGATGTACGCGATGTGACCACCGCGTCGCTGCGGACACAAATCGGTGTGGTGTTGCAAGATTCGTTTCTCTTTAGCACCACTATCAAAGAAAATATTCGCTACGGCAAACCCGATGCGACGGACGCGCAAGTGATTGCTGCCGCGCAGCTCGCGCACGCGGATACGTTCATCGAACGCTTGCCGCAAGGATACGAAACGGTATTGGGCGAACGCGGCAGTGGACTTTCACAGGGACAGCGACAATTGATTGCGATTGCGCGCGCGGCGTTATCCGACCCGCGCATCCTAATTCTCGACGAAGCCACTTCTGCGGTAGACACGCGCACCGAGCGTTTGATTCAAGGCGCGCTGGAAACATTGTTAGCGGGGCGCACATCATTCGTCATCGCGCATCGTCTTTCGACGATTCGGCATGCCGACATGGTGCTGGTGCTAAAAGACGGAGAAATTATCGAGCGCGGCAAACATGACGAATTGCTCAAGCAAGGCGGTTTCTATTACGATTTGTACATGAGCCAATTCCGCCGCGACATTGATTTTGAAGCGGTCGAGGTTCCGGCGCACGAGATGGCAGGCGCATTGGCAAGCGAATGAAATCTGAAACGGTCTCTATTCCACAGCCCGAACACGCGGCGCGCACATTGAATGGCTACCTCGTGAAACCCGCGCGCGTGCCTGCGCCTGCCGTGTTGATTTTGCACGAAGCATTTGGTTTGAACGACAACATGCGCGACATTGCCAATCGTTTTGCGAACGCGGGCTATGTCGCGCTCGCGGCGGACTTGTTCTCCGACGGCAACAAAATGCTTTGCATGGTTCGCGCGTTTTACGGCTTGCTCGTTACACCGCTGACGAACGGCACCGCGCGCAAAGTGCGCGCGGCGTTCGATTTTCTGCGCGCGGTAGAGGGCGTAGATGCGCGCCGCGTCGGCGCCATCGGTTTTTGCATGGGCGGCAGTTACGCGTTACAACTCGCGTGCCTGGATGGAACCGTGCGCGCGATTTCGATTGTGTCCGCGCAAAATCCGCGCCCGCTCGACGCGGTGAAACGCGCGTGCCCGATTGTCGGCAGTTATGCCGACCCGGATTTTGTGACGGCAAGCGGGAAAAAATTGGATATGGTGTTGGATGAATACAATATCCCGCACGACATAAAAATTTACGCGGGCGCAAAACACTCGATGTTCAACGACGGCAGCGCGGCCTACGATGCGAATATCGCAAACGACGCGTGGCAGCGCACACTCCATTTTTTTGAAACGCACATGGCGGCTTAGATGTCTCTTTATAACACTCCTGTTACCCTGCAAGGGAGGTGGGCGCGCCTCGAACCGCTTGCGCTCGCGCACGCGGCAGAATTATTCGAGGTCGCGCAGGAACCGGAAATTTGGGCATACATGCCCGTTCCCACGCCGCGCCGTGTGGACGATGTGCGCGCGTGGATTCAAGACGCGTTGGCAATGCAAGCACGCGGCAGCGTCTTGCCCTTTGCCATCACAGACCACGCGACGAATCAAGCGATTGGCAGCACGCGCTATCTCGATATTTCGGAGCATGACCGTCACGTCGAGATTGGCTGGACATGGCTCGGCAAAAATTTTTGGCGTACGCCTATCAACACCGAGTGCAAATATCTTTTGCTCCAGTACGCGTTTGAAACGCTGGGGTGCATTCGCGTTTCTTTGAAAACGGATTTGCGGAATGAACGCTCGCAACGCGCGATTGAACGCATCGGCGCGCAGCGCGAAGGCGTGTGGCGGCGCGTCGTTATCATGCACGACGGCTATCAACGTTCGAGTGTGTTTTATTCGATTTTGGACAATGAATGGACAAGCGTAAAGGCAAGGTTGCAAGAGAAAATGCAAAGGAGCGTAGAGATTTGAAAAGGGAGACTTTTTGGGTCTCTCGATTTTTTTCGCGTATAATCAATCTCTATTCTTCAATCCCCAATTCAAGAGGTCTTTTGTGTCTGCTCAACTTTCTCTGATGGCAGTGTATGCGCATCCCGACGACGAACAAGGCATCAGCGGTTCGATGGCAAAATATGCGCGGCAAGGCGTCAATACCACTATCCTCTGCGCCACACGCGGCGAAGTGGGCGAAATCGCGCCGGGCGTGGACGCAACACCGGAAACGCTCGGGCAAGTGCGCGAAGGGGAAATGCGCTGCGCCGCTGCGAAAATCGGCGTGCGTCATTTGTATATGTTGGATTATCGTGATTCGGGCATGGTGGGCACGCCCGAAAATGACGACATGCGAAATTTGCATCAGGCAAACCTCATGGAGGTTGCGGCGCAAGTCGTCCGCGTTGTGCGGGAACAAAAACCGCAAGTGATGGTTACGTTTGACCCTTGGGGCGGCTATGGACATCCCGACCACATTCAGATTCACAAAGCCGCCATCATGGCATTTTGGATGGCGGGCGACGCGCGCTACTTTACGGAGCAATTGGACGGACAGCTCGCACCGTGGACGCCGCTGAAACTTTATTATAACGTTTGGTCACGCTCGCGTTTCAGCGCGTATCTGGAACATCTCAAGAGCGAAGGCAAAGAGCCGCCGGAATGGCTGTCCAATTTTGGCACGCGCGCGCTGCCCGACGATGTGATTACCACGCGCATTGATGTGGCAAATTTCGCGCGCTTGAAATTGGAATCGCTGCAATGTCACGCGTCGCAGTTGGGACCCAACACCTTGTTTCGCCAAATTCCGGAAACGCTCTGGCTCGACATGGTGAAACAAGAAACATTGATGCTGGCAGAATCGCGCACCGGGCGCGCGGCAGACGAGACGGATTTGTTCGAAGGGATTGAATAACCCGGTACAACATTCCGCGCAGATGATTTACGAAATCGGCAAAGGGACCGGAATTTTTTGCAGTGAAGGCGCGGGATGCCGCGTCTATTTGATTGCGCGTCCGGAACCGATGCTGATTGACACCGGCGCAAGCGGGCGCGCACCGGCGCTGTTGCGCGATTTGGCGAGCATCGGCGTACAGCCCATCAATGTCCGCAAAATTGTTCTCACGCATCATCATCTCGGACACACGGGCGCGCTGTGGGAATTGAAACGCCGCAGCGGTGCGGTGGCGGTGGCGCACCAAGCCGACGCGCAGTACATTGCGGGCAAGCGCGCGCGGCGCGAAACGCGACGCGGCATGGAACGTGTTTTTCACAGCGCCATCGCGCGCGTCGGATTCGGCGAACCGATGCTGGTGGGTGTGGAACTCACGGTAGAGGACGGCGATATGCTCAACGGTTGGCGTGTGTTTCATACGCCGGGACATTCGCCGGGACACATTTGTTTGCACAAGCGCGAGGTGTTGATTAGCGGTGACATGATTATGGCGAGCGCGGGCGGCTTTCAACCCGCGCCCGCCCAGACATTGGTTGACCCCGTCGCGTATCGCGCATCGCTTCAAATGCTCGCACGTCTCGATTTTGAAATTCTTTTGCCCGCGCACAATCCGCCGTATGTGGTGGACGCGGCAACCAAAGTGCGCGAGATGGTGGAGCAGCTGCCGTGAACGCGCGCGTCCTGTTCTCAAATGGCGTGACCAAATTTTTGGTGATGGCTTAAAAGCCAAATTTGTAACTGCATGACATGCGCGCGTTACACGCCCGCGCCAAGCTGTACGCATTAGAAACGTGAATAATCAGCAGAGAAATTCTTTGACAATTATCGTCCACATGGTAGAATCGCTGCCGCAACACCCGTGTAACCTTCGCCGCAAGCGTTTCGTAAGCAAAATGCGAAATTCAAGATTCACGCGTTCAAGCCACCGCGTTTGAACGCAAGCGAGGTTCACTTATGGCTGATTCCAGTACAAAATCCGCGACGACTTCAAAAACTCCGGACCCCAGCGTCCTTTTGGAAATTTGGCGTTCCATGCAATTGGTCTGGCGTTTGATGCTCGACCCCCGCGTGCCGCCATTGCCCAAGCTGATTGTGCCGCTGGTTGCATTGTATGTGCTCTCACCGTTGGATGTGGTGCCGGATGTTTTGCTCGTGCTCGGACAACTCGACGACATCGCGCTGTTGTTCTTTGGCACGAAACTCTTTATCAATCTTTGTCCACCGGACGTGGTGATGGAACATCGCCGCGCCCTCGGCGGCGGACGCTCAGTAACCGACAACGATTACGTAGACGGTTCGTACCGTGTGGTGGATGAAGACAAGTAGCACGTATCAAGTATCAGGTCCGATTGAATTCGCCCCGGCTGCCTGATACGTGTTTCCTGCTGCCTTTGCCGCAATGCCCCAAACAGAAATCAAAACGCAAACCGATTTAGCGACTGAACTCGGCATCTCTGCGCAAACGCTCAAGAATTGGACGCGTGATTTTGCCGCGTTTCTTTCCGCGCCCGGCGCGCTCGGCGAAAGCAATCGCCGCTTTACGGACGACGATGTGTTTGTTTTGAAACGCATCAAAGACCATCTCGCCGCAGGACTTACCTTTGAGGAAACGGCGGAAGAACTGCGCGCCGACGGATACGGCGCCGCGACCAACGGCGATGGACAGCACAACGCGCTGCTTGTGCCCAACGCGCAACAAGGGTTCGGCGTCCTTTCCGACACGCTTCGCGTAATGATTGAAAATCAGCAGACTGTTCAAAACAGTTTGCAAGTCAATCGCAATCTGCTCGGCGTTATCATTCAAGACAATTTCAACCTGAAAGAAGAAAACGCGAAACTGCGCGAGCGCATGTTGAAACTGGAGCAAGAGATGGGCGAACTGAAAAAGCGCGACCAAGATTATCGCCTCACCGTCGAACAACGTTTGATGCGCGCGGAAAACGCCTTGCGCGCGGAAGCGAGCAAAACGGTTTGGCAAAAATTGTTTGGCAGCTAGTGCGCCGTGCCCGCGCGGTTGAAACCTGATTTTTGAGAGGTACGACAAATTTCAAATTTGTCCTACGTTCAAAAATCAGGTTTTGTTTTTTGCGCGGTGGGCAGTGGGTAGCAACGGAACCGGGTGGGTGGCAACGGAACCCGGTTCCGTTGCTACCCACGTAACAATCTCTGGAGGAAACATGCAAGTTCGACTTGCAGTCGTCGGTCTCGGAAATGTCGGACGCCGCTTTTTGGAATTGGTACAGCAAAAGCATTCGCTCATCCAAAAGCGCTTTGACCTTGACCTCGTCGTCACAGCCGCCGGCGACACGAGCGGCGGGGCAGAATATTTTAGCGGGCTCGACGTTGCCAAAATTTTGGAATTGAAACGTTCGGGCAAAGGCGTCGCCGCGTACTCGCAGCACGGGCGCGGCGAAATGACAATGGTGGATGTCGTGCGTTCGTGTCATGCGGACGTGTTGGTCGAAAACACGCTCACGAATTTAACGGACGGCGAACCGGGGCTTTCGACAATGCGCGAAGCGATTGCGCGCAAAATGCACATTGCCACCGCCAACAAGGGTCCGCTTGTACTCGCGTACCAAGATTTATTTGCGCGCGCGGAAAAACAGAATGTGAAAATTTTGCACAGTGCGACGGTCGCGGGAGGTTTGCCCGTCGTGAACATTGGACGCCGCGATTTGGGTGCGAGCGAGATTACAAAATTTGAGGGCATTGTCAACGGCACGACGAATCATATTCTCGACGCGATGGCGCGCGGCGAAGCATACGAATCCGCGCTCCAACACATGCAAGAGCTCGGCATCGCCGAAGCCGACCCGACCCTCGACGTGGACGGCTGGGATGCGGCAAACAAACTGGTCATTATCGCAAACGCGTGTTTGCGGCGTCCGACAACCTTAAAAGATTTACGCGTTCAAGGAATTCGCGACGTGACGCCAAAAGATTTGCAAGACGCCCAAGCAAAGGGTCAAGTTATCAAACTCGTCGCGCGCGCAGTGAAACAAGGCGACAATTACGAATTGTCCGTCAAGCCCGAATGGCTCGACGCTTCGCATCCGCTGGCGAGCGTGCACGGGGGCTATATGGGCGTCTTGTACGAAAGCGACATCAACGGACAAATTTTTGCGACCATCCGCGAAGAGAATCCGTATCCAACGGCGGCGGCAGTGCTGCGCGATGTCATCAACATTTATCAATAACGCGGTTCGTCATTGCGAGCATGGCGAGAAATCCCATGTGGCGTGATACTCTGCGCGGCTGGCGCGCGTTCGCCCTCGTATATTTTATTCTCATCGCCGTATTTGAATTCTTGGAAACCCTCGGCGACCTGTCTGGCTTGTTTGATTTGCCCGCCTTGGCTGCCGTGAGCGGCATCTCGCCGGAAATGGAAGCACAGCGTCTCAGCTCACTCGCCGTTCTGTCCGCCGTCATCGCGCTGACCGCCGCCGCAACCGCATACGGCATTTGGCAGAAAAAAAGTTGGACGGTGCGCGCAGGCACAATCTGCGGCATCGTTCTCTTGCTTTACATGGTGTATCAAATCCTGAGCGCGCTGTTTATTTTGACCGTGAACAATTATGCCGTGCTTGGCGCGGGTTCCACATTGGGCATGTTTGGCTTGCTTGGGATGTGGCTTGTGCGGCGCGGGACGCGAGGCAACAAATAATGCGCGCCACATTACGCGAACGCCGCATGCTTGAAGGATTACAGTCCGCGTCAGCGTTGGAACGCGTCGGCGATTTTTATTTTGTGGTTGGCGACGATGCGTGTGATTTATTTCGGCTGGATGTGAATTTCAACGGGGTCGGCACAACGCGCCTGTGTGAAGCGAATACGCGGCAGAAGCAGCGCATCGCGAAAAAAGCAAAACCCGATTTGGAAGCAATGTGTTGTGTGGAATGGAATGGCAAACCCGAACTATTGTGTTTCGGTTCGGGCAGTCTGTCGCCCGCGCGGGATGTGTGTTATCGCGTGGATGTGACGAATCCTGCATCGCCGCAAGACGTGCGCGCGGTCTCACTCCGCGCGTTGAACGACGCGCTGCGCGGCAATCCCCAAATCGTCGGCGCGTATACATTGAATCTTGAAGCGGCATCGTGTACGCACAATACAATCTCGTTATTTCAACGCGGCAACATTTCGGGAATCAACGCACGCATCGAGTTTGATTTGCGCCCGTTCATGCAATTTCTCGACGCGCCGCATTCACTCCCGCCGGCGCCGCGCGTTTTCGCCTACGCGCTCCCCGAAATCAAAAATCGCCGCGCGGGCTTTTCTGCCGCCGCGCAGTGGAACGATTCAATTTTGTTTGCAGCGACGGTTGAAGATACAGAGAATGAAATTGACGACGGCGCGACGCTTGGGAGTTTTATCGGCAGAATGGTCGCCGCTGAATTGCAGTGGGTTGCGCTCGTAGAGCAAAGTGGACAAAGTGTGCCCGTCAAGATTGAGGGGATTGAAATTGTGCACGCGGAGGAGAATTATTTTCAATTGGTGGCAGTGACGGACGACGACACCGGGAATTCTGAAATCTTACATATCGAAATTCGTTGAAAAGCGTCCGCAATGGATGCTTTTTTTTTATTTGACTGCGCGCAGACCAAACGCGTGCGCGGCAGATTTTACATTTTTGAAGCCCGCACGCTCGAGACGCTGCGCGACGCCGCGTGTGACATTGGCGCCGAATTTGGATGTGGGGTCGCCGATGTAATGAAATAATTTTCCGCCGCGCCGCAGCACGCGATAGAGTTCGCGATAAAATTCTTCCGCATACAAATCCCCCGCGAGCGACAGGGTGGGCGGGTCATGCAGAACGGCATCAAACGACAGTGCCTCAAACGTTGGAACGATTTCGAAAGCGTCGCCAATGCGCTGCTCAATTTTCGAGTTGTTGAATAATTCGCGCGACCAAGGATTTTGTCGCGCGATTTCTTGCGCGGCGGGGTCGAGTTCGATGGTGATGACATGGCGCGCGGTTTTCGCCATTTCTATCGCGGTGTATCCCAAACCGGTCGCGGTATCCAATACATTTCCTGAAATGGGCGCGAGTGTTTTTACCATTGCAAATGCCGCGCGTTCGGGCGTGATGTCTTTGATGCGGTGCATTGGGAAACCCGCCACAAGCATCGTCGGCGCGGACGCCGTGGGATAGAGCGAATACGCGCGGTTGGTCAATTCCGAAAACGTTTGGATTTTTTCCAACGCCTTGTCACGCAAGACAAAGCACGCGTTTTCATTGCGCGCGATTTTTTCCGCGTCGCGCCACGCCAAACGTTCTCCGCTCGCAAATTCAATGCCCTCCGCATCCAGCATGACGCGCGTCTCGGACAAATTCAGATCAGTCGAGATTTCTGCTTGGGTCGTATGCGCGCGTCTTGCGCGTTCAAGCACGGCGACCTGAAAATGGGAGAGAACGATTGACATTTGTGTAGACGGTTTTGCATGGCGAGCCGCGACGAAATTTCAAGACGCGACCTCTAACGGAGAGAAATTCGATTTCGCCGTACCGAAAAAGAGAATTCAATTCGCAGCCAAAGCCGAGCGCGCCGCGTCCTGGTCGCTCCATGGATATTCGGTTGTGCCGAAACACATCGAGCGTTCATGTCCCTTGCCGCAAAGGATGACGACGTCGTTCGGTTGTGCGATTTTGTTGATGGCGAAATGTATCGCGTCGGCGCGGTCGCCAATGATGAAATAATCGCGATGCAGCGCGCGATTTGCCTTGTGTAACCCTTCGGCGATTTGGGAGTTGATTTGCGCGAGCGATTCGGTGCGCGGGTCTTCCGCCGTGACGATTGTGATGTCCGCAAGCGTCCCCGAAATTTCGCCCATCCACGCGCGTTTTTGCGCATCGCGCAAGCCCGCGCAGCCGAAAACGGAAATGACGCGCCCTTGCCCGTTCGTCAACTCGCGCGCGGTTTTCAAGGCGTTCTCTAATGCAAAGGGCGTGTGCGCGAAATCAACAATTACATTCAAGCCGCGCGCATTTTCGATGCGTTCCATCCGCCCCGCGATTCCGCGCGTGATTTTTATACCGTGCGAAATTTTGTCGAACGGAATCCGCCGCCCGATTGCCGCGCCTGTCGCCGCGAGAATGTTGGAAACGTTGTAGCGTCCAATGAGGGGTGACTCGATGCGCAATTCGCCAAATGGCGAATCGAGCGTGAATTGCAGTCCGTTCGGCGTATGGGAAATGTCGCGCGCGGAAATCCAGAGTTCGTTGGGAGCTTGGAGCTTGGAGCTTGGGGACTGGAGACTGGAGACTGAAGACTGCTCACTGTTCACTGCTGCCTGCTGACTGATAACCGCTGACTGTGTATAGATAACTTTTTCGTCGCACGGAATCTGGCGCAGGTAATCAAACACGCCGCGCGAATTGTCGTCGGCGTTCAGCACCGCGACTTTTGCCGTACGCGGTTTGCGTTGTGAATTCATTAGCGCGCGAAACAACATTGCTTTTGCGTCGCGGTAATTTTCCCAACTTCCGTGAATGTCCAGATGTTCGTGCGTGATGTTGGTGACGACGGCAATGTCGAAATCTACCGCGTCGAGGCGATGCTGTGCGAGTCCGTGCGATGTAGATTCAATCACCGCGTACTCGGTCCCCTGCTCTACCATCTGCGCGAGATAATTTTGGATTTCGGGCGCGTCGGGCGTGGTCGTATGAAAACCTGTGTCCACTTCTTGTCCGCCAATGTGCGCGGCAACGGTAGTGATGGTGCCAACCGTATGCCCCGCCGCGAGCAAAATATTTTCAATCAAGGTTGATGTCGTCGTTTTGCCATCTGTGCCGGTGACACCGATGACGCGTAAATTGCGCGAGGGAAAATTGTGAAACGCGGCGGCGAGGTGCGCGAGTGCGGAGCGTCCGTTTGGAACAACAAAGATGGGAATCGGAGATTGGAGCCTGGAGACTGGAGACTGGGTGACGATGGCGACCGCGCCGCGCTGAATTGCATCGGGAATAAATTGCGCGCCGTCCACGTTGACACCAGGGTATGCGACAAAGAGCGTGCCGGGGATGACATCGCGCGAGTTGGCAGTGACGCGGGAAATCTGGAGATTGGAGATTGAAGATTGGAGATTGGAGATTCCAATTGCGCGCAAGAGTTGGGCAAGTTGCATCGGGTTGTAGTTTAATCGAGCGGAGAACGAACGGCAAGCGGACCGCGTTGGAGGACGTGGGTGTAAATCATGGTGGTCTTGACATCTTTGTGCCCAAGCAGTTCTTGAACGGTGCGAATGTCATAGCCGTTTTGCAAGAGGTGTGTCGCAAAGGAATGACGAAAGGTGTGCGGTCCGACGAGTTTTGGAATCTCTGCCTCTTGCGCTGCCGCGCGCACGGCGCGTTGCAACGTGCTTTCGCTCATGTGCCAGCGATAGGTGTGTTTGGTTTTTGAATTGTACGCCAAACGTTCGGAGGGAAACGCGTATTGCCAAATCAATTCGCGTTCGGCGTTAGGATACTTGCGCGCGAGCGCAAATGGTAATTCGACATAGCCGTAGCCGTTCGTCACATCTTGCTGGTGCAGCGATTTACGCGATGCGAGATGTTCACGCAGCGGCGTCTCCAAACTTGCGGGGAGCATCGTCACGCGGTCTTTTTCGCCCTTGCCATCACGCACGAGGATTTGATGCTGCGCGAGGTCAATGTCTTTGACGCGCAGCGTCACACATTCCATTAGGCGCAAGCCGCTGCCGTACAGCAAGCGCGCCATCAAGCCCGTGACGCCCGACATGCGCGACAAAATCGCGTTCACTTCCTCTTTGGTCAAAACGGTGGGGAGGTGTTTTGGTTTTTCGGCGCGCACGGACTGAATTTGGGGGTCGAGTTCGATACTCAACACCTCACGATAGAGAAACAAGAGCGCGCTGAATGCTTGATTCTGGGTAGAAGCGGCGACATTTTCTTGCACGGCGAGGTGTGACAAGAACGCTTGGATTTCGGGTTCGCGCATTTCGCGCGGATGGCGCATGTGGTGAAAACGAATGTAACGACGAATCCAATAAATATAAGTGTCTTCCGTTCGGGGAGAATAGTGCTTGAGCCGAAGCATCTCGCGCACTTTATCAAGGAGTTTGGGTGGCTG
>JAKOPZ010000098.1 GCA_029778615.1 Chloroflexota bacterium | reverse complement strand
CGTGCAGGCGAACGGCGGCACAAACATTTTCGCGGGTTTGAGCGAAGCGGTGAACGCGTTGAAAGATGTTTCGGCAAAATTCAAGCACGTGATTTTGTTGACGGACGGCTGGAGCAATTCGGGGAATTACGATGCGCTCATCGCGGACATGAAAAAAGATGGCATCACGCTTTCCATCGTCGCGGCGGGTGAAGGTTCGGCGTCGTATCTTGACCAACTCGCGCAAAGGGGGGGGGGCAGATATTTCGCGGCGGTCTCGATGAGCGATGTGCCAGAATTATTTTTTCAAGAGACGGTGCGCGCGACGGGACAATACATCATCGAAGAAAATTTTCAACCGATTCCTGCCAGCACGACGCCGATTTTGCAAGGACTTGATGTGACGCGTTTGCCTGCGCTGCGCGGCTACAACGGCACGACGCCGAAAGCGACGGCGCGCGTTTCGCTTGTCTCTGCGCGCGGGGACCCGATTTTGGCAACGTGGCAATTTGGTTTAGGACGCGCGGCGGTGTGGACGAGCGATTTCAAAGGACAATGGGCGACGGATTGGCTGGCGTGGAATGGATTCAACACGTTCGTCGCGCAATTGACGAATTGGGTTTTGCCGCAAGCGGACAGCGGCGGAATTCAAACAACGTTTGCGAACGATGGTGAACAAACGACATTGCAAATTGTTTCGACGGATGCGAATGGACGCCCGCGCGATGTGTTGGAAACGACCGCGCAAATTGTCGCACCCGATGGTTCAACACAAACCATTACATTGAATCCGAACGCGCCCGGTACATACAGCGCGCCCGTGTACGGAACGAACGCCGCTTCGTTCCTCTCCACGCCCGGCATTTATCTCGCGCAGATTACGCAAAAAGATGCACAGGGAAATCCGATTGCGAGCGCGACGAGCGGACTCGTGATTCCCTATTCGCCCGAATACAAAATAGCAAATTCCAACGCAACTGTTTTACCAACACTTGCGAACGCGACGAATGGACGCGCGCTTACCGAACCCGCGCAAGCGTTCGAGCCATTCACAATTCCTGCCGCGCGCACGCAGCCAATTTGGGAATACTTGCTGCTCGCTACCGCGCTACTTTTTCCGCTCGACGTTGCAGCGCGTCGTCTGCGTCTCGCGCGTTCGGATTGGGAGCGCGTGCGAAATACGTTGCGCGTTCCCTCGCGCGCACAAACACAAACCGCCGCCCCGCGCGCGTTGGAGGGATTGTTTAATGCGCGCGAACGCGCG
>JAKOPZ010000097.1 GCA_029778615.1 Chloroflexota bacterium | reverse complement strand
GCGCGGGATTTTCCAAAACGCCTGTCCACAACGAATCGCCCGCGACGGTTTCGCGGTTGAACGCTTCCGTGCGAATCCAGCGATTCCGATAACTCGCGCGTCCGTTTTCAAAATGCACCGCGTGCAGCATCCCATCGCCGTCGAACCAGTGATAACGTCCTTTCGGCTGATAGCGCGGATTCGGACCATTTCGCACATACACGCCATTCAAATCGCGCGGAATTTCGCCGATGACTTGCAAATCATCCACCGCGATTTCTTCATACACGGGCGCATATTTTCCTTGCAAATACGGATTTTCAATTTTTGTTTGCGTGAGCATATTCACTCTTTTGAAACCGCGAATCTACGCCAATCTGCGCTAATCTTTTTTATTATTCGCATAGATTCGCGCAGATTCGCGGTTTCTGCCTTTGACCAACTGCGTCCACATATCGCCTTGCAATTCTTCTGCAAAAACTTGCGCGTATTCGCGTTTCAAATCATCCACCACTTCTGCCACGCTCTGAATTTTTTTAATCGCGCCGACGCCCTGCCCTGCCGACCAAATATCTTTCCACGCTTTCATGTTGCCTTGCGGGTCGTTGAAATCCAAATCCGTTTTCGGTTTCAAATTTTCGGGGTCGAGACCTTTGGCGCGAATGCTCGGAATCAACATGTTCGCGTTTGCGCCCGTGAATGCTTTCGTCACCATTAAATCCGAAACGTTCGACGCGACGAGCATTTCACGATACGCGTCTTGCGCCATACTTTCGCGCGTGGCAATAAAACGCGTGCCGCTGTATGCCAAGTCCGCGCCGAGAATTTGCGCCGCGCGAATCGCGCGTCCCGACGAAATCGCGCCGCCGAGAACGAGATAGCCATCAAAAAATTCGCGCACCGCTTGCACGAACGCGAATCCTGTAATTGAGCCCGTGTGTCCGCCCGCGCCCGATGCAATCAACACGAGACCGTCCACGCCCGTACTCGCCGCCTTTTGCGCGAGCGCGATGGAATTCACATCCGCGAACACAAGTCCGCCGTACGAATGCACCGCTTCAATCACCGGCGCGGGACTGCCGAGCGCGGTAATCACAATACGCGGTTTGTATTTACAAACGAGGTCGAGTTCGTCGCGCAAGCGTTGATAACTGCGATGCGTGACGAGATTTTGAATCCACGGCGCGTGCGGTAGGGGCGAGCCCTGGTGGTCGCCCAATTCGCGCGTAATCTTTTCCAACCATTGGTCAAATTGTTCCAGCGTGCGCGCGTTCGGCGCGGGGAACGCTGCCATGACGCCCGCTTTGCACGCGGCGATTACGAGTTCGGTGCCACTGACGAGGAACATGGGCGCGACGATGAGAGGAAGAACAGTGTTCTCCACGAGGTCATTGGGGAGAGCTCGTCGCATCGAAAACATTCTATCACAGAAAATGTAGAGCCGGACCGCTAGCGATTCACCTGATAAATACCCACATCACCTTCTGCCCAGGTATAACGCCGGGTCAAAATCCCTCTTTTCGCCAAAGCATTCAAAATGGATGGTAATTCCGCAATGCTCTTACTTCGAACCTTTATGCGCTCTGCAGGCGCCTCATCGCCTGCGGTTGCCAAGATATAGTCCACATTCTGCTCTCTCAGGTACGTTTCGAATGCCTCCGGCGAGGACAGTGTTTCGGGCAAGTTGGAATAAAAGCGCCCACTGTACAAATAATCAATGGCAGGATAGACGCTTGCCACAATCGCATTCGGAAGCGTATTTTGGCGAATCCACTCTGTTCGCTTTGCCGGGTCACCCATGTCAACATAATTTTGCTTGGCGACCAGATTCAACCAAAGCGAAGCCAGAACAAGTGCCAGAATCACTAAACCCGTCAGCGCGTTTGTCCAACGCATAACGTGCGTTCGATTCGCCATGCGGCAAACCAAGAATTGAATCAGCGCATTCCCGGCAAGCAAGAGCGCAAGGATGAATTGTGGCAGAATCGGGTACAAGAAGCGCGGCGAAATCCATATCCATAGCAAGAGAACCAGGGCATAGATTGGCACAACGGCTTGAAACGCGCGGACGCCCACGCGGCGGTACCATACGGCCATCCCCAGACCGAGAAACGCGATCACCACGCCACCTGGCAAATAGCGCAAGAACGGAATTCCCGAACGGTCAAGAAAGCGCTGTAACCATTCCTCCATGCGCTTGGGCAAGATGTGCGAAATATCGAGATGGAACAAAATAGCGCCCGTAACCAATTGCAAATAAGATTTGGGCCAAGAAGGCGTCGGGGAAACTTCCATGTCCATACCTGGCGCGGTCGAATTTTCTGCAATGTTATTTGTCCCGGCAAAACCCCGCGAAACAATACCTGTCCCGATTGAGACATATTCACCCGGCAGCAAGTCGGAATAACGCAATGATGTGGTCTCGACGCACAAGCCCAGCGCGATGCAAAAAACAAACCCTGCCAACAGCAATTGCCGCCAAATCGTTCTGCCCTTGCGCCAAAACAAATACGCGAGCAGGACCGCCAAAAATAACCACCCCACCGTTCTCACAAAACCTAGCAGCACTGCGAGAATGCCCAACCAAATCCCCCATGCGCGCATCGGTCTTTCGACCGTGCGTTCCACAAACCATACCGAGCCGAGAACGATGGGCAAAAACACAACCTCGGATAATACTTGAGAGGAATACAGAATCGTCAGAGGAGAAATGGCAAATAACGCGCACACCGCCAAACCCCACCAGTACGATAGACCTGGCGCAAGACGTGACCACCCCCAAAACAAAATACTGGTACTCAGAAACGTTGCCAATAGTGGCAAGATACGGTAGCCGGACAAATTATCCGGAACAATATAACCGAATGGAACAAGCAAGAGCGGCAGTCCAAAAGGGAATTGAGTTGCTTCTGTCACACGGGGCGAATAGAGCAAACCATAACGTTCGCCTACGACCAGCGATTTGGATAGAATAATATATGTCGGCTGGTCAATCCAACTAATTTCGGGAATAGACCAATTTCGCCATGCCAAAACCAAAAGCGTCGCCATCACAAATCCCCACAGGATGATTTGCAGCGGCGTCAGCTTTGCAGCGTCGTTTTTCTTGATTGTATCTGCCGGCAACGCGGGTCTTGCAACATTGAAAAATGAGCGCGCTTTGTCGTGGCTGAGCATTCCGTCCCACTTCCTCAGATTCATCGTACTGGTTCCACACCTGCCAGAAAACTTGGTCTTGAAATCAACAGAGATTCATCTGGATTATAATGTCCGCCATGCCAAACCCCTTACGCGTTGCGCTGATTGGTCTCGGCGCGGTTGCCGTTCAACGTCACCTGCCTGTTCTCACGCAGCATCCCAATTTTCAAATCGTCGTTGCCGCAGACATTGATGCCGCGCGCGCGGCGCGCGTTGCCGCGCAATTTTCCCTCCCGCGCGTCCTCGCCGATGCGCGCGCCGCTATCGAGTCAGAAAATGTGGACGTGGTGGCGATTACGACGCCGCCGCTCACGCACGCTGAATTGGCGCACGCGGCTCTGGATGCGGGCAAACATATTTTTCTCGAAAAACCGTTTACGCTCGATGTGGCACAAGGGCAAGCGCTGGCGGCGCACGCCGAACGCGCCACGACGAAATTACTCGTCGGTTTCAACCAGCGGCAGCACGCGCAAATTCAACACGCGCGTCAAGTTGTGCAACAAGGACACTTGGGCACACTGCGCGCGGCGTCCACACTGTTGGCAAATTCGTACCGCCGCACCGTCAAAAGCGCGTGGTATCAATCCACCGCGCACGGCGGCGATTTGTTTTTTGAATTGGGCGTGCATCATTTTGACGCACTGCGTTATATTTTGGACGCCGAGCCGCTGCAAGTTTACGCGGACGAAGCGCTTTCGCCACACAACAGCGTAACCGCGCTCGCGCACACACGTTTTTCCAACGGACTGCTCGCCGCGACCACACTCGTCGAAGATGCGGTGGAACACAATGCGCTCGAGTTCATCGGCGAGCGCGGTCGCTTGCTTGTTTCGCCGTACCGTTACGACGGTTTGCGTTTTATTCCGCGCGGCAGTTTTGACGGCGCGTTCGGTCTGCGGCTGCGCGAACAACGTAACGCGTTGATGCAGCTGCCTGCCGCGCTGTCGCGGCTTCGGCGCGGCGGCGACTATGTGCTCACCTATCGCGCCGAGTGGGACCACCTGTTCGCGGTGATTCAAAACGATTTGCCGCCGGGCGCGTCCGCGCGCGATGGTTTGCAAGCGACGCGCATGGCGCGCGCCGCGCGTGATTCGGTCAACACGCGCGCGCCGATTGCGCTCGCGTGATTTGCCTTGAAACCAAGGCGCGACAGTTGTTTAACACAACTGCCGCGTCTTTTTTTTCCATCCGCGTTTTACGGTTGGCGATAGCGCAATGCAGGGTCGTACATGGTCAGCACATTTTCCAGCGGCGTGTCCGGTTGAATGTGATGCGAGCTGCACAAAATATAGCCGCCGTCTTGACCCAACACATTCACGCGTTCGCGCACTTCGGCAATCACTTGGTCCTTTGTACCGCGCGGCAGAGTCTGGATAATATCCACGCCGCCGTGAAAACAGAGCTTGGCGCCAAATTCATTTTTCAAACGCGCGGAATCCATTCCTTTCGCGTCGGGTTGAATGGGATTCAATACATCAATGCCGAGTTCAATCAAATCGGGAATGAGCGGATACACTGCGCCGTCACAGTGATACATTACTTTTTTGCCGTACGCGTGCGCGAGGTCAACCAACGCGGCGTGGTGCGGACGCACAAATTCGCGCCACATCGTTTTGGAAATCATCAATGAATTTTGCGTAGCGACATCATCATAAAAATACACCATGTCAATATGGTCGCCCGCGAGTTCGAGCACGCGTTTCGTATTCTCGAGATACACGTCGCTCAAGCGCTGCATGATGTATTTTGGAAATTCCGGTTGACTCGCGAGGTCAATCAAAAATTCCTGCATCCCGCGCAGCGCCCACGCGATTTCAAAAACCGAGCCGATGCGAAAACGCCAATAGTACCGGTGCGCGGGATCGAGCGTTTGAATAATGTCGGGAAGCGGCGAAAAATCCCACCAGTCAGGCGAAGGGAACGGGTGCGCTTCGAGTTCCGCTAACGTTGTCGCTTGCGATAATGGAAATTCCGCAAATTCCTGATATGATCCAAATTCGTGTTCCACCTTGCGATAATGTGCGCCCCATATATCGTACCATGTGCCATCGGGAACGTACTGTACCCACATGCGATTCGGCGTGGAACGCGCGAGCGAAATCCACCAATCTACGTGCGCGCCCTCTTTCATCACCGACGCGGGCGGCGCGCAAAACATATCGTACGATAATAACCGCACATCAATTTCAAACTGCCGCATGATGGCTTCGCGCGCGGGTTCCACAAATTCCGTCGCGCCGATGCCCGTCGTGTCGGGATGCAAGTGTGCGATGAGTTTGTTCCACACTTCGGGCGTCGCCAAAAAATCCACTGGCACGCGGTCAGGTTCTTGATGTTGCAAAGCGAGTTGCACGCGCTCAAACGACGTCATTCGTCATTCGTCCTTTGTCATTCGTCCTTCATCGGATTGAAACGCCAAAAAATTTGCAATCCCAAAAACAATGCCGCTCGCAATCGCCAGTCCTAACCCAAGATATCCATTTTCGCCAATCACCGCAATCGCAATGAGGGTGCCGACAAGCCAAATCAGAAATGCGTGCCATTTATGGAATTTCATCACGCCACCTTGAACCGTCATCTTGTATGATGCTTGCCGCGCGCAGCATTCCCAAATACACCCAATTAAAGCCCAGCCAAAATACCGTCGTCGCCTGATACGTGAGCATCAACGCGAGATACGCGATAGACAGCGCGAGCAGCATCGTGCGTGTCACGCCGCGCGAATTCTTTAACGCGCACCCTGTTTCATACGCGAGCCAGCCGAGCCACGCGAGCAAAATTGCCAGTCCAAGGATGCCCGTATCGTGAAGCGTCATCAAAACGAAATTGCTAATCCAATCGCGCGTGCCCGAGGGCGACGTGTAATTTTGCGCGAACACATTTACACCGTTTCCCAAAAAGGGATGCGCCAAAAAGTCATTCCACGCGCGTTCGTACGAGTCGAGCCGAAAGACAATGGACTTGCTCGTCAACACACGCGCGACCGACATTTCGGCGAGCGAGCCGCCCCCCCCCGCCAGCGCGCTGTTCGCAATCAGCGCCACAATCACCAGCGCGAGCGCCGCGCCGCCCAACGCCAGCGCCCAACGCCGCTGCGGACTGGATAAAAGAATCAAGAAAAATCCAAAGCCCAAGCCGAGCCACGCGACGCGCGTGAGACTGAGCGCGACGGCAACCAGCGCAATGAGCGCACCGCCCATCAGCCAGACGCGGAACCGGGCAAAACGCGCATCCAACAGCAGCGTCACTTGCAGCAGCGCCCCCGCCATCGCGTACATACCGAGCGTGTTGGAATCAAAGAGCGTGCCAAACGGCGAATGGGTGGTGAAATTTTCGAGCGCGTAAATTTGCACGCCGAGATTGATGCCCAGCGGGTACGCCAGCCACGCGATAATGCCAAACAAGGATGCGGCGGCGGCAACGGCGACAAGCGTCCACACTCCGCGTGCAAACGCGCGCGCGGACGTACTCGCCAACGCGCGCACGCACCAATACAACACGACGCCAAACACCATCAGACCAAAAAATTTCAAACTCTCGCGCAGCTGTGGGGAATACAATAGCGAGGAAACCAGCGCGAGTACAAGATACGCAAGCAATAAAAAATCCGCGCGTGAAAAATGAAATTGTCGAAAGGTCGGACGCGCGTGCAATGCCCACGCGAGCACGACGCCGACAAACACAAAATGTTCCACGCGCAGCCCCGCGCCAAAAAATTCAAAGCGATACCGATTGAGCGCAGTGGCAAGAATCAATATCGGCAGCGCAGGCTCTATCCACAACCACACAACGGCAAGCGCGCCGCCGAGAGGAACGAGCGGAACAAACCACGGCACAGACACCGTTTGTTCGAGCTGCATGATGTGGCGGGTCCAGCGCGCCCACAAATTGAAATTGTTCATGCGGCAGGCGGCGCGAGCACTGCGCCGAGCGTTTTAACCAAAATCAACACGTCGAGCAACACCGATTGATGTTTGATATAGTACAAATCGTACTGCAATTTGACCAACGCATCATTCACCGAACGCCCATAACCGAATCGAATCGCCGCCCAGCCCGTCACACCGGGGCGCACCACATGACGCAGCCGATAAAATGGAATTTCGCGCTGCAAGTTTTCGACGAGCTCGGGGCGTTCGGGGCGCGGACCGACCAACGACATTTCGCCGCGCAGCACATTCCAAAATTGCGGCACTTCGTCCAATTTAAAGCGCCGCAAAAATTTTCCGACGCGTGTGACGCGCGGGTCATTTTCGGCTGCCCACAACGCCACACCCGGCGGCTCGGCTTCAGGAATCATCGTGCGAAATTTGTACAAGGTGAACACGCGCCCGTTCAAACCGACGCGCGGCTGTCGCAGTAAAATCGCGCCGCGTCCATTCAACCGAATCGCCAGTGCGATAAAGGGCAAGCACAATCCTGTCACCATCAACGCGCCGCCCGCCAACACAATATCGAGCGCGCGCTTGAGGATGCCGTTCAACCCGCGCGTCGAATCCTGCTCCCATGGCAGCAGCACGCTCCAATTTTTTCCGACGTGTTCCACCGGTACGCGCCCCGTCAGTTCCTCGTACACTGCCGCCATGTGCACAATCTGCACGCCCTGTTCGCGCCATGCCACCAGCGCGGCGAGCCATTCATCATTCAAATCGTCCTGCGCGCCGACAATCACTTCGTCCAACCCGCGCGCGCTGTTCCCTTCGCTTTCCGCCAGTCGCGCCGTCGCGTCAAACACCGCCACCACGCGGTAATAAGCCGACGCGTGTTCGCGCAAAACTTGGAGCAAGAGCGCCGTACTCGCCCCCCCCCCTACAATTGCCACGCGGCGCGCGAGCGGTCCTGAGCCCAACGCCAACGCAAACATACCGCGCCATGCCGACAGCAAAACGGCAGCAATGAGCGCAAAGAAAATAATCAAGTGACGCGGCAGCGATTGCGGCGCGGCGAAAAAATACACGACGAGATACACGGCGAGCGTTCCCAACACAACGCCCAGCGTCGCGCCAATCACGCGGCGCGGCGAACTCGCCACGCGCAAATCGTACGCATCGAACACCTGCGCGCAGAGAAACCACAAGAGCGACAAAAACAAAAACCACGCGCTGAAACTGTCCCACGAACCGACGGCGAGCCACCAACTGGAACGTTGAATGCCGAGCCACAACGCACCCAACGCGGCAACATTCACCAAAACCAAATCACCCAGCACCAACGTCCACCGCACCTGCGAACGCTGCAAAGAAAAACGCGGCGCGCGCGAGGTCGGGATAGGCAGGGATTTCGTCAGAGGATTTGGTGAGGGCATTTGTACAGGTGAAACGTGAAACGTCACGCGCCGTTCGCCACGCGCGGGCGATTGAACGCATAACGATATTTCCAAAAATAACGCGCCAGCCCCAACGCGTGCAGCACGGTCAATTTTGAAACCGCGCGGCGTCGCGTGAGTCGCTGTTCGGCGTGTACCACGCGCGCAGAAGGCACATACATCACGCGCCAGCCGTTACGCCACATGCGGATACAATAGTCCACATCTTCGGGTCCGTAAAAAAATTGTTCGTCGAGCAACCCCACTTGTTCAAACGCTTTGCGGCGGATGATTTGGCACGCGCCAATTACATAGTCCACCGCGCGCGGTGTGCGATGGTCGTACGCGACGAGCATTTCGTCCGCCAGCGCGTTGTACGCCCACCGCGCGGCAACCCGCCGCAAAAGTTTGCTCCACACGGTTGGCAGTCTGCGGCACGTCAATTGCAGAGTGCCGTTTGCATCTTCCAAACGCGCGCCCGCTAAACCCACAGCGGGATTTTCGTCCATGAACTGCACCAAGTTGTTCAAGGCGTCGGGGGTGACTTGAGTGTCCACATCCAACAGCATCAGATAGCGCCCCCGCGCGCTTGGCAGTCCTTGATTGCGCGCGGGCGCAACGCCGCGATTGGTTTGATTGTGAATCATGTGAATTGGGATTGACGCATAGCGTGAAACGGCTTGCCCGGCAGCGCGCGAAGCGTCAAACACCAAGCCCAACGTTTCGGGCGGAATCCCATTGGCGACCAACACAATTTCAAGTTCTAGATTTTTTTTTGCGGCGGCAATGGATTCGAGACAGCGCGGCAAAAATTCTACATCGCGCCACACCAACAAAATAATCGAAAGGTCGCACATGGCAAGTATCAGGTATCGTGTAGTTCAGTTTGAGCGTGACTTGTTCGGGCGAATAGAATTCGCAGCAACGCATAGCGAAATCGGTCTTCACCGATTAGTGAACGGAGGTTCACTTGGCGCTGGGTGGCGATGCCGTGCATCGCACGCGATCTTGAATCGCCCGATTAAACTTGCCCCCAATGTGAATTGCACCCGTATCGCGGTTGACAGTTGACGTAAGGCGACTGCAAAGTCCCTTGACAAGGATATGTCATTTCGAACCCCTCAATCCTTCGGGGTAAACTCTGTGAGAAATCTCGTTTGTCACGAAAGGTTGAGATTTCTCGCATCCGCTCGAAATGACAATTGGCGCGACTTTGCAGTTGCCTTGACAGTTGACGTTTCACGCTTGACGACGCGCCCAAGGCGTCATGCTGGGAATCACCCAACCACCGAACCCCCCAACGCGTCCTTTACCACCGCTGCACTCTGCGCCCACGAAAACTCGCGCGCCCGATTCAAGCCCGCCGCGCGCAAATTTTCGCGCAGCGCGTCGTCGGTCAAAACCCGCGCCAGCGCGTTTGCCCACGCGCCCGTATCGTACGGGTCAACCAACAGACCTGCCACTTGCCCCGTCCACAAGGTTCCCAGCACTTCCGGCAGAGAAGAGACGTTGGAAACAATCACCGGGGTTCCACACGCCATCGCCTCAAGCGGCGGAATCCCAAAACCTTCATACAACGACGGATACACCAATACATCTGCAAGGGAATACAGCGCGGCAAGGTCTTGCTCTTCCACAAAGCCGATGAGGTGCAAGCCCACGGCGTCACTGCGTTGAATTTCATTTTCGATTTCGCGCACGCCCCGTTCCGGCGCGCCCGCGAGGACGAGCTGTTGTTCCAATTCGGGATGCGCGTGTTTGAGCTGCGCGTACGCCTGCACAAGACGCGGCAAATTTTTTCCCGGCTCTAACGTTCCCAAATACAAAATAAATTTTTCGGGCAAGCGATACACGTCGCGCACGCGGCGCAACGCGACAACATCCGTGACGCGCTGCAAATTCGTCGCGGGCGGCGCGAGAAAAATTTTTTCGCGCGGCACCTGCGCGTACTGGGAAATTTCGCGCCGCGAATTTTCCGAAATCGTAATGACGGCATCCGAATTGCGCGCCGCATAACGTGACATCCATTTCACATACACGCGGCGCGCGGGCGCATATTTGGAAACGTTCGCGTGTTCCGCAATCATATCATAAACCACTGTGACCTTTTTTCCGCGCCAAACGAGTGGAAGCGCAACCGAAGGCGTGAACAAAACATCCATGTTTGCGCGCGCCAGTTCAAGCGGCAGCACAAATTGTTCGTACGCGATTCTGGCAAAAAGCGAAGCGGGAAGCGGAACGCGCTGCATCGAAACATTTCGCGCGTCGAACTCGAAATGCGGCGCGGCGCGCGTCGAAACAAAAAAAATATATTCATTGTCCGCGTCGCGCGCAACCAGTTCGCGCAGGATATTTTTCGTGTACCGTCCCGCGCCCGCGAGCTGTTCACGAAACGGCAGCAAGTTCACGGCGATACGCATGGGAATCCAAAAGGCAAATCACTGTGGCGGCGCTTGCGTCAGGACAAGATGCCGCCAATAGGTGTCGCCCGCGCCCGCGTTGCTCAGCAGAACCGTCGCCGTCGTATTGGTCGTGAGCGCGCGAAAACTGAACGCGCTCGCATGCCAGCCCGCGTTGTTGGGGCAAACATAGCCCGCGCCGCTTGGATAAGTGTTCACGATTGCATCCTTTTCTCGAAAAAAAATGTAAAGCCGCTGTGCCCCGTCCGTTAACGCATTGCGGCATTCGAAATGCAAAATGTACAGCTGCTCCGGCAGCAATTCAATTTCTTGCTGTGCAGTCGCATTGTCCGTTTCGCCATGCCGCGTCAACGCGAGCGCGGGTTCACCGTCGAGCGAAATCACCGCGCCGTGTATTGCGCCAAAAACCCAGCCGCGCAGCACACCGCTTTTGCGCGTCGCCCATTCCGGATTGGCAATCAGGTTTTTGCCTGCCGCGTCATCGCGCAGCAGCGCGTCGGCGAGCGCAAAACGTTCGGCATCCCACGCGCGATACAAATTCACCAGTCGCACGGTGTTTTCAAAAATCGTTTGCGACGCGCTGACGGGGTGCGGCGACACCAACGCCAAGTTTTTGAATTGATACAAATCTATTTGTCCCGCGCCCAACGCGCGCAGACGTTCCAACGTTTCCGCGTTGCGCGCGTACACAATGCCCCACGCGCGTCCCGCGCGCGTCTTGGCTTGCGCCACCCAGTTTCCATCCAAATCATTCGGCTCAAACACACGCGGCGAACTCGCCGCGCGCGGCAAATAAAATTCAAACGCCAACTTGTGATAAACGGACGCGTCACCAAATGCAATGACCGGCTCGTCCGCTTGCGCGTGCGCGCGTAAAAATTGTGCCGCGCCGCGCCAATCGTCAAAACGCGAACTTTCAAAGGGGTCCGCATAAAATTGTGCGAGCGAGGGCACGAGCGCAATACTCACGAGGATGGCAACCGAAACCGTTAGGACGCGCGGGCGCATGAAAAAATTTTCGCGCGGCAAATTGTTTTGCAATCTCTCTACAAGTTCGAGCATACCCGCCGACAGTAACCAAAAGATGGGCGGCTGAACCACTAACCAATGACGGAAGGAAACAAACCCTGCGCCGCGCGCAATCAAAAAAATAAAAATAATGCCGAGCCAGCATGAAATGTATGCGAGCACAAAACGATTTTTTTGCCACAACCACTTGGCGCCAAAAATTTCCAACCCGAACAGGGCGAGCGCTGCCAATGGAATTTCCACTTGCTCCAAAACAAGCCATGCCTGCACATTCGCGAAATAATTGAGGGTCAAAGGCGTGCGCACCAAATCTGGCGTGGTCAACAAATACACGACGCCCGGCAAACGGTTCCACAACCACGGCACGACCAAGATTCCTGCCCCAAGCATTCCCAGCGCCGCAATCCAAAGCATTCGCCTGAATTGATTTGGTGCGCGTCTGGACGCATAGCCGAGAAAAATAATTGCAAATAAAAATTGGCTCGCAATCACCGCGCCCGCGAGATACTGACTGTAAAAATTGAGCGCGGCGGTCACTCCAAACAGTACGCCCGCGCGCCATGAATTGCGTTTGAGCGCATAGACCAAGAACCACGTTGACACATTGGAAAAGAGGAGCAGCCACGCGTACATGCGCGCTTCTTGGCTGTACGCGATTGCCGTTGGCGCAATGGTCCACAGCAACGCGTTGAGCCACGCGCCGCGTGTGCCGAGCAATTCGCGCGACGCGAACCATGCCGCCAGAATGGTCAGCGTTCCTGCGATGACTTCGGGCGAACGCACGAGCCATTCGGGAACGGGCAGCGGCGGACGCCCGAACAAGGTGTACACCAAATCAGTGGCGACAAAATGCACGACCGAACCGATTTCCACCCAATGACAATTTAGAATTGTGGCGAGCGAATATTCCAGACAGTTCGCCGTTGTAATTTCGTCAATCCATAACCCGTAGCGTTCGATTTGCCATACGCGCAAGAGCAAGCCAATGAGCACGAGGGCGCTCAAACCGAAAAGCGTCGCGTGCGCGTGCAGAATTCTTTTTACCGACATGTCGTTTCATCCCCGCGCGTTCCGCACGCGAAAAATCAGCGCGCTCGCCGCAATCAACACCGCGAACGGAATCAACCACACGACGCGCGCTTGATAACGCGTCACCGCGCCGCTAAAGGTCGCCATCACCACCGCATTCCACATCACGAACGCCAGCGTGCCAAGCAACCACCCGAGCATGACGCGTTGTCTCTGCCACAACGCGGCAAGCGCGAGCGCCAACAGGAAAATCAATTCCACGACCAGCATTCCATTTTCGCGCACAGGCAAGAGCCATACCAACGGCGCGGCGTCGCGCTGCTGCGCGCTCGCGCGAAAAGTTGCCAATTCTTGCGGATACATTTCGCGCACCGCGTCGTACGAGACGGAAGGTTTGTCCTGCGGCAGCGGAATCAAATAATCAAAAGATTGAATGAGCCAAAACTGCCGCCAACTTTCCGCCGCACTTTCGACTGCTATCGTTTGCCAACAGCAGCGCAGCGCGGCAAACACCATTGCGCGCTGTTCGTCATTGTGTTTGTCAAAACCGATTTGGCGCACGGGCGAATCCGCGCCGTGCAAGAGCCAGCGATATTCGCGGTCGTGCACGCGCACCAAGTCTTGCAATTCGCAGAGCGCCCATTTTTGCTGCGCGCAATTTTGTTCGAGCGTTTGATTCAACACGCCCATCTCGTGAAAACGACTGAGGAGAATTGTATCGCCGCCGCGCGTTGGCGAGGGCGTGGTGTACAGCCAAACATTGACCAACATCGCGCCAAGAATCGAAACGACAATGACCGCGCCGTACCACGCCGCGCGTGCGAGAAAAGCGCGCCGCCGCGCCAACAGCGCGACACCCGCCAGCGCGCCGACCAGCCCGATTGCCAACAGGACATGACTGTTGTGTGTCCACACGCCGACGAGGCAAGCTAACGCCGCGAGCGCGCGTTCAAAACGGTACGGCGTGAGCAAAAACAAAATCGTCGCGAGCCACAGCCACGCGGCAAAAATATCCGCGAGAATAAAACCGACAAACAACGAGACAGTGGTAATCAAAATCGTCGCGAGCGCAATTGCAAAGGCAAGCCAAATTCGCGCGCGCGATGGCGGGAGTAGACATTCTGCCACACGCAGCATCAAGTACGCGGTGCCCAATGCTTGCGCAATGACCACCATCCACAATGTCGGCGCAAGCGTGGCGGCGCGAATGAACAAACCATAACCGATGGGGCGGTCGAGCGGCACGCCAAAATTGATGGACGAAAATAAATACGTCCCCGTATCGGAGTGAATGAACGGATACCCGTTCGACAACGGCGACCACATCAACGCCAACGCCGTGAGCAAGAGCAGTGCGACGCGCAGAATCAAGCGCGAATAATTTTTCATCGGTGTCCATTCGCCGCGCGTTCCAGGACGGCGAACATTTCGCGCGCCGTGCGGTCAATGGAAAAATGTTCGCGCGCGCGCGCGCGTCCGTTCGCGCCAAATTGTTGGCGCATTTCAGGTTCGCGCAGCAATTGTTTCACCGCGTCCGCGAGCGCTCGCGCATCACGCGGCGGGACGCGCAACCCGGTTACGTTTTCGAGGACGATTTCGCGCAGCCCGCCCACATCCGACGCGACCACCGGCAGCGCGCACGCCATCGCTTCCACTGCCGCAATCCCGAATGCTTCCGCCAGCGAAGGCAAGACAAAAATATCGAATGCGTTGAGCAGCGCGGGAATGTCGTCACGCGCGCCCAAAAAATGAATTGCAGGATTTGAGGCAAGCGTTTGCAACGCCGCGCGTTCCGGTCCGTCGCCGACGATAAGGTACTGTACGAAAGCGTTTTCTTTGGATATCCTGTTCGCCATTTCGACAAAAAATTCGACGCCCTTTTCCGGCGACAAACGACTCGCCGTGCCGACAACACATGCGGATTCGTCCATTCCCAATTGCCGGCGATACGCGCGGCGCGATTCCGGGTTCGGGCGAAAGCGTTCTGCATCCACGCCGTTGTAAATCACGGTAATTTTATTTTGCGCGTTCGGCGCAAGCGCACAAAATTGTTCGCGGATGGCGCGGCTCACGACGACAATTTCATTCGCCCACGCAATCATACGGCGCACGCGCACGTCGTTTGGCAGAGTGGTGTTGTGCTCGAACCACACAATGGGCACGCGCGCGATTTTTGCCGCCGCCACACTCGCCAAAAATGAAAACGCGCCATTCGCTAAAACGACCTCGCTGCGCGCGCGGCGCAAGGTTTGCAGCAATCGCGCAGTGGGTGCGACGCGCTGCGCGAGATTCCACACCATGCGATTATTTTTTTCGATTGCGCCCAGTGCGTACACTTCGGTTTCGATTCCCAACGCGCGTGCGCGCGGTGCGAGCGCGGCATTTGGCGAACACACAATGCGCGCGCGGACCGCCGCGCGTTGTTTCGACCACTCGTGCAGCAGGTTCAACACCGCGACCTGTCCGCCGCCAAAAATTTCTTTGTGTTCGACAATGAGCACGCGCATGAGAAAATTTCAAAATTCCGAAATCGCCGCGCGGTAAACGTTCAGATACTGTTCCGCCGCGGCGCGCCACGAATGCTGCCGCGCCCACGCGCGCGCGGCGCGCTCCAACCGCGCGCGCAGTTCCGCATCGCGCAACAAGCGCACGCACGCGTTTGCCAAGGACGGCGCATCGTCCGCCAGCAAAAATTCATCGCCCGCGCGCGCGTCGAGCCCATCCGCCGCGTCAGACGTTGCGACAATCGCCCGCCCCAGTGCCATCGCTTCGAGCATTTTGTTTTTGATGCCGCCCGCGTCGCGCAGCGGACACACCATGATACTTTGCGCGGCAACGTGCGGACGCACGTCCGCAACCTCGCCTGTGACGCGAATGCGCGCATCCCGCGTCAGCGCCAAGAGTTCGGCAGGCGGATTTTTTCCGATGAGGGTGAACGTCGCGTTGGGAATGGTGCGCCAAATGTGCGGCAGCACCTCGCGCACAAAAAACAACGCGGCGGCTCGATTCGGCGCGTAATTCATCACGCCCAAAAAACCGATGCTGTCGGGAATGCTTGCGGTTTCCTGCGGCGCGAAAAATTCCGTGTCCACGCCGTTCGGAATCACGCACACGTTCAGTGCGGGCGCAAGCGTTTGCAGATACGCGCGTTCGCTTGCCGTTACCACAATCACACGCGCAAAATTTTGATACGCCGCCGCTTCGTACTGCTCTAGTTTGGCAACTTGCGAACGTGCGGCAAAACGTTCGCGTGCGCGCGGCGCGTGATGCAGTTGCTGTTCCGCCGCGCGCGTCAACGAATCATGCGGCGCCAGCACGCGCGGCACCTTTTCCAACGCGTCGGCGTACTGCGCCATCAAACCCGTGTCCACATGCGCGACATCGAACGCAGAGGAGCGAAGACGCGCGCGCAGCGCGGCGCGCATTTCCTCCGCCGCGTGCGCGCGAACCCACAGCGGCGTCGCATCCAAAAAACTGGTTGCCCACTTGCGCCAGCGCGGCGGGGGACGGTGCGGCACGAGCTCGACATGCGCGAAATAATTTTGCAATGCGGCATAGTCCATTTCGTCGTCCGCAAAACTCACGAGCGCGAGCGTATGCTGTGCCGCCAACACGCGCGCCAAATTGGCGACGACGAGACGCGCGCCGTCATGCGCGGGAAACGGCGGCGCGGGGGCGACAAATAAAATGTTCATGCCAACACCGCGCGATAGATTTCTTGCAAGCGCGCCACACTGTTACACAGCGCAAAGTGTTGTTCCACGCGTGCGCGCGCGTTTCGTCCCATCCGTTCGCGCAGCGCCGGCTCTGCCAGAATTTGGTTCACGCGCGCCGCGAGCGTATGCGGTTCGCGCGGCGGCACGAGAAAACCGGTTTCGCCGTCAACAATCGTTTCGGAGGGTCCGCCAACATTTGTGCTGACGACGGGAATGCCGCACGCCATCGCTTCGAGATTGGACATGCCATACGTTTCAAAATCGGAGGGACAGACGAGCAGCGTGCTCGCGCGCAACAAGCGGGGAACGTCGCGTCGAAAGCCGCAAAAAATGACTGCCGCGCGCAAACGTTCGTCCGTCGCCACGCGTGCACGCACGGCGCGGCGCGTTTCGCTTGCATCGTTCGTATCGAACGCCGTATCGCCGACAAACAAAAAACGCGTGTCGGGAAACGCATCCAAAATTTCCGGCGCGGCATCCAAAAAATTCATGTGCCCTTTGACCGATTGAAAACGCGCGAGCAGGGTGATGATAGGCGCGTCGCGTTCAATTTGAAATTCTTGCCGGAAGGATTCGTCACGCGCGCCGGGCGAAAAAATTTCCGTGTCCACGCCGAACGGGAGCACACTGGTTTTTTTTTCCAACTGCGCGTTCACTTGTACCAAACATTTTTTCAAATGGTGCGTCGGCGTGATGATGCGCGTCAAAAATTTTTCATAGAACGCGCTTTTCCAACCGCGTTCTGCCTGCCACCAACCCCAACAGGTCCACAGGACCGGAATGCCGCGCAGTTTCGCCAACGGCGCGACATAGTACGCGGATTCGGGGTCATTGCAGTGGATTAACTTGGGCGGATGCGCGTCGAGATACGCGTAGAGGCGCGGAAAAAAATCGAGCGACGCGATGGGTACGATGCTGCGAAAGTACGGCAGACGAAATGGCAGCACGTCCGCCGCAATCGCGTGCGCGCGCAGTTCGTCCACAAACGCGCCGGGCGTTCCACAGATGACGCGCGGTTCAAATTGCGCGCGGTCGAGCGCAAGAATGTTCGAGAGCAAGCTGCTTTCGCCGCCGCCGAGCCCGCCGAGATACGAGAGATACAAAAGCGTGTTCACAACAAAGGCGTCGTCAATTCGTTCGCGGTGCGTTCCGAAAAAACGACCGCGAGATTTTCCAGACGCGCGGCGCGCGTCATCAATTCCGCGCGCGTGATGGGTTCGCCGTGCGCGGTAAAGCGGTACGGATAAAACGCGAGCGCGTCAAACAATTTGGCGGTTTGATTCGCCACATACGCGCGGCGGAGCGCGGGCACCGCGCGCCAGATTCGCAAACCCGACCAAAACAGCTGCGGCGGATGCAAACTCAAGTAAAGCGTCGGGCGAAATTTTTGCAGCCACGCCGTCATGGTGGGAATGACGCGGTACTCGCCGCCTTCAATATCCATTTTGATAAAGTTGCAATCGGCAATGGCTTGGACACGCACAAGGTCATCCCAACGAATCGCCTCGGCGTCCCACGCTTGGCGCGTAGGACGCGCGAGCATGGTCGCGGATGAATCACCAGCGCGCGTCGGCGTGCCAAGACGGATTTTGCCGCTGGCGGGCGCGAGCGCTTGATTCAAAACGCGCACGTTGGCGAGACGCGGTTGATTCAATTCCACGTTGGCGGCGAGTTCGGCATAGGCGACGGGGTCGGGTTCGAGCGCGTACGTGATGCGCGCAGTTTGACTGCCATACAAAACGGTCGGACCAATCCACGCGCCCACATCCACGAACGAATGTTGCGAATCAATAAAGTGTTCCAGCAAGCGAAACGTTTCCGGCTCCCACGTTTGACTTGCCACCTCTTGCCAGAACGAATCGTACGCGCCCTCGCGTACCCGGAATGCGCGCCCGCGCACTTGAATCATCATGCGCGCGCTCGCCATCGCGCCACCGTGTTCACAACTATTTGCGGCAACATGCGAATTTCCGCAATTCGGAACGCGTACCCCAGCGCAATATACAGCAGCGCGCCCAACGCGCCGCCGACCAGCACTTGCATAAGCGGCACGGCAAGCCAAGCGACCACCGCGAGATTCAGTAAAAACACCGCACCCGCCGCCAAAAAAATTTTCAACATGCCGCGCGCGTTCGCGCGATACGTGGCGCCGAGCCAACGCGCAAAGACGAACATGCCCGCCAACGCAAACGCCGTTTCGCCGAGCGCCGTCGCGAGGGCAACCCCAAACAGTCCGAGCGGCGCGATGAAAAGAAATGCGAACGCGATAATGAGCGCGGTGGCAAGCGCGGAAAGGAGGAGCGGCACACGCCGCGTTTTGAATGCAGGCAAGCCGCGCGCGACCAGTGCGCCAATCCCGCGCGCGGGCAAACCCAGCGCAAGCCCCGTCAATACGAGCGCACTCTCTTGCGTTGAACGCGCGTCAAAGGAACCGCGTTGAAACAGTACTGTGATGAGCGGGACCGCCTGCGCGACGAGCAGCGCTGCAACGGGCGCGAGCAACAGAGCCATCCGCAGAATCGCATTGTTCCAATGTGTGCGCGCGGCGGGTCTGTCATTGGCAGATACGCGTTCCGCAAACGACGGCAAGAACGTTGTGCCGAATGCGCCGCCCACCACCGCCATCGGAATATCCGCGAGCCGCTGTCCATAGCCCCACGCCGCGACACTGCCGCCGCCGAGCGTTGACACCAGACTGCGGCTCACAATGAGTTGGAGCTGTCCGCTCAACGCGCCGAACGTGTACGGCGGCAAATAGCTCAACATCATTCGTACTTGCGGGTGCCGCAAATGAATCCGCGCGGGGATTTCACGTTTGAGGCGCAGGACGCGCGCGAGCAAAAAAATTTCCAGAATGCCGAGCGCCGCGAGACGCCCCGCCATCAAACCAAACACGCCCCACGCGAAAATCTGGACGAACAAAAAAAAACCGACAAGGTTCAAGAGCGCAAACAAAATCGTGTTGAGCGTCGCCGTCGTAAAATCGTGGTACGCAAAACAAATGCCGAGCAGCAAACCCGCCGTCGCATAGTACAAGAGCGCGGGCAAAATAAAGCGCGCCAATTCCACTGCGAGGGCGCGCGTTTCGGGCGCAAAGCCCGGCGCTAAAACATACATCGCCCACGGCATCGCCGCCCACAGCAACGGAATCACCACCAGCATCGCGCCCGCGACCAACAGCAGCAGCGACAATGCCACACTCCATGCTTCGCTTTCGCCATGCGCGTCACGTGCCGCGATAAAGAGCGGCGTGAAAATGATGCTCAAACTCGCCAGCAGCAAAACATACTGGAGCGATTCGGGAATGGAAATCGCGAGCGCGTACGCGTCCATCTGCGCGCTGATGCCAAATTCGCGCGCAATCAAAACGGTGGTGAGAAATTGGATGCCGAGCGCGAGCGCGTTCGCCAACGCGAGCAGCGTCGTCGCGCGAAACAAGCGCGCGCCGCTCATAACAGCGCCTCGTGTGAATGAATCGGCAGCGCGCGCGGGTTGAACCGGCGCGCGAATTCTTTGGCACGAAAAATTCCGCGTATCCAAAACGCGGCGGGTGCGCCGAAATATTTGCGTGTGTATTCGACCGTGCTGTTTTCGTACAGCGCGTTGCGGCGCGCATCGGGAATTTGGCGCGCGCTTTGTTCGGCATGATGCAGCACGCGCGCGGTGGGCACATAGCCCACGCGCCATCCGCGCGCCGCCATGCGCTTGCACCAATCCACTTCTTCCGCATACATCACAAAGCGTTCGTCCAAGAGACCGACTTGTTCGAGCACCGCACGCCGCACCATGAGACACGCGCCCGACAACGCGTCCACCGCGCGTCCCGTCGCGCGGTCCCAGTCTGCATAGAGATATTTTGCGCGTTCGCGATTGTGCGGCACGCGCGCGTTCACGCCCAATGCTTCATACATCAAATACAAAAGCGTCGGAAAGCGCGCGCCGGTGCGTTGCAGCGAACCGTCAGCAAATTCCAGACGCGCGCCCGCTGCGCCCCAATCCGCGTGACGTTCCAGGGCGCGCTGTAATTCGCGCAGCGCGTCGGGTTGGGGTTCGGTGTCGGGATTGAGCAAGAGGAGCCATTCGCCGCGCGCCAGTTTCAGGCACTGATTCATCGCGCGCGTGTAATCCAAATTTTGCGCGTTGCGAATCAAACGCACGCGCGGAAATTGCTGCGCGAGCATTTCGGCGCTGCCATCGCGCGAGGCATTATCGGCGACAACAAGGTCCAATGCGGACGCAGCGTCCGCGCGTTCGAGCGCGCGCAGACATTTTTCCAACAGCGCGCGCGTATTGTAACTGACAATGCAGACGGAAATCATGTGGTCATTGCCCACATGGAGGGGGGAAAAGAAAATTTCCGGGACGGCGGTTAAAAGAAAAAACGGACGATGCGTTGGGAAAGGTGCGGAGCATGACAAACACTCCTGACTATTTCGCTTTGGGAAAGCGGGTGATGCTCACGTATTGAGGCGACCCGTCTACGAGAAAACCAATGCGTCCTTTTTTGGGATTCAGGTCTCCCGGTTTGTTGTCCCGAATCAGCCGCGCGTTTCCGTACAAGTCCACGATGGTGAGCCGTTTCGCGTCAAGATTCACGCGCTTGACCTCGCGCGCGCGCGCGCATGGCACACCTTGGTCGGTGGCATAGACGTTGGACCAAAGCACCCATTTCATTTGCCCATCGCGGACAAATTTGTATCCTTCCGCCTTGTTGTGTTTTTTCCACACACTGCGGTATGTCCAGCCGTTCAATTCATTAAAGACGGTTTGGTACGCGTGATACGAAGGTTTCAAGTTGTTGTCGGAGGTCAACAGTCCATAGTACCAACCCCACGTGTCATTGTCCACAAGTGTCCACCACACAATCGTTTTCAAATCCACTGCCATCCCGCGCACATACGCGAGCGCGAGACAACGACTCTGTCCCTCCAAACCGGCGGGCTTGGAATCACTGCCCGTCTCGGTGACATAGAGCGGAATGGATACGCCCGCGTCGGTCATGCGCTGACGAATCGCCGCGACCTTTGCCTGAATGCCGTGTTTGCCCGCGCCGCTGGGTTGATTTTGCCAATAGCCGCCGTAAATATCGTAATAGCTAAAGGCGAGCAAGTCCGCATACGCTTCACCTTCGGGGAGCGGATTCGCCGCCATATAGGCAAAGAGGTTCGGCAAGAAATTATAGTTAAAGTGCGAAAGCGGCGGACATCCTCCCGGGTAACCGGGCGGACAGGTGATGTTATCAAAATCGTCAAACGCGATGGTCATGGCGACTTTGGCATCGGGATTTGCTTGATGGACTGCCGCGCGCGCAATCTTGGACATCTCGGCGTACTCGACGTAATCTGCCACGCCGTTAGTATTGACATCGCCTGTGACGTCATCGCCAAAACAGCCGCCGGTGTGTTGTGAAACGCGGCTGTTGTCCGATTCGTTGTACAGTCCCCAGATTTTGATTTCGGGATAACGCGTCGCCAACGCGCCCATAAAATCCGCGAACGCGGTGACCAGCGCAGGGTTCGTGGTGTCAATGGGACCACACGGCGTATT
Organism: Chloroflexota bacterium; assembly: GCA_029778615.1. GTDB lineage: Bacteria > Chloroflexota > Anaerolineae > UBA4142 > SHND01 > SHND01. The sequence continues at coordinate 21,647 of JAKOPZ010000097.1, read as the reverse complement.
CGCCGCCCACGCGGGATTCTCGGTGATGTACACAAGCGGCGCCAGTCCAGCGTTCAGAACGGGTTGGAAATATTTGTCGGTATAGGTCCAGTTAAAACTCTCGGCGGCGGTGTCAAGCGGCTCGACAGACCTCCAATACAGCGCCAGACGCAGACTCGTCGCGCCGACGTCGCGCGCGAGATTTAAGCGCGTTTCGCTTTGCGATGTGACTCCGCCGTCGTCGAGCGCAAAGTATTCTGAGGTGATGGGTCCATCTGCCAGCACGGGTGCGGCGCGCGAAATCACCAGCCCAAGTGCAAGAGCCAAGACCAGTGCTGTCAAACGTTTGAGAATTCGAAACATTTTTGCCTTTCTTGTTTTGTCCGCTTAACGTGGCGCCTCGACATATATCGGCGACTTGGTCACTGCGAGCGTAATGCGTCCATCTGTTTGGTCGTTGTCTTCGGCGCTCCCGTCATTGACAACGCGTTCCGCGCCGTACATGTCGGTGACATGGAGCGTCTTGCCTGCAAACGCAATCGTGATGGGCGAATCGGAAGCGGACCACACCACCACTTTGCTTTGATTGTCGCGCGTAAAGAGATATCCTTCGCCGCCTTGCACTTGGAGCGCTTGGGAAAACGCCGCGCCGCTCAATTGGCGCGTGATGGTTTGATATGCCGCGTAGGAAGGTTTGGGATTTTGATTTTGGTCAATGAGTCCGTACTTCCACAAATTGGAAGGCGGCGGCGCGGAATCGGGAAAATCCTGAAACGTCCACCACACCATATGCGTCAAATGATTCGCCAGTCCGCGCGTAAACAGTTTGACCACATTTTGGCTTTGTCCCTCGTTGCCTGCACCGCCGGAATCGGAACCGGTCTCGCTGACCAACAACGGCGCGTCCATGCCCGCGTCGTTCATGATTTTGCGAAGCATTGCTGCTTTGGCGCCAACGTTGACGTTACCCACCTGACTTTCCCAGTACGGACCGTAGATACTGTAAAAATTGAACGCGAGCGTGTCAAAATATTTTTCGCCGTCGGGCAACGGGTTCGCTTGCATATAGGCGATGAGGTCGTGCGTAAAGTTATAGTTGAACGAGCCGCCATTGCCTCCGCCCGGATAGCCCGGCGGCGCGCTCGCCTCATCAAAATTATCAAACGCCAACGCGCCCGTCACCAGCACCGCGTCGGGGTTCGTCTGATGTATGGCGCGCCACGCGACGTGCAATTGTTCCGCATAATCTTGCGTATCCGGCTTGCCATTGCCGTTCAAATCCGCGCCGCCAAAGCAGCCCCCACCAACCTGCGCGGGATATTTTGAATTATCGGGTTCGTTATACAACGCCCAATATTTCACATTGCGGTAACGTCCGACGAGGGCGCGCATGAATTCGTCGAACGCGAGCAAATCGTTCACGGGACCGCACGGGGTGTTCGACGCCCATTCGGGATTGTTCAAAATCAAAACTAACGGAACGAGATTGTTTTCGAGGAGCGGCTTTAACGCGCCATCCGCGCCGCCCCATTTGAACTCGCCTTTGTTCTTTTCAATGTTTGCCCAGTCCACACTGGTACGCACCATCCGTACGCCCGCGACGATTGCCAACGCGCGCACCTGGTCGTTATGAATGATTTCACCATACGTGCTCGCGCCAAAAAAATCGGGCGACGCGGGCACTGCCGGAGGCACGGTGGGCGACGGTGCCTCTGTCGGCGGAGGCGGTTCAGTCGACGCGGGTGGTTCGGTGGGCTCTATCGCATCAGTGGGCGCGGGCGCGTTTGTGGGCAAACTGTTTTCCGTCGGCGGAACGGTCGGCACGCGCGTCGGCGGCGTGGTCGCGAGCGCGACGGCGGGAGCCGTTGGCACAGCGGTTGGATTGAGCGGAATCGGCGTCGGCGACGCACACGCATTGGTTGCGGCGACGAGCGCGCCGAGCACAAGAATTGGAATTAGGCGAAAACGCATAGCACCTCAAATGAAAAGCCAGCCAACAAAGAGCAGCTGCGGCTGGCTGGTTTCCCTTTCAACATACATGCTTTGCCGGCGCGACAGACTTGGCTCTGTATAAAAGCATGTTTCGTAAACAGGATGTCCGCACGGCGCAAAGCAACTTACTCAAGAGCAGTTCAACACAACACTTTTTTATTGGGGATTGATTTCGACAATCAGGGCACTGCCGGTAACGTTGATAGCAATGATGCCGGGGCGCTTGTCGAGGTCTTTTTTGGCATTGTCTTTGACGTTTTTGACCTTGTTCAAAAACGTCACGACGCGCAGTTTCGTGGCATTGAATGTTGCCACGCGGGTCGCGCGCGCCCACGAGCACTCCGGCGCGGGGCTCGCGGTCTGAATTTTGGACGACCACACGACAAATTTTAGCTGCTTGCCGTTTTTGAAGCGATATGCTTCCACGTCGGCAAAGCCCGGGGTGCCGCTGAAACTTTTCTTGAACTTGAAGCCGTTCAACTCTGTCGCCAATGTTTGCAGTGTGGTGTAGGAAGGTTTGGGTTGAAGGTTCTGGTCCACAATCCCGTACTTGTTGGTATTGGACGGCGGAGGACTGGAATCGAGATAATCGCGGAACGTCCACCACACCACGCCTTTTAATTTTGCCGTGATGCCGCGCACCATCATAATTTCGAGACAACGCGCTTGACCCGGCAGACCCAAATAGTACGAATTGTTGCCTGTTTCGGTCACATAAAGCGGCGCGACCGGAATCCCCGCGCTCTTTATCAATTGGCGCATGATGTTTGTTTTCGCTTGGATGCCGTGTCCGGGTGCGTACTTTTCCCAGTAGCGTCCGTAAATGTCGTAATAGTTGAACGTCACGCCGTCCATGTATTTGCCGGTCGTGAGTTTGTGCTTTTTCATGTACGCAAAAAGGTTCGGCGCAAATTTATAATAGAACGCGCCGCCCACACAACCGCCGGGATAGAGCGGCGGGCAATCTTTTGGCGCAAAACTATCGTACGCCATTGAACCCATCAAGAGTTTGACGTTCGGCGAAGGATTCGCTGTGTGTATCGCCTCCCACGCAGTCTTGAGCAAAATCGCATATTCCACATAGTCGCGGACTTTGTTTTTGTTGACACCGCCTTTCGATGGGTCGCCAAAGCAGCCGCCATAGCGATTGTCCACGCGAACGAACATTTCATCCACTTCGTTATACAGCGACCATGCTTCGATGGTGGGATAACGCGCGGCGAGGGCAGAGAGCAAATTTTTGAATGAGTCCAGCTTGCCCGCGTCTTTGGTGTCAATCGGTCCGCACGCGGTGTTCGCCGCCCATGCCGGATTGTCGGCAACGTACACAATCGGCGAGAGTCCGGCGTTCAAGAGATTGTTCAAAGTTTTGTCGCTGGAGGTGAAATCGTACACGCCCTGTGTTGGCTCGATAGCTGCCCAGCTCACGGCAGTACGCACCCATTTCACGCCGACCGCGCCGGCGAGCTGTTGCGCTTCCGGTTTATCGGAAATGACGCCGCCGTCATCAATCCCTAAAACAGTGACGACGCCGAGCGGTACGGCTGCCGGACGCGCGTTTTCGTTTTGGAGCGATGGGCGCGGCGCGGTGCGCGCGAGCGCCCGCGCAGGAAACACCGAACCGGACGCGAGCACAACGAGCGCACTCAAGCCCAAGCCAATTTGTAACGAGCGGACCAAAATTTTCCAAGCGTTCATGCAGAACCCCCTTTTGGAATTGCGACGCCGCGTCAAGCGCGATAGAACGGAATGATAAACACGCCCAGTGCGACGATGTTGTAAACGACCATCAGTACGACCAATGCGCCAAACCACCAAATGTAACGCGCGCGCGGCACAAAGGCACGTGTGCCGAGCAAAAAGAGTGTCGCCATTGGAATCAACACCGGAAAGAGATAGCGCCCTTGCGGGTCACCGCCCCAACCCAAATCCCAATAGCGCACTTGAAGCGCGATGACCAAAAGAAACGCGACCAACACACACGCGGCAAACGCCGCAAGCGCCGCGCGCTGCCATGCTTCCAATTTGGGAAAATCGCGCACGGTGTACCACAGCAAACCGACAATGGCAAAGACACTCAACGCGGCAAAGCCCCAATACGCCTGCACGCCGAGCGTAATATTCATCCAACCAAAATGACCCCACGTGCTGATAAACACGTACTTGATATAGCTCGCATAGAGCGGGAGCGCGGCAGGTTGAATAATGCGCGCATCCAATTGAAACGGAAATTGTTCGCTCGGCAAAAACAAAAACAGTCGGACGATGTATTCCGCGAGTTTCGGTTGGTTGACCGCAATCCAATCCCACGTCCAAACCAGTCCCGCCGCGCCGAGCGCGAGGACAATCACCGTAAGCGCGAGGCGAATACTTTTTTGCGTCGCGCTCATGTGCTTGCCCCAATGCGTGATGGCGTACACGACAAAGCCGAATCCCAAAATCGGCACGCCGTACAACGCGTTGCGTTTTGCCGCGAGCCCAATGCCGAGCAGCAGCAGCATCAACACAATGCGCGGCAGGGACAAGCCGAGTCGAAACGTGCGCGCCATGACCGCAATCATCCACGCGAGCGCGGCTTCCACAAGATGGTCATTCATTACCGTGCTGTGCAAAAAAAGATGTTGCGGCAGCAGCATGATAAACACGGGAATCGCCAACGCCATCGTCGGGTCATTCCGAAAAATTTCGCGTCCCGCCACGTACGCCGCCAACACGGTCACAATGTCGAGCACAATGGAAAGCAAGCGCATCGCGTACAGCTGCGCCAGAATCTCACCGTTCGGCGCCAACTTGTATGGGATGAGGTACAAAAGATACGCGAGCGGTGGTTGATGCAGCTGATGTGCGCCCTCCGCGTAGATGGCGTTGAAATCTTTTGGGAGTTCTCCCGGTTTCGTGCGCTTCCACACCGAGACGCCCCACTGCCAGTAATTGACCGCATCCATCGAACGAATGATGCGCTCCATCACCGGCTGGTCAACATCCGCCCAACTGACGAGACGCCCTTTTTCATTCAACAATTGTACATATTCAAAATGACGCGGCTCGTCGGGTCCGCCCCACGGCGGAATCACCGCGAGATAAACGAGCCCGAGCGCCAATGTGATGATGGCGAGTAAAAGAGGCAATGCCCGAATTGAGGTGAGCGCGCGTTCTTGCAGCTCGAATGATGTCCCGTGGGCAGACGGGGAAAGCGTGGCTTGGTCCATAACGTACAAGCGAGTATAACCGAGCTCCAATCCAAGTCCAATTCGCGTTTACTCGAGCGCGCCGCTAACGAACGAGTTCCAAATAGACGGGTTCCAATCCAACACTGAACGTGACTTTGCCTTGAGCGTTTGGCTTGAGCACTGCCTGTGTGCCATACACATTCACATGCACCGCGCGTTTGGCTTTGAGATGTAAGGTGCGCACCGCGCCATCTTTGACATAGTAGACGCGTTTTTGTTTTCCATCGCGCGTAAAAACGTACATAAACAAGCCGTTCTTGTTGACGACCTTTGAGAAAGTCCAACCGCCGAGTTGTTCCTGCACTGTTTTGAACGCGAAAAAAGACGGCTTGGGTTTCAAGTGTTCATCCACAATTCCAAACGTCCACGTGGCGCAACTGTCCGCGCTTGGCGGTTTCTCCGGCAGCAGCCAAAGATTTTCCGGCACGCGCGCTTTTGCAATGCGCGCCAGCGTGGGGTGCGCGGCGACAAGTTCGGCGTTGGAACACGTACTCGGCATATCCGCGAACGTCCACCAAATACTTTGTTCCAATCCGCTCGCCGCGCTTTGGATATAGAGAAGCGCCAAGTCGCGTGCTTGCTGCACAAAACTGAACGGAAAATCCGGATGGGTCGAAGTCGCAGAAATTTCGCTCGTGAGCATCGGGAACGCCAAGCCGTATTGCGACATTCGCATTTGCAGTGAGTTGGCTTTGGAGGAAATGCCATCGCCGGGATAATAGTGTTCCCAGAACGCGCGGTCGTAAATCATGTAATTGTTAAAGCCCAGAATATCTCCGTACTGCTCTCCGGCGGGCAGAGGATGCGCTTGCATATAGGCAAAGAGATTGTCGGCAAACGAATACGCGAAACAGCAGCCGCCAGGATAACCCGGCGGCGAATCCCTTGGGTCAAAGTTATCGTGCGCCAACAAACCAAACGCGAGCTTTGCCTCCGGATTTGCCCCATGCAGGGCGCGCCACGCCACACGCATCAATTCCGCATAGTCGGCATAGTCAGGTTTGCCGTTTTGGTCCAGGTCGGGTTCGCCAAAACATCCGCCATTGTGCGAGTGGTGATTGCTATATGTGGTAAGGTCAACCTCGTTGTACAAGCCCCAATACTTGACCTGCGGATAGCGCGCGCCCAACCCCGCGACAAAGTCGGCAATGTAATTCGGGTCATAGAGCGGACCACACGGCGTACTCGCCGCCCACGTCGGATTGGCAAGAATCAAAACCTGCGGAGAGAAACCTTGCTGTAACAGCGGCACAAGTGCAGCATCCGCGCTCTGCCAATGGAATTGGGGTGGTGATGTTTTGACCGGCTCTATCGCCGCCCACGCGACGCTGGTGCGAACGCCCGACATTCCGGCGGTGGCGGCAAGCGTCATTCCTTGCGGCGAGCGCGACATGGTAAAGCTATTCGAGTCACTCGCGCCAAAGAGTGATACGGCGGGCGGCTGCAAATTTAATTGTCCCGAGACGAGGGGTAAAAAAATGCGCGGCGTGATTTCTGCCGACACACTTGACGCGGAAACATGGACAGAACGCGTCAAGCCGATGAGCGTGCACAGAGTCAGGCAAAGCAGACCGAACAAGAGCTTACGTTTTCGTTTCATCAGTACGCCCCGCGTCCGCTCAACACAGCGGGCACGGTCTTTACCAAAATTACCACATCGCGCCAGATAGAATAATTTTCGATATAGTCCATTTCCAACTTCATCCGTTCGTCAAACGAAAGGTCGCCGCGTCCGCTGATTTGCATTGCGCCCGTCATGCCCGGTTTCACCAACAAGCGCTGCCGCTGTACCGGGGAATAGCGCGTGGCGAGGCGCATCACTTCGGGGCGCGGACCGACGAGCGACATCGAACCACTCAACACATTAAACAACTGCGGGAGTTCATCGAGCGACGTTCTCCGCAGCCACGCGCCCACACGAGTCACACGCGGGTCATTTCGCAGCTTGAAATGCGGCTCTTGCAGTTCGTCCAATTTCACCAACCCATCCAACAATTGTTCCGCGTTTTGCACCATCGAACGAAATTTGTACATACGAAACGGTTTGCCGTACTGCCCCGCGCGTTCCTGCGAAAACAAAACCGGACCTTTGGAATCCATTCGAATGAGAATCGCGACGACGAGCATCAAGGGTCCGGCGAGCAGCAGACACAGCGACGCGCCCACAAGGTCGAGCGCGCGCTTCAAGACACTGTTGACACCCGTAATCGCCGGTTCGCGCAGGGTAATCAAAGGCAGTCCGCGCAAGGATTCGATGCCGGTGCGCACCGTAATCAATTCCAACAAATCGGGCATGAGCCGCACGCGCACGCGCCGCTCGCGCAAAGCAAGAATCAATTCTGCCAATTCCGCGCGCCCGCGCGTCGTCTGCGATAAAAATACATCGCCGATATTTTCATGGTCCACAATTCGCAGCGCATCCGCCAGCGTGCCCAACAGCGGCGCGGGAAACGTCGCGTCCACACTTTCATTCTCGGCAATGAATCCGACTAACGTATAGCCCTGCCACATCTGAATTTGCGCGGCGAGCTCTTGCGCCGTCGCGTCCGTGCCGACGATAATTGCGCGGCGCGGTTCCGCCGCCACATGTCCCCGCGCGCGCAGTGTGCGTACACCAAAACGCCACGCCACCGTGAACACAACATCGAGCGCGTAAAAATAGAGAAACAGGACGCGCGAAAAATTTTCAATCTTGAAAAAATACAGCGCCGCCGCCAGCGTGAACAAAGCAAATGTGGACGCAAGAAACACGGCGCGCATTTCGACGCGCAATTCATCGCGCTGACGTCGTTCGTACGTTCCCAAAAAATAAAAGACTGCCGACCAAATCAACGCGACCAACAGCAGTACGTCGGGGGTCACGTAAAAACGGTCGGCGGGCGCGCCAAACGGCAGCACGCGGCGCAGTCCATCCGCCAACGCCATCGCGGCAAGCGCGCACAGTACATCGCCGAGCCACAAAACCGCGCCGCCCCAACGCGCGCGCGGGACATCATTCGGAATCAGGTTCATACATTGTATGGAGCAAGCAAATTCAAAAAACGCGTTTTAAAATTTTGCGTCGAAAATTGTTCCGCCTGCGCGCGCAAGAGTTTTTCATCCCAACGCAATGCGTCCGCGCGCCGCATCGCGTGCACCAATGCCGGGACTGATTGTTCCGCAAACAAAACGCCCGTTTCGTCCGCGCGCACCGTGTCCAACACCCCGCCGGCGCCAAACGCAATCACCGGGCAGCCCATCGCCTGCGCTTCGACAGGCACAATGCCAAAATCTTCAAGCCCTGCAAACAATAACGCTCGCGCCCCCGCCAATTGTTCCCGAATTGCCGCGTGCGTTTGCGTGCCCAAAAAGCGAATGTGCGCGTCCGCCATTTTTTCCAACGCGCCGCGTTCGGGTCCATCGCCGATGATACGCAGCTCGCGTTTCAATTCCTTGCACGCCGCAATCGCCAAATCAAAGCGTTTGTATTTCACCAACCGCCCCACTGCCACATAATAATTCTCGCGCGGCACATTCAACGGCGCAAACGTTTGTGTGTCCACCGGCGGATAAAGGACCACTGCATCACGCCGATACAATTGCTCTAGACGCTGCGCGACGAAATTGGAATTGGCGACAAATTGGTCCACCCGCTGCGCCGCCGTCACATCCCACTGCCGCAATTGGTGCATGTACGCTTGCGCGAAAATTCGGAGCGGGCGCGGAATCGCATTCACGTACTCGGATTCCAAATCCCACGCGACGCGCTGACGCGTGTGGGTGTACGAAATGTGTCGCGCGTGAGGCGGCGGAATCACACCTTTGGCGATAAAACTCGACGACGAAACAATTATATCGTACCCCGAAAAATCGAATTGTTCAATCGCGTAGGGCATCAACGGCAAAAACATTTGATGCGTGCGTCCCGCGAACGGCAAACGTTGAATGAACGACGTGCGCAGTTCCATGCCGCGCAGCCATTCGTGCGTGCGATGGCGGTCATACACCTGGAGCGTGTACACCGGCGCGTCGGGAAACATTTCGTGCAAGACGCGTGCCACCGTGTCCGCGCCGCCGAGATTGCAAAAATATTCGTGAACGAGGGCGAGACGCATAAGAAAAATTGGAGACTAGAGCTTGGAGATTGGAGCTTGGAGATTGGACACGCGAGCTTCGCGATTAGCGATAATTTCTTGAATTTCGGCAAAGCGCTTTGCCCACGTGTTTGCGCGGGCGCGGGCGCGGCGCAATTCGATTTTCGCCGCGTCGTCCTTTTCTGCAAGCGCGGTAAGGACGAATTGTTCGTACTCGTCCGCGTCCTGCGCCACATACAGCACATCGCGATATTCTTGAAAAGCCGGCAGCGCGGTGGCGACCGTCGGTTTGCCGACGGCAAAGCATTCATGCAGTTTGACGGGATTCATGTAATGCGAGAACGGAATGCGCGCGTACGGCAGCAAAAAAATATCGGCGTGATGCAAATACACGGGCAGCGCGTCATGCGGCTGTGGCGGCAAAACATGCACATTCGAAAATTTTTGCAGTGCGGCAATGTCGGTGCGGACGACGCCCATCAGAATTATGTGCCACGCGGGATGCCGCGCGGCGAGGCGTTCCAACAATTGCAAATCGAGGCGCTCGTCAATTCCGCCAAAGAACAAGAGGCGCGGCGCGGGAATGTTTTTCAATTCGCGCGGCGGGGGGGGGTGAACGTCCGCGAATTTTTCATACAAGACCCCGTGCGGCACATAGTACGTGCGCGGATTCAAGGCGCGCTGGCGTTCGTACAACGTGTGCGATGTAACCAACACAATGTCCGCCTCACGCGACAAAATTTTTTCCGATTCCGCGTATGACTGAAAAACGCCTTTGGGATTTTCTGTCAGCGCATCCACACAATCATATATCAACAGTTTGCGTTCTAAATTCGCAATCGTTTCGCGCGCCAGCGGTGTCGGAATGTACGTCCACACAATCGGCGCGCCGCCGCCCAGTTCTGCGATCGCGTTTTGTACTTGCGCGGTCAAGGCGCGCACATTGCGGCGATGCACAATCCCGATTTCTTGAAACGGATTGACGAACGGGTCAACGACCCACACATTTTGCATCACTTGCCGAATGCCGCGCGCGCCGGCGCGCTGACGATTGCGGATGCGCGCGAGAATGCGTTGACGGTCTTGCCAGCCGGGCATTCGCAGTCCAATCGGTTCGATGAACAACACGCGATGTCCCGCCTGCGCGAACTGCGCCATCAATTCTTGATGCCGCAGCCACATGAAATCCCAGCTCAGGTTCGCAAAACAAACAACCAATTCATTCTTGAGCATAACGACGCCGCGCGACCAACGCAACCAAACGCGCGCTCAATGGCAGCGCGCACCCCACGCCCACGAACGCGGGCAGAATAAAAATCACAAGATGCAGCAAAATGGCAAACGCGAGCGCGGGACTTTCGCCAACGCCGTACACCGCGAGCGCGAGAATGACCACATAATGAAAGACGCCGAGATTCGCGGGCAGCGCGGGAACGCGCGTCGCCAACTGCAACGCGACGATGACGAACCATGTGGCGCTCCACGACAAATTCAGATTCAACGCGGCGAACAACAATTGATTTACTGCGGCGCCCGCGAGCCACACACACATTGTCCAAAACAAAACAGTCAGCGCTTCGCGCCGCTGCGTGAGATTCACCAAACTGTCCAAAATCCCGCGCGCCAAATTCGCCGCACGCGTCGAATGTCGTCCGAGTACGCGCGTCTCGATACGCGCCAGCGCGTTCAGCAATGGCTCGCGCACGCGCCGCGCGCTCGCCAAAACAATCAAGGCGGCGATGACCAACGCCACACTCGCACTCAACGAATCGCGCAGCCATTCGGGCATTGGAATAAAAAATGCGAGCGCGAGCAGCAGCACCAACATCACCAACGTATCCACGACTTTTTCAATCGCGACCGAGCCGAGCGACACGCCCGCGTTCAGGTGTTCGCTTTCGGCGGTGAGGAGGACGCGCGCGACGGTGCCAAGTTTCGCGGGCAGCAGTGTATTGAGCAAATGCGCGCTGAAATAAATTTGCAAGAGTGGCAAGAAACGCGCGGACGCGGGACGCAATAAAATTTGCCAGCGGCGGACAGTGAACGCGGTCGCAAGCATTTGAAATAAAAACGCGAGCGCAACCCATCCGAGTTGACTCGACGCGAGCGCGTCACGCGTTTGTGAGAAATCTACACCGCGCGCGATGAGCCAAATGGCAATCCCACTGCCCACCGCGCCCATCGCGAGCGAAAGCCACGTGCCGCGCCAAGAATTCTCATGGCGCGCGTCATTCATATCGCGCGCCGGGTAAGGTATTCCGATACAGCACCGTCAAGAGCGCGACCATTATCCACATCACCACACTTACTTTGGTGCTCACCACCACTGCATCGAGCATGCCATGCGCCAAAAAAACGATATAGCCGCCGACGAGTCCCGTTACCAGCAGCTCGCTTGGCGCGGCGCGCGTGCGTTTCAAGGTGACCGCGCCGAGCAAAAGAACGGTCAGCACCATTCCGCCAAATGCCACAAAACCGCCGACACCGTAATCTACTGCCATCTGCAAATACATATTGTGCGCGTGCGGTATCGGCGCGTCGGGACTATTGATAAACAGCGGATACATCACGGGGACCACTTGCGAAAAAGTACCCAAGCCGATTCCCGTAAATGGGAAATCCTGCGCGATATACAGCGCGCGCGACCACAATTCAAAGCGTCCTGCTGCCGTGACCGTCGAGTCGTCCGGTGATGAATCTACCGCGCGATTTGCTTCCATGCCAAGAAACAACGCCGTCGCGCCGACAAGCAAAACAGCAATGACCCATCCGATGCGCGGCTTGAGCCAGAAGGCAATCAAGGCAGCGCTCACCGCAATGCCAATCACCGCGCCGCGCGATTGGGTCAACACAATCACCCCCAACAAGAAAAACGAAATGCCGTACAACACCACGCGCCATGCACGCGGTTGGCGCCAGCCCCACAGCCAGCATAGCGGAACCGCCGGAGCAATCGCGCCCGCGACAATGTTGGGCGTAAAGCCGCGCGGATTAAAAATCGAAAAATCGAATTTGGGAAGATACGGATACAACTGCACGGGCAAGAATTTGTCTGAAAAACGCAGACCCAACGCGCCGGCGAAACCCATCGCGAGGACAATCGCCAGGAGGACCCACAATACGCGCGCAAAGCGTTTGCCCTCCGCGCGCGAGGCGTTTGCATTTTCAACCTTGCTCCCACTCAACCCATTTACAATTCCAAAATACAGCGCCGCGCCGCCAACAAATTCTGCATACAATCTCACACTGAGCAGCAGGTCTATTGAAACCGCAACAGCCATCAAACCGAGAACCAGAAACAAACCAATCGGCAGCCCGAGCGGAGTGTTGACCGACCACTGCCCGCGAGCGATTCGACGCGCGAACCAAAAAAGCGGAACCGTGCCCAAAGCCCCCGCCAAAAGCCAAAGCGGAATGCTGCTTGAAATTAAAAGCGGCACGCCGTAAACCCAGACCAGCCAAGATTCATTATCGGCAATCAGGGTTGCAGCGCGCCGCCAAGACAAAGTGCGCGTCACTCTATGTTCCTGAACGCGGTCCAACCAAATCCAAGAACCACGTTCGTAAACCCGACAACATTGTTCGGGAGGGCACTGCGTCCGATTTCGCCCCCCGCGTTTCGTCTGCCGTCACGCGTCCGGTGCGATTCAGCACCGCGCCCAAAATGGGTGTAGCGGAGGCAGCCAATTCTGCTTTCGCGTCAAGCACGGCGGCGCGCGGCGTGTCCGCGCTGTCAATCACCAAGAGCACACCGTCCGCCACGCGGGTGATTTCCATGGCATCAATCGTTCCGTTGACCGGCGGGGCGTCCATAATGACCAAATCGAATTTTTCTTTGGCGTGCTGTATCAAGAATTCGAATGTCTTGTGCTGCAAAACTGCCGCCGGGTCGGACTCGGGCGAACCCGCTGTGAGAACAGAAAGATTTGCGTTGACCGCGTGCGTGTATGCACCGGATTGCAGGTCCGTCCCTGAACCCTTGGTCAAAAGATTGGAGAGCCCGGGCGCCATTTCAAGATTGAACTTGGAATGCACTGTCGGTTCGCGCAAATTTGCATCAATCAACAAAACATTCATGCCGCCCTGTGCGGCAACGGTTGCCAAATTCGACGCGGTGGTGGTGACGCCTTCGCCTGCCAAAGCGCTCGTGACCATTACCGCGCGCGCTTTGTTTGCGTCGAACAATTGAAAGCGTAATCCACGCAATGCTTCCAGGACGGGGCGCGGCAAATTCGCCTGCCCGGGCGCGGACTTGAATGCGGGAATTGTCGCAAGCGTCGGCAGGTTGAGGGCGCGCTTGACATGCGACGCATCGGGGAACGCCGTCACGAAAAACTCTAGAATAAATGCCAGAGCCGTCCCCACAAACAGTCCCAAGAGCAAACCCAAAGCAGTCCGGCTCAGTCCGCTGGCAACCGGTTGGGTCGGTGGAACGGCAGAGGCAGCCACCCGCACAATGCTTCCGCTTGAATCTGCTGTGACTTGGGACTCGGCAACTTTGTTTGCAAGCGCTGTGTACGTGTCCCACGCCAGGTCACGCGCGCGCGTCAAATCACGCTGTTTGGCATTTTCCACTTCAATCTCTGCATTGAGACCATTTATGTCTTTTTGCAATGTGTCAATGGCTGCCACAACTGCTGCATCAGAACTCTCGTAGGAAGCAATATCTTCCAAACCGTCGAGATTCAAGAGCGCTTGCACGCGCGATTGAATCGCCGCACTAAGCGGGGAGGAAGGGTCAGAGGTGTTTGCATCCAAATAGGCATAGCCCGTATCGCTGAGCAACACACGCGAAGCATCGTCAATTTGTTTTTGAATGGAGGTATGCTGCGTCTGAATCTCGGCAATCAAACTGTCCAGAGCTTGGAGTTGTTCCGCCGTACTCTTGCCACTATTGAGTTCAGTGATGGGGATTTGGAGACTGACCGGCAGCTCTGCCCACGTCGTAAACGCGCTGGATTCGAGCAGAACAAGCGCCAGGTCAGTGCCCGGCTGTACCTGGGAAGATGACTGCGCCATGCGCGCGCGCAGGGCTTGGGCATTACCCAATAGGCGTTCGAGCTTGAGCAAGAGACTATACGAGTCTACCAGTTTCTGCGTACGCGCCGTTACTTGTTGCGTAAAGACGGTGGAACGCGTATTCCCAATCGCACTCAAGTAATCACGCAAAAGGCGAATTTGGACCTGTTGCGTTTCGGTAAGCACTGCCTGCACAGCCGTTGTTTTTCCAAACACCAACGTTTGCAGGATACGACTCTTTTCATCGCGTTTGCGCTGTACAGTTTGAACATGACCATCGCGCACGAACGCGACGAGAGCTGCCTCTTTGGCATCATAATCGTTGCGCGCGGTCTGCACTTGGTCCACCAAGTTTGCAACGGAAATCGGGCTATCGCTGTAAATGGAATTGGCGCGCGTGACAAACTCTTTGGACCACGTGTTGGCAATCAGCGCCGCCTGTGCGGGGTCTTTGGAGCGCACCGTAACTTGAATCGTATCGCCGTCATTGGTTACGTCGACCACGCGGTGCAGTTGACCAGCATCCTCAATGCCGGGCGCCAATTGGGTCTGCAGCGAGTTGTAAACTACCTGCGCGATATCTTCGCTGTTGGCAATGGAAGCCAATGCCTTGCGCAGTGAGGCTTGGTCCAATATTTGCCCGGAAGTGGGGTCCGTATTCGATACCGTACGGATTTTGGAATCGAGGTTTACAATCGTCGAGGTTCGCACCAAAACCACATACGCGTTTGCCTCGTATGACTTGGCGCTTACCAAGCCGAAACCAAACGCAGCCAGCGCTCCCAAAATGGCGCACGCGAGGATGAGACGCCACCAGCGAGCAAATACTGTGAGATAACGACCAATATCAATTTCATCGGTCAACGATGCTTGTAAAGTTTCCGTATCGTTCATTCCACATTCCTGAAGAGGGGATACAACCAAAAGTTGGTAACAGGGATTGACCCCGCGAAAAAATCAATGCTGCGATGGAAAAACCGAGACGTACCATTCGGGCGACTTTAGTTTCTTGGGCTCCATATCACTGGCGCGAATGACACGTTGGCGTTTCACAACTCGAATGAAAGTTTGAAACAGAATCTGCAAGTCGAACCAAATGGAATAGTTGCGCGCGTAATACAATTCCAATCGCATCTCTTGCTCGAGTGTAATCACATTTTCTGCGCTCGACGCGCGTGCGCCCGTGATGCCCGGTTTCAGTGAAAGCAAATTCGGCAGCCATTCCTGATAGGTTACTGCATCACGCGGGTCGAGCGGACGCGGACCGACCAGAGATGTCTTGCCGCGAATAACATTCCACAATTGCGGCAGCTTTTCCAGACCGGAATCGTACAGAAATTTGCCGAGCGCGCGCCCGCGCTGCCACGGTTCCGAACGGGGACGTTGTGCCTGAAAGCGAAATGTATTATATGTATCGCCGTTTTTTCCCAAAACGGGAAACGACTGGATGATGGGGCGCCGCCCCAACAGATAAAGCCACGCCGCGATGAACGCCATCAGCGGCAGAGTCAAAAGGAACGCCAGCCAGCCGACGCTGAAATCGAGCACACCTTTGAGCAGCGCGTCAATGCCCATAATCGGCGCGCGTTCAATTTCCAACAACGGCACGCGGTTCTTGTAGCTGACGCGGACTCCCGTCGTCAACGTTTCATACAAGCCCGGCGAAACTTTGATGGCGTACGTATCTTTGCCCGACAGCGCGATGCCGCGCAGCAAGTGGTCAAAACTCTCCCACGCCATTGCGCCGGAAACCAGAATAACCTGGTCAATATTCAGTTCGCGTGTAATGTTCTGCAAATTGGAGGTGGGCGCGAGGACGCGCAAATGTTCCACCGGCGTTTGCACCGGCAAATACTCGTCCACGAAACCGAGCACGTTCACGCCCGTTCGACTCGCCGGACTGAGCTGGCGCGCAATCGCGCGCGCATCGTCGTTGGTGCCGACAATCAAGGCGCGCTGGACGAACCAGCCCCTTGAACGCAGTGAATAAAAGACGCGGCGCGCGAGAAAACGCGCCAAGCCGACCAAAAATGTCGTCAGGACCAAACCGATGAGCAACCAACCGCGCGCGAGGTCGGGCGTCCGAATCAAAATCGAAACGCCAACCATGGCGGCAAAGCCAATCAAACATCCTTTGACGACATTGCCATACTCTTGTGGACCGCCCAACAATTCATCGCGGTCGTACAAGCGGCACAAACCAAAAATGATAATCCAAAGCGGCAGCGCGTACAAGACCACGTTGCGATATTGTTCCGGATTCGCCGTGTAATAATAGGGCAGAATTTCCCCGGTAATGCGCAGCTGGTACGCCAAGGACCACCCGATGACAATCATTGCCGCATCCAGCAAAACAAGTGTGCCAATCAAAATAATTTTTTGATTACGCATGGATACCCCCTCCCGCTGCTTGGTACCCTCGTACTTTTTTTCCATCAATGGTCCGTGCTCTTGCTGTTCAAGCGCAGTCCCGCGTTCATCAAGACTTTGGCGCCGCCATCCTCAAAATGAAATGCCATGCGCTTGAGTCCGGCATCCTCCAGTTCGCGCGTCACCGCATCTTGATAATCGGGCGCGCAAAACAACATCAAGAAACCGCCGCCGCCGGCACCGGCAATTTTTCCACCGCGCGCGCCGTGACGGCGCGCCAGCGTGTACAGTTCGTCAATGCGCGCATTGGAAACATTCGTCGCGAATTTTTTCTTGCGTTCCCACGACTCGTGCAAAATATCGCCGAGCGCATTCACATCCCCGCGTTCCAGCGCTTGCTGCACAACGGGCACCAATTCTTTGACCGCATGCAGGGCGTCTATCACTTTGGGGTCTTGGTTTTCTGACGCTTTTTTTTGTTGGCTCAAAATATCCGATGCCGTTCGCGTGCTGCCCGTGAAAAAGAGCATGATATTTTGTTGCAGCGCGCTGCGCGTTTTCACGGGCAGCTTTAGCGGCAGCACGCGCGTTCCTTCGCGCGTAAATTCGATGCGGTTCAATCCGCCGAACGCGGCGGCGTATTGGTCTTGTTTCCCAATCGGCATGCCCATTTTTTGAATTTCAATATAGGACGCGAGCTCCGCGACTTCGTACGGTGACGGTTTGAGCCCCTTGGCAGTCGAGATGGCTTTGACGATGGCGACGGTAACGGTGGAGGAGGAGCCAAGTCCTGTGCCCGGTGGAATCTCGGAGGCGAGGAACATGGAAACCCCGCGCGTCACGCCGAAATGATGCAGCACCGCGCGCGGCAGCGAGAGCGTCCCTTCCCAAAAAAATTCGGACGCGGGGTCCGCGTTCTGCCGAAAAAAAGTTTGGTAATCCGAAGAGGTGATTTGAAGGGTCGGATCAGGACTGGGCTGCAAAATGACGTAAAAATATTTGTCAATCGAAGTGCTGATGACGCAGCCACCAAATTGTTCATAATACGCGGGGAGGTCGGTGCCGCCACCCGCAAAGGAAATCCGAACCGGAGCGCGGGCTATCAACATCGTTTGTTAGAATACGTCTTTTTTCAAAAAAGAGCAATAAAATACGCGTCAAAATTTTTGGATAACGCATGTTGCGCACAATGCCAAAAAATCAGTCTGCAAATATAGAACAAATTTCAAACTTGGCTTGCCGGTGTCACGTCAGGAAAAAAACAAAAACCGCGCGGGACGTTCTCGCAAGTCGCGCCCTCATCAATTTGCGGCGCGCAGCGTCCCGCGCGCCAACATTCCCGCTTCCGCCGCCGCATAATAATCGCGCAAGTCGGGCTGTTCCACCGCCCACGCAATATATTCATCCGCAATCTCGTTCACCGGTTTCGTCGGCGTCCATCCCAACGCTTTTAATTTTGAAACATCCGAAACGACGTGACGCGTATCGCCAAAACGATACAGCCCCGGCACCTGCGGCGCAATGTTGGAATTGATTTTGCGCGCCAAGAGTTCCGCATATTCCAAGACGGTCACCGGACGTTCGCCGCCGACGTTGTATACCTGAAAATTGGTGCGCGCATCTTGTAACGCCAAAAGATTCGCGCGCGCCACATCGCCGACGTACACATAGTCGCGCACTTGCAGTCCATCTTCATAACAAACCGGCGGATTGCCCGCAAGCAAGCGCTGGGTGAAATTGCGAAGGATGCCCGAGTACGCGTTGCGAAAGGACTGACGCTTGCCCTGCACAATCGAATAACGCAGACACGTCGTCGGAATCGCGTAACGCTCGCCGAAATTGAGCGCGACCATTTCTTGGGTGTACTTGCTCATGGCATACTGATTGTGCGGATTCACTTGCGCTTCATCGGTTGTTATCCATTGCATCAGCGCACCGCAGTCCGGACAATGCACATTCCAATCCCCATTTTTCAACTGCGCTTCGCGACGCAGTTGGGGATACACAATTTTGCCCTGACCGTCACGACCGTTCTGCTCTGTCGTTGCGTGAGACGCGGCGCAAAAATATTTTCCTTCCCCATAGGTTGCTTGCGAGCTTGCTACGACAATCTTTTGAATCGGCAGGCGGCATTCCACAATCGTTTCATACAGCAGCGCGGTGCCCACCGTATTGACGTGAAAAAATTTTGAAAAGTCCGTGAGATAATCCTGATATGCCGCGAGATGGACAACCGCATCCGTATCTTGCAGCGCGCGTTTCCACGCGTCCGCGTCGCGCACATCGCCGCGCAAAAATTCGACCTGGCGCGGCACATAGTCGGGGAGCACCCCTTCGTCATGCACCGGCGCGGTGAGGGAATCCAACACGCGCACCGTGTAGCCCTGCTGTAAAAGCAAATCTACCGTATGCGAGCCAATAAAACCAGCACCACCCGTAACAAGGATTTTCATAGCATCATCTCAAAGCGCAACCAAGCAGGAGTGCATGTGCGAAAAGTTATCCGCTCAAGGCGATACGCGCCGAATTGTTTTCAACAGAGGCGCACGCGGCTTCTAAAATTTGCACGACAGCGACTCCTTCCTCTGCGCCCGCGCGCGGCGTCTTGCCGGTACGAATGCATTCCAAGAAATGCGCGCACTCGGCGCGTAGGGGTTCTTCCGCAGGCAGCGGCACGTTCTTGATTTCGCCCGGTTTGTAAAACAATTCTTTGCTCTCGTTATCACTCAAGCCGATGCGGGTGTCTTGCCCCTGGTCAATGTGGCGCAGTTTATCTTGCGCGCGCATATCGTCAAAATGCAGTGAACCTTCACTGCCCGCAACAAAAAAGCGGCGCACCTTGTCCGGCGAGAGCCAACTCACGTGATGTTGTGACATACTGCCATCGGCGAAATGAAGATGCAAGAATGCCGCGTCGAGCAACTGCGGATGCAAATAGCGATTGCCAAACGCCGTCACCGCAACCGGTTTTTGATTCCATACATCGAGCAGAATGGCAATATCGTGGACAGCCAAATCCCAAATCACGTTCACTTCGGACGCGGGCGGTCCCAAATTCACGCGTGACGATTCGGCATAACACAATTTTCCAAGCGTGCCCGCTTGCGCGAGTTCGCGCATTCGCACAATCGCCGGATTGTACACAAAAATATGTCCAACGGCGACCACGCGTCGCGCGGCACGTCCCGCGTCAGCAATTTCTTGTGCGTGAACGGTTGTATCCGCCAGTGGTTTCTCTACAAAAACATGCTTGCCCGCTTCGATGGCGCGCAACGCAAGATTGCGATGCGTCGAAACGGGAGTCGCCAGAACCACCGCGTCCACGCGCGGGTCGGACAAGACGACCTCAAAGTCGTCGGTGAGCGGAATTTCCGGAAAACGCTCACGGATAAATTGGAGACGCCCGGGCTTTTTATCACAAACCCAATGAACGGAACAATCCTCCAGCGAATTGAAATTGCGAATGAGATTGGGACCCCAATACCCTGCCCCAACCAGAGCCAGACCGAGAGAATTTTGATGTATCATAACAAATTATTTGCCGCCCTCACCGCGCAGCATCACCCGTACAGTTTCCAACATCAGTTTCAAATCGCCGCCGAACGAACGCGCAAAACAATAATAAACATCCATCGCCAACCCTTCCGCCAACGGCACACGCGCGCGTCCTGCCACTTGCCACACGCCGGTCAAACCCGGACGCACGCGAAAGCGACGCGCCGCCCACGCGGGAAACATTTCGGCTTCGTACGGCAAACACGGGCGCGGACCCACCAATGCCATATCACCCTTGAACACATTCCACAGCTGCGGCAATTCGTCGAGCGAATACTTGCGAAGGAACGCGCCGATGGGCGTTACGCGCGTCGCATCAATCACTTTGCCTTGATACTGCCCCCGGGCGAACGCGCGAAATTGTTCGCGACGCGCGCTTTCGTCGTCCGTTTGCGATATGACGCGCATCGAGCGAAATTTGCGCCAAACAAAATTTCGTCGTCCTTTGCCGACCACCGTCGTCGCATAAAAAACGGGACCCGGCGACGAACGTTTCACCAAGAGCGCGAGCAGCGCAAAAAGCGGCGCCAACGCAATCAACGCCGCGCCGGACAAAACCAAATCGCGAACACGCCCCACCCATTCATGTGGTTCGGCGCGCGGCGCGAGTAGAATCCACTTTTGTCCATCGCGTTCAATGCCAACCCGCGCGCTCAAATGGGCAAACAGCGCGCCCGTCAACCAAACGCGATGTCCCGCCGCGAGCTCCGTTTCCACGCGCGTCCACACCGCCTCGGGGTCAAGCCCGTCTGCGTCAACAAAAATCTCTGCCGCGCGTCCGTGCGCGGCAACCATCGAGTCCAACATGTTTTACACTTCGAGTTCCAAACGCGTGTCCCGTAATCTGTACACGCGTTGACAATGCGTACAACGCGCAATACCATCTTGAACGGCGGGCAAGGGATTTCCGCACACGCAAACCCAACCGTGCTGCCGCGCAGGATTTCCATACACGAGCGCAAAGTCGGGCACATTGTGCGTCACAACAGAACCCGCGCCAATCAGCGCGTACTGCCCTAGCGTAATTCCGCACAATAACGTCGCGTTCGCCCCGATGCTCGCGCCTTTCCCAATCAACGTATGTTCATATTCGTCGTGATAAATTTTCGCGCGCGGAAAAATGTCATTCGTGAATGCGACATTGGGTCCGATAAAAACGTTGTCTTGCACCGTAATGCCTTGCCACAACGCGACACCGTTTTTTATCACAACGTCGTCGCCAATGACAACGCCGCTTTCGAGAAAACAGTGGTCCCCGATGTTGCAGCCCGCGCCAATGACCGCGCCATTCAAAACATGTGCAAATGCCCAAATGCGCGTGCTATCCCCGATGCTTTCAGTTTCGACGAGCGCGGTGGGATGTTGAAAAAAATCAGCCATCTCGCGCAGCTCAAGTTGACGGAGAATTCGCGCGCATTGGCATATTGCG
>JAKOPZ010000096.1 GCA_029778615.1 Chloroflexota bacterium | reverse complement strand
TGCGATGTCGCCGCGCCCGTTTCCAAATATCCCGAACTCGTCGCCGCGTGCGCACAAGAAATCAACGCGCTGAATTTACCCGGCGCGTCCATTGTCGGACACGCGGCGGACGGCAACGCGCATCCGCTCGTCCCCTACTTGCCCGACGATGAGGCGAGTCACGCGCGCGCGGTGCAAGCGCTCGGCAACATGGTGCGCGTCGCCCTTTCACTCGGCGGAACGGCAACGGGCGAACACGGGGTCGGTCTCGGCAAAATTCAATTCATGCGCGAGGAACACGGCGCGAGTTTGGACGTGATGCGCGCGTTGAAAAAAACGCTTGACCCGAACGGAATTTTGAATCCGGGCAAGATGTTGTAACACGCGGGGAATGAATCACCGAAAAAAGTTTCGCAGCAATTCAAAAAAAATTCTTGCACACATGGCGCGAATTCGTGGTATCATAGCGTCGCCTCGTACCATTCTTCCACGAAAAAAGTAAAACTCGAGCGTAACATCTGCAAGTGAGGTGTCCACATGTTTAATCTCAAGTTCCTGCCGCGCCGTATTCGTTTTTTGCTTGGCGGCATCGCGCTGCTCCTTGCCGCCGCGTTTCTTGCGCGTCCCGTGCTCGCCCAGCAATGGGAACGCGGGCAGTGGAGCGCGCCGCCCGATTTGCGCGGCTTGAGCGACACGGTGCTCGCGATGGGTTTTGACGAAAACGCGAACCTCTACGTCGGCGGCTATTTTCACGACGCGGGCGGCGACGGCAACGCCGACTATATCGCGCAGTGGAACGGCAAACAATGGGTCGCGCTCGGCAGTGGTTTCAACAAAACTGTGCAAGCGATTGCGGTGGACCGTCGCGGCAACGTGTACGCGGGCGGACTCTTTACCACATCGGGCGACGGCGCCTCCAAATTTTCACACATTGCGCGCTGGAACGGCACGCGCTGGGATGAATTGGTGTACGGTTTGGACGGCAATGTCCTTACGCTCGCCGTGGACGCGCAAAACAATTTGTACGTCGGCGGCGATTTCAAGAATGCGTGTCGCGACGCGGCGTGCAGTCAATCGCTGCCGGTGAATCATATTGCGCGTTGGAGCGGTACGCAGTGGGAGGCGCTTGGCGGAGGTTTGGACAAAAGCGTCAACGCGGTGGCGGTGGACGCGCGCGGCAATGTGTATGCGGGCGGCGATTTCACCAAAACGGGGTACGGCACGGGCAACCTGCCGCACATTGCCAAATGGGACGGCAGCGCGTGGAGTACGCTCGGCAACGGCGTGAGCGGAAGTATTTTGCCCACCGTTCACGCGATTGCGGTTGACGGCATCGGCAATGTCTATGTTGCAGGACGTTTTGCGTTAGCGGGCAAAGTGTTTGCAAGCCGCATCGCGGAATGGAACGGCGAAGAATGGCTGCCGCTGCAACAGGGCACCAACTATAGCGTCTATTCGCTGACCACTGACACATCAGGCGCGCTGTACGCGGGCGGCGTTTTTACCCAAGCGGGTCAAGTCCCGGCATCGCACGTGGCAAAATGGAATCCGCGCAGCGGCACATGGCTCGCGCTGGGCGGCGGCTTGGACAATACGGTTTTTTCCTTTGCCCTGTCGCCAAAATTTGAATTGTTCGCCGGCGGCGATTTTCTCGACGCGGACGGCGACCCGAACGCCGACCGCGTGGCGCAGTGGATTGTGGCAAAATCCGCGTTGAATGCGCCTTGAAAATTGTAGAGGCGAAGCATTCGCATTCACATCTGTTCACATGTCGCGCGCGCGTCTGCGAATGCTTCGCCCTACGCTTTTAATACGCGCTCTTGTCGCGGAAAAATTTGAGCGCGGTGAGAATCATGATTTTGAAATCAAACCACAGCGACCAATTTTCGATATAGTACAAATCGTATTTGGTGCGCTCACTAATCGAAGTATCCCCGCGCAAACCATTCACCTGCGCCCAACCCGTAATCCCCGCTTTTTCGCGATGGCGTTCCATATAACGCGGTACGAGTTCGCGAAACTGTTCCACAAACGCGGGCTGTTCGGGACGCGGTCCCACCAAACTCATGTGACCGAGAAAGACGTTAATGAACTGCGGAAATTCGTCGAGCGAGGTGCGCCGCAAAAGGCGTCCCACTCGCGTTACGCGCGGGTCGCCGGGCGTGGTCCAGCCCGGACCGTCTTTTTCCGCGTCCGCGCGCATCGAGCGAAATTTGAAAATGGGAAACGGTTTCGCATCGAGCCCCATCCGCACTTGGGTAAAAATCGCGGGACCGCGCGAATCCAATTTCACCAAGAGCGCAATGAGCAAGAGAAACGGCGAAGCAAACACCAACAAAACTCCGCTGATGACCATATCCACCGCGCGCTTGAGTGTGAGCCGCCAACCGCGCAGCGCCACATCGCGCATGGCGAGCAGCGGCAGTCCCGACAAATCGCCAATGTTCACTTCCGACGCCATAATTTGAAACACGTCAGGAAATACTTTGATGCTCACACTGCCGTCTTCACATTTGCTGACGATGGACAAGATTTGTTGATGCGGCGCGTCGGGCAGCGCAATAATCACTTCGTCAATCTTCATGGCGCGCACCACATCGCCCAAATCTTCGGGACGCGCGACGACGGGCAAGCCCAATACTTTGTGCCCCACGCGTTCGTCGTCGAGAAAGGCAACGGGACGATAACCGAGACGCGGCGACGCGCGAATTTTTTCCAAAATCAAATTGCCCGCTTCGCCCGCGCCCACAATCAGCACGCGCAGTTCGCCCCACCCGCGCGCATAGGCAAGCGAACGCAGCGCGCCATGCAGCAAGCGTCCGATGGCGACAATTCCCAACGTAAATACAAAAACATAAACGAGCAGCAAACGCGGATATTCCAAATCGCGGTAGAGCACCGTCGTCACCGCCGTCGCCACAATCACGCCAATCGAAGTCGCGGGCACCAATTTGTAAATCTCGTCAATGCGCGATTCGCCGCGCCGTTGATGATACAGGCGATAGAAAAAATAAACGCTAATCAACGACACGAGCGTAAACAAAATCATCGGCGCAAAGGTGAACAGGTCGGGCGTCGGACCGTTGCGCGCGTTGGCGTCAAACGTGACGCGATATGCCAGCACGAACGCCAGCCCAATCAGCGCGCTGTCGAGCACGAGCAGCGAAAGAGCAAAGAGGAGTTCAGCGCGGCGCATCAGCGATTGGCTCCTTTTAAGGTGCGGGCGCGGAAAATTTCGGGCGCGAGCGCGAGTCCGCCTTTGAGCGCAATGCCGCTCAGCACTGCCCAATCCAAATAAAAGGGCGTGGTCTGGCGATAATGCTTGACGTAGAAAATATACATGGCGCGATAAAATTCGATTTGCGCTTTTTTGGACTGCTTGGAGGATTCACGCTTGTAATGCAAAATCTGCGCGCGCGGGTAATAGTAGGCGTTCCATCCCGCCTGCTTGATGCGTAATGCCAAATCCAAATCTTCGCCGTACATGAAAAAGGTTTCGTCGAGCAAGCCCGCTTGCTTGAGCGCTTGCGTTCGCATCAACATTGCCGCGCCGACCACCGAGTCCACTTGCGCGGTTTCGTTTTCGTCCAGATAGGTCAGGTTGTACCGCCCAAAGCGTTTGGATTTGGGAAACAGTTTCGACAAGCCGAGCATTCGATAAAAAGAAATTTCGGGCGTGGGAAAACTGCGGCGGCACGCGAGGTCGAGCGAACCGTCACGCAAGAGCAATTTCGGTCCCACAATGCCCGCGTCGGGATGCGCGTCGAGAAAATTGAGCAGCAGCGTGAGCGCGTCGGGCGGCACCAACGTATCCGTATTCAACAGCATCAACGCGCGCGGCGGTTCGGGGCGCGCCAGAAATTCGCGCAGCGCGAGATTGTTCCCATACGCATAGCCGCCGTTCGTCTCGCTCGCCAACAAACGCGTTTGCGGAAATTCCGCGCGCAGCATTTCCACGCTGCCATCGCGCGACGCATTGTCCACCACCGTCACGTCAATATCCACGCCGCGCGTTTCCGCCAGCGAACGCAAACAATCGCGCAGCAAATCACGCGTGTTGTAATTGAGAATGACGATGCCCAAATCCATAGTGCGATAGTAAGATAGTGCGATAGTAAGATAATGCGATAGCAAGTTGGTAACTACCGCACTACCGCACTATCACACAATTGCACTACTCTTCCACCTTCATCTCCACCACGCGGTCAAGGCGAAAATAGCGTTCGGCATCGCGCAGGTGGCAGTGCGCGCGAAGATAAATATATTCTTTGCGCGCGCGTACGTCCGTTACGCTGACCCAGCGTTCGCTCTTGCTGCCAAATTCATCCACATAGCGCAAAAATAATTTGCGATGACTGCGCAACGCCTCTTCCAACGCGGGCGGCAGCGGCAATTCTTGTTGCGCGGGCGCCTCCGCCCACGCCACCGCTCCGCCTTGCATTTCTACCAGTTCGCCAAGCGTGTGCGGGCGCAGTTCCTCGACGATGTATTCAAAGACTGCGCGCGTGGTCAACACGTCCGCCAACGCGCGATGGGACGCGGTGCGTTCAATGCCCAGCGCGTCGGCAACCCGCTGGAGCGCGTTGGAACGAAAGGAAAAATAACGGCGCAGTAACAGCACGGTATCGAGCGCGAGGTTCGCGGGCGCATCCATGCGCGCAAGGCGAAATTCATTCGATACAAACCCCAAATCAAACGGCGCATTGTGCGCGACGAGCACCGCGCCGTCCAGTTCCGCGCGCACCTGTTTTGCCACCTCGTAAAAACGCGGCGCATCTTGGACATCGTGATTGGTGATGCCGTGAATGCGCGCGGCGCCGGGCGAAATGGAACGTTCGGGATTCAACAGCGTGGTGTAGAAATTTTCCATCACGTCGCCCCGAAAACGCGCCAGCGCGATTTCGACCATGCGATCGCCAAAACGCGGCGAAAGCCCGGTGGTTTCTGTGTCAAGAAAGACGAATGGAATTTCAGAAAGCGGCAGGTCGAGCATACTGCGTGCCAAAGTGAACGCGCGCTAGAGTGGACCGGTGAAGCATAAAACGTAGCAACGAATTCATTCGTTTCCAAAGCGCGCCAAGCGCACATCGTAGCAACGAATTCATTCGTTTCCAAAGCGCGCCAAGCGCACATCGTAGCAACGAATTCATTCGTTTCCAAAGCGCGCCAAGCGCACATCGTAGCAACGAATTCATTCGTTTCCAAAGCGCGCCAAGCGCACATCGTAGCAACGAATTCATTCGTTTCCAAAGCGCGCCAAAGATTGCAAACAGTATAATACGATTTGAAAACGTATAGAAATTATTGCGCGCGCCCAAGGCGCGCGTTTCATCAAATTTCCGTATATTCTTTAGTACTACTTTGTTATTTTACGGTCGGGCGATTCAAATCGCGGCAACCCAGAGCGAAATCGGCCCCCGCCGATTGAGATTTTGCATAATTTTGAGCCGTTTCAAGTCTGCGTAGGCAGACTTGGCTATGCGTTGCTGCGATTTCTAATCGCCAAGAATTGAACTGACAAAGTAGTGTTAGAGCACGTTTCACGTTTGACATTTCCCATTTCGCGCAGCTCGTTCCGCGTTTCTCGTTCCCATGCTACAATATCAATCCCCTATGGATATTTCCAGCGCCGCAGCGGCTCTCCGCGCCAATGTCAGTCGCGTCATGGTCGGCAAAGACGAACTCATCAACCTCGCGTTTGTTGCCCTGTTGTGCGAAGGACATTTGCTGCTGGAAGATGTGCCGGGCATTGGCAAGACGACCCTTGCTAAAGCGTTGGCGAAATCGCTCGACTGTCAATTTCGCCGCATTCAATTCACACCCGATTTGCTGCCGAGCGATTTGACCGGACTCGCCATTTACAATCAAAAAACTCAAGACTTTGAATTTCGTTCCGGTCCCGTGCTGACCCAAATTTTACTCGCCGACGAAATCAATCGCGCGACGCCGCGCACACAGTCCGCGCTGCTCGAAGCGATGCAGGAGCGCCAAATTACGGTGGACGGCAGCACGATGCGTTTGCCGCGTCCATTTTTTGTCATGGCGACACAAAATCCGGTTGAACTCGAAGGCACGTTTCCACTGCCCGAAGCGCAAGTGGACCGTTTTTTCATGCGCATTAAACTTGGCTATCCGAGCGCGACAGAAGAAAGCGCGATTCTCAAACGCTTTGAACGCGCGGAACCGTTGGACGCCTTGCAGCCCGTCATCGAAAACAACGCGCTGCTCGAAATGCAGCGCGCCGTACAAACGATTCGCGTCGAAGACAGCATTCGCGAGTACATGGTCGAAATTGCGCGCGCGACGCGTTCCCACAACGCGATTGAATTGGGCGTCAGTCCGCGCGGCACACTATTTTTGTATCACGCCGCGCAAGCATACGCCGCCACGCAAGGACGCGACTATGTCCTGCCCGACGATGTAAAATATCTCGCGCCGTACGTCCTCACCCATCGCCTCATTCTCGGCGCGCAAACACGCTTGCGCGGACGCACCACGCAGGACATTGTCCAAGAAATCGTTCAAGCCGTGCCTGCGCCCGTGGAAAAACCGTGAGTGCATGCACAATGCTGAATGCACAATGCACAAAATTTCGACTCGCGCCTTACATTGTGCATTGTGCATTGACCATTGATTTTTGTTTACTTCCGCCTGGCTCGAATTTGCGATTATGATGGTGATTCTTGCCGCGTTGCTGGGGCAAGAAACGCTCTTGACTTTGGCAGCCCTGCTCGTCATCATCATTCCGTTCGCGTGGGTTTGGCAGCGGCTCGCGTTTTTGGGCATTTTGTATCGGCGCGAGTTGGACGAGACACGCGTATTCGAAGGCGAGACCGTCAAGTTGACGTTGCGCGTGAGCAATCGCAAATGGCTGCCGCTCGCGTGGCTGCGCGTGAGTGACCGCATGTCCCTTGCGATTGCGCCAACCGAAAAAAGTTTGTCCCCCTCGCACATTCCGCTGACCGGCTTTTTGGAATCGCGCGCCTCGCTGTTATGGAATGAACGCGCGCGGTGGGACTATACCATTCCATGTCATCGGCGCGGTTATTACACCATCGGTCCCGCGCAAATTTCGACGGGCGATTTGTTTGGCTTGTTTGAACGCACGCTCGATTTTCCGCGTACGGACCGTTTAATTGTGTATCCGCGCATTGACCCAATCGAGGAATGGGGCTTGCCGCCCAAAGAACCGTTCGGCGACGCGCGCGCGCGACTGCCTGTTTTCTTTGACCCCACGCGCATTCGCGGCTTGCGCGATTACCATCCCGAAGACGCGCCGAAACATATTCACTGGCGCGCCACCGCGCGGCACAACGCGCTCAAGGTGAAACAGTACGAGCCGACCATCAATTTCAATTGGGTCTTTTTCTTGAATCTCGCCACCTACGAACAGGCGTGGCAAGGTGTGGACAGCGAACGCGCCGAACGCGCGATTCGGCTCACCGCGTCGCTGGCGAATTTTGCGGCAAAGCAAAAATACGCGTTCGGTCTCGTCGCCAACGGGACGTTTCCCGATTCCGACCAACGGCTGCGCGTGCTCCCCGGACGCGACCCCGCACAGCTGCGAAATGTTTTGGAAGCGCTCGCCGCCGTGTCGTACTATATCGCGCTGCCGATTGAAAATTTACTGCGGCGCGAAAGCGCGGCGCTGCCGTGGGGCTCTACGCTGATTGTGGTGACACCGCTCGTCACCGAAACACTGCTCGCCGAAATGTTGCGCTTGCACGATGTCGGGCGCCGTATCGCGCTCGTTTCGCTCGACGAAAAGTGGGAACCGCAACTTTTGCCGGGCATTCTGGTCTATCGCGCGTACGAACCGGGTAAAGGATTGGAACAAGTGTTAGCGCCGGATTATGACGACAATGTTTTCCACCGCGCGTCTTGACCTCCGCGCCGAACTGCGGCTCATGCTGCTCGCCGGCGCGGAAGCGTGTTGGCTGTACGCCATCGCGTTCACCGTCGGCACGCTGAGCGGACTGCCGCGCCAAGTTTCACCGTTCGGAATTTTCATTGTGTACTGGGCAGGACTCGGACTCGGGCGCGTACTGCCGCGCTCCACGCTGGCATGGCGCGCGCTCCAGCTCTTGACTGTCGTGTTTGCCTTGTCCGCCATCCTCGTGGCGATGCGCGTTGGATTCTACACCGATGCGGCGCTCACGGATTTCAGTTGGCTACCGCAGTACGTGGGACGCGTGCTCACATTTTTTGAACGCGTCACCGCCGAAGAAATTTCGACGATTATTTTGCTCGCCGCATTTCTGCGCGGGCTTGGTTTCGCGCAGCGCCCGCTCACATTGTGGGTCGTCGGTTTTGAATTTCGTCTCGGCATTGTCATTTTTTTTAGCGTCGCGCTCATCGCCGCGCTCACCGTCAACATCAATTTCATTTTTTGGATTTTTGTCTACTTTGCGCTCTCGCTCCTCGCCATCGCGCTCGCGCGCATAGAAGAAGCGGGACAGGAACGTCCGCTCGGCGCGACGTGGGCGGGCGTGATGTTTGCCGTAATCGGCGCGACCATGCTCGTCGGTTTTGCCGCAACCCGGTTTCTCACCCTCGACGCGGTGCGCGCCTTTTTCGGACTTTTAGAGCCGCTCCGAATTGTTTTGCAATTCGTCATCACCCTCATCGCCATCCCGTTCTTGTATTTGCTCGATTGGTTGATTCACCGGCTCGGTCCGCTGTTTGAACGCTTCATCCAAATCATTACCGGCATTTTCCCGCGTTTGGATTTTGGCAATTCCAATTCCGAACAAGTGATTTCCCAAGTCACCCAACAGTTGGTCAAGCTCTTGCCGTACTTGCGTTTGCTCGGCGTCATGCTCGTCATTCTCTTTATCGGCTGGCTTATTGCGCGCGCGTTGAATCGGCGCGTACAATGGCAAGAACACGAAATGTTTGAACGAGAAGCATTGGATGACCGCGATGCTTTGCAATTGGAAAAACGCCAACGCGCGCCCGCCGCACACGCGCCCGCGCATCACATTCACGCCGAAAACATTCGCCGCATCTATGCCGCGCTGCAAGCGCACGCGCAAACGTTGGGACTGCCGCGCCGCGACGCGGAAACGCCGCTCGAATATTTGCCGCGCCTCTGCGCGCGTTTTCCGGAATCGGCAAAAGCGTTGACAATCATCACCGACGCGTATGTGGCTGTCCATTACGCGCAAGAGCAAGCGACCGACGCCCGGGTGCGCGAGGTGCGCGCCGTGTGGAAGCAGACAAGGGAATTGATGAAGGCAAGCAAAACGTAGCAGATAGTACGCAGCAGGATTCACCGCGTTACGGCTGCCTGCTGCATACTATGCCCATGCCATGAAACTCGTAACCGCTCAAGAAATGCGCGCACTCGAACGCCGCGCCGATGCTGACGGAAATTCGTACGCCGAAATGATGGAACGCGCGGGGACCTTGACCGCGCAAGCCATCATGGAACGCTGGAACGTGCGCGCCCAGCGCGTGCTGGTGCTCGTCGGTCCGGGCAATAACGGCGGCGATGGTCTGGTCTGTGCGCGTGTACTGCACGACGCGGGCGCGTCGGTGCGCTTGTATGTATGGCAGCGCGCCGCAGATGAAAACGACCCGAATTGGCAATTGTGTGTGGAACGCGACATTTCGTTCGTGCGCGCTGCCGACGACAAAGATTTTTCGCAGCTGCGCGAAAAACTCGAACACGCCGATTTCATTATTGACGCGTTGTTGGGGACGGGCGTGACGCGCCCGATTGAAGGGACGCTGCAAGAGCTCTTGGCAACAGTACGCTCACAAAACAAAGGCGCGAATGGAAATCACGCCCCGCTCATTTCGCCCAACACACCCCTTTCGCCGGATTCCGTTCCCCGCGCGCAAATCGTCGCCGTTGACCTGCCCACCGGACTCAATCCCGATACGGGCGCGCTCGACCCCGCCGCGCTGGAGGCAAACCTCACCGTCACCTTTGCCTTTCCCAAAATCGGACAGTACACGTTTCCCGGCGCGAACGCGGTGGGCGAACTTGTCATTGCCGATATTGGCATCCGCGACGATGTCCAAAACGCGCCGTCACTGCAACTTGCGACCGCCGACGAAATGCGCGCGTTATTGCCCGCACGCGCGCGCGATGCCAACAAAGGCACGTTTGGCAAGACCATGCTCGCGTGCGGCTCGTTGAATTTCACGGGCGCGCCCGTGCTTGCCGCGCGCGCAGCCGGACGCGTCGGCGCGGGCTTGGTCACGCTCGCCGTTCCGCAAACGATTCATCCCATCGTCGCATCTAAAATTGACGAAGCGACGTTTGTGCCCCTGCCCGACCACGCGGGAGAATGGCGTCCGCGCGCGGTGAACGAATTGCTCGCGGTGCTGTGGGATGCGCCGTACGAAGCGTTGTTGGTCGGCTGCGGTTTGGGACGCGCGCCGAGCACGGCGGACTTTGTGAATCGCTTGTTGGAAAATTTTCCCACGCTGGAAAAACCGCCCGCGCTCGTTTTGGACGCGGACGCGTTGAATCATCTCGCGGCAGTCCCCGAATGGTGGACCCATTTTCAATTTGTCGAGCCCCCGGTTCTCACGCCGCATCCGGGCGAAATGGCGCGCCTGTTGGGCATCCACACCAAACAGGTACAAGCAAATCGCATCGGCATTGCGCGCGATGCGGCAAAGGATTGGAACGCGATTGTGGTCTTGAAAGGCGCGTTCACCATCGTCGCCGCGCCGGATGGAAATGCAACCGTAATTCCTTTTGCCAATGCCGCGCTTGCCACCGCAGGGACGGGCGACGTGTTGGCGGGAACGATTGCGGGACTGCTCGCGCAAATGCGCGCGGGAACCATTCAAGCGTCGGGGCAAGACCGGGCGGAGAGTGCCACACAGCAGGCATACACCGCTGCCGTCGTCGGCGCGTTCGTTCACGCGTTGGCGGGCGAAATCGCCGCGCAAGAACTGGGCAGCGCCGGCATCGTCGCCGGTGATTTGATTCCGCGCTTGCCTCTGGCGCTGCAAGGTTTGTTAAACAACGAGTAGAAATTGATGCGTTTCAAGTATCCGCTACCTGAAATCACACCGCGTGTCGCGCGTACCGCCTGCCTTTTGGCATTTGTGACATTTTACGTTTTCCTCAGCGCGTGCGTTCCTTCACCCACTGCGACGCCGCCGCGACAAACGCCGTTCCCAACGCTGCCGCTCACGGACGAGACCGCCACACCGGAACTGATTGCCCCCCCCCCTTCGACCGACTCCGCGCCGGGCACGCCAAACGCGCCGCCGTCCGCCTCAACTGCCACACCGCTGCCACTGCCAACCAATCCGAACGAAAGCGCCGACACGTTTCCTCCGCTCGTACAGATAACGGTCCAAGACCCCGAACTGCCTGTTTCGGCGGAACAACCTGTCGCGCTCAATGTTCTCGCCGCCGACAATAACATCGTCGCGCGGCTCGAAGTGTACGACAACAATGTGTTGTACGCGCAAGCGCCCGCGCTCGTGCCCGCGTCCGTGTACTTGAATCAGTTCACGTGGAAAACGGCGGTGTTGGGAAAACATACGCTGCGCGCGGTCGCGTACGATTCAAACGGCAATGCCAGTGCGCCCGCGCAGTTGGACTTGAATGTGATTAACAATAACCGCGCGCCCGCCGTGCAAATCACCGCGCCGTCGGGAAACAAAGATGCCGAAATCGGCGCGCCGATTTTGATTCAAGGCGTCGCGACGGATGATGTCGCGGTGACGCGCGTCGAATTGTTGGTTGACAATCAGCTACTTACGTTTGTCACGCCCGAACGCGCGGGAGGTGTGACGCCGTTCGCGGTCGCGATTCCATGGACGCCGCAGACCACCGGCGCGCACAATATCGTACTGCGCGCGTACGACAATCAAAATCAGAGTGACGATTCCCTGCGCTATTCGATTCGCGTGTTTGACAATGAACCGCCTGTCGTCGCCGCGCAAAGCGAAGCGAATCTCGTACCATTGGGCGATGTGCTCATAGTGAACGCGTTGGCGCTCGCCAACAACGGCATCGCGCGAGTGGAGCTGTATGTGGACGACCTTCTCGCAGAGGGCATCAACAGCAGCGCGCCGGCGGAACAAACAATATTGCAAACCGCGCTGACGGCGCCCGACCTCGCGGCAGGGAGTCATTCGTTTTTTGTGCGCGCGTATGATTTGACGGGACAAAGCACCGACACGCCGCGCGCGACGATTGAAGTGCGCGCGGACGCGCCGCGTGTGCCGCGCGCAACATCCATTTCGTCGAATGCGCCGACGCCGCTGCCGCCCACGCCGACCGCGACGCCGCAAATCGTTTTGCCGCCTCCGCCGAACATTGAATTGAAATTGCTCAACGCGCCCGTCGTTCTCCCTGCTGCCGCGCAAATTCAAATTTTCGCGCGCGGTTCGGCAGAATTGGACCGCGTCGAATTGTGGGCGCGCGCGCCGGGCGAAACCGCCGCGCAATTGGTCGGCGAAGAAAATGTCAAGGGCGCGACGGAAAAAACCTTGACGCTGAATTGGCAAGCGCCGCACGCGGGCGTGGTTGAAATGTATGCGCGCGTCTCGGACAATCTCAAGCAAACGCGCCTCTCGGTGCCGCTCCGTTTCAGCGTACAAGCCGCGCTCGCGCCAACCCCCGCGCCAGTTGAATTCAATTTCGCGCAAGCGTGGTACGCCGAATCGCCCGCCGCGCGCTTTGAAGCCACGTTTGTCCAAATCGGGCGCGCGCTGCGCGGTTCGTTTGTCGAAACGCGCACGGCCGCCGGGCAAGCGCTCACGGGCAGAATCGTTAGCGGCGCGGTCAACGACAAAACGATTTTGTTCGCCGTAGATTTTTCCGGCGCCCCGAACGCCGCACACAATGATTCGCCCAAACCGCACACTTTGGAATTTGACTGCTCGTTCAATGCGCGTCCACCCGTTTTGACATGCAACTATGCCAATGAAAACGCAGAGCGCGGCAGCGCGGTCTTTCAGCCGGTGGTGCCCTAAAAACTCGTATCCAAAATCCGCTAAAAAGCTGGTATCATGGACGCAAGTTGATGTAGCCGTCCCATTCCAAGTTCCGTTGTTTCCAACTCTATAGTTCGCAGGCGGAGGAAGCTGTATGTTTCAAGACCCATTTTCGCCTTTTGTGAATGACGAGGAACATAATTCCGCGCACGCGCGTTTGTTTGAAATTGTCAGCTTTGCCAATACTTGTACCTCGATTCCCGAACTCACCGCGTTTTGCCTCGATACCGTCGCGCTCGAACTGCGCTTTCAGCTCGCATTTTTTCTCTGGTGGCAAGACACCCCTCCTTACGTCTTGGTCCAAGAAACGCGCGGCGTGCTCCCCAAACTCGCTACCGCTCTCCGTGATTTGAAATTTCTGTTTGACCCGCCCAGCCCGCCCTCGTCGGCGGAAACGCTCCTGTTTTTCCAAGCCACCGTGCATTCGCTCTTACGCGGGTACAACTTTACCGCGCCCGCCTTTGCCCATTTGCTTGCCGGAGGCGAGCCCTTTGGCATGATTGTTTTTGCTGCCAACTCTCACCCCGAAGCGCAAAACGAATGGGACATCTTGGAACATCAAGAATTTTTGGATGCCGTTGGTTTGCATGTCGGCGCCGCCATTCACCGCTTGCGGCAGTCCGAACAAACCGCCGCGCGCGAAACTTGGCTGCGGAAATTTCTCGACAGCGGGCATGCCGGCTATTGGCAAACCGACGGGCAAGGCAGAATTCTGGCGGTCAATGACGCCGCGCTCAAAACGTTGAAACGCACGCGCGCTCAAGTCATCGGAAAACGAATTGACGAATTGAGTGATGCCGACCCCGTGCGGCTGCGCGAGCTGCGCGCGCGGTTGCAGCGCGAGGACATGGTGCATGACTTGGAACTCGACATCCGCGCCCGGGACGGCGAAATTCGCACCATTCGCGAAACCCTGCACGTGGCGCGCGACGCCAACAACAACATTACCGAAATGCAGGGCATCTTTCAAGACATCACCGCTGCCAAACAGACCCTCGAGCAATT
This sequence comes from Chloroflexota bacterium, assembly GCA_029778615.1. Lineage (GTDB taxonomy): Bacteria > Chloroflexota > Anaerolineae > UBA4142 > SHND01 > SHND01. Next base: position 9,024 of record JAKOPZ010000096.1, on the reverse strand, counting down.
ACAACGGCGCAATCGTGAATTGGAAATGCTGCATCAATTGGCGACGGGACTAAATCAAACGCTCGAAACCGATGTGGCATTGCAAGCGGGTGTCGAATTGATTCTGCAGCTCACCAATGCGGACGCGCTGGGGATTGTGCAGATTAATGAACTCGAAGGGCATTACGATTTGGTCGCGCATCAGGGTTTGGAACCGGAATTGGTCGCGGCGTACGCGCACGCACCGTTTGACCGCAGCATCTATCACGGCAAGATTCAGCCCGAAACAACATGGAACCTGATTGAGTACATCGTGCTGACAGGCAAAACCTTGACGCTCGAACAGCTGCTCGAAATGCCGCGCTTTGATATTTCGCCGATTCTCGCACACGGCTATAAATCTTTGCTCGCCTTTCCCATTCGTTTTGACAATCAAGTGTATGGCGTCGTCATGGTTGGCTCCAGAAACGCACAACAGTTTGATGACCATGCCGTTCAGCTGGTGGACAATATCTCGGCGCAATTGGGACAGACGCTCCACAATCAACGTCTCGTCGCGGCGTTACAGCTTCAGGTGGAACAGATGGAGCTGCTGATTGCGGCGGGGCGCACGTTACAGTACGCGCCGCAAGCCGACGAACGTTTGCCGCACGCGTTGCGCCAGCTCAAGCGCGCGCTGGGCGCCGCCTACTGCGTCATTCATCTCTTGCGGGATGAAAATCATGTCGAATACATTACCGCTTCGGACACGCGCGAAGCAAAACGCATTTTCCCGCTCGCGGATTACGAGCGCCGATTGCTCCATTCCATGGAGCCGCTGCTTGTGACGGACCGCGACGCGCCGGAGGTGGACCCCGCGCAGCGCGCGAGTATGGAGCGGTTCCATTTTGGCGCAGCGGTCGGACTGCGCCTCTACGCTCAGGAGCGCCCGATTGGTTTGCTGTTTGTCAATTACGCGGCGCCGCGCGAATTTGCCGCGCACGAAGTGCGGCTGCTCGTCGCGTTCGCGCAGCAAATCGCCTATGCGCTGCAAAACAAACGCTTGTTGGATGAAACCAACAAGCAAGTGGGCGAACTCAAAGCGTTGGCACATGTGAGCCGCATGATTGTGCTGGCGCCGCGTCCTGACCGTTCCCTCTCCATCGTCGCGGATGAAATTGCGCGCGTCTTTCAAGCAGACTATGTAGGTTTCCATCTGCGCGAGGGTAATTCTTTACGGCTCGTTGCCGAATCCAAAGAGTCCGGCGCGCCGCGCGTTTCCCCCATTCTGCCGCATCAATATCGCATTCTTGAAGAACTGGATTCGATTCGCGTTTCCAACGCGCACGAAGCGGCGGCACATCCGCGCCAACAAGCGCTCTTGGTCAAATACAAAATGATTGCTGACCTCGGCGTGCCGTTGGTCTCGGGGCAAAAAGCGCTGGGCATTCTCTACATTTCACAACATCAGGAACGCGTTTGGACGGATGCAGAACAGGACTTGGCGGAAACCTTTGCGCAGCAAGTCACCTTTGCACTGACACAGGCACGCGCGCTGCACGATTCGGAAAAACAACTTCGCGATTGGCGGACGCTTTCGCGCAGCACCAGTTTGCTCGCGCACACGCGCGCACCGGAACACACCCTGCCCCAAATTGCTGCCGACCTGCGCCGCTTGCTGAATGCCGATTACGTGGGTTTTCATTTGAAATACGGCAATCACTTGCGCGCCATTACCGGACCCCAGCACAACTTGGACAAATTTGAATACCCTATCGAGACGTACCATCGCCCCACGCTCGAATACGGACAAAAAATTATCACGTGTGACTCGGCGCGCGATGCCAAAGACGAAAACCACCGCGCGCGTCTCGAGGCGTACGGCTATCACTCGGACCTCGGCGTGCCCATGATTTCGCGCGGCAACGCGATTGGCATCTTGTTCATCAGTCATATCTTGCCGCATCCATGGCAAGACGCCGAAATTCAGCTCGCCGAAAGTTTTGCCCAGCACATCGCCATCGTTTTGGAAAACGTGCAGCTGCTCAATGAAAATGAAACCCGCGCGCGGGAATTGACGCAGCTGGCAGAGCTGAATGAAATCACGATGACCATTCACGACCAGGATATCCTGGAGACATTGGTGCTGGAGGGATTGCACAATCTCTTGAACGCAGACCGCGTCGCGCTGGTGCGGACACAAGACAACGTTCCTCAAGGACTGCGTACGTCGGACAAGGTGACCTATCCCGTACAGCCCATTCCGCGCACCGAAGGGCTTGAGCTGCTCTTGCGTTCCCGCCGGCCGGTGATTGTAGACCCGGAGCACGCGCCCGTGTGGGATGGTGATTATGAAGAGCGCGCCAAGTTCCACGAAATAAAATCCTTTTTGATGCTGCCGCTTTTTACGGCGGCAGAAACGCTCGGGGCATTGTCCTTTTTATTCAAGACCGAACACATTTTTACGGACGCGGAAATTCGACTGGCACAAGCCGCCGCGAATCAAGTGGCAATGGCACTTGCCAACGCGCGTCACCTGCGCGAGCAAGATACGCGTATTACAAGATTGACCCAGCTCTCGCAATTCAGCATGTGGTGCGGCGCCTTGCGCGACAGTGAAACGCTTCAGACCGAAGCGGTCGCGCGTATTCGCGAGCTGCTCCAAATTTCGGCGGCAAGCATCCGTCTCGTGCAAGACGGGTACCTCACCAAAGGTGCCAGCTCCGGCTATACAGACTCGGGCGCGCGGGACCATATGATTCGGATTGATGAACGTTTGCAGCGCGTACTGAATACGCTCAAACCCTATGTCGTTGATAATCTGAAAACCGAACACGGCATTTCGGAACATTGGCGCAAACGTCATTTGGCAGAGGGCTTTGAAGCACTGTTGATGGTGCCAATGCTCGCGGTGAATCAAGTGGTCGGCATCCTTACGCTCTTTCGACGCCAGATGTATCATTGGCAAGAGACAGAAGTGCAGTACGCGCAGAACCTTGCCAACGTGCTCGCCCTCGCGCTGTCGAATGTGGAACAAATCGAAAAGACGGAACGCAGTCGCGCCGAATTGAGCGCGACGTTGGACAGTGTGTTTAGCGGCGTGTTTCGCACCGACCTCAACGGCAACATTCAGTCGTGGAATCGCGCGGCAAAACAGATTACGGGTTTCACCGAAGCGGAAATGCTCGGCAAGGCGTGGCACATGGACGGTCCGCGCGTCGGAGTCCACCAACGCGCCGACGAAATTGCTTTTGAAGCTATTGCCGAAAACCGCGTGCAATTCAGTTTTTTGCCGCGTTTTTGGAAATGCGCGGATGGGCATATTGTCCAATTGCGTGTGGCGGCTGCTCCATTGTACGATGCGAACGGTCGGGTGCGCGGCGCGGTCTGCGCGTTTTGGGACCGTTCCGAAGAACAAGCTGCCGAACGCGCCAAAGTGGACTATATCAATTTGGTCGGACATCAATTGGGCAACAAACTGACGGCAACGCTTTGGGGTGCGGAACAATTGGGACGCAGCAATCTGAACGAGGCAGGACGCGCGCGGCTCATTTCCATTCTGGGCGACACGCGGCGCGAAATGGAAGATTTCAATTTGCGCTTTCAACAATTTCAGCGCGAACATTCCGACGACGCGATTCAAGCAAATCCGTTGGACCTCAAGGCGATGGTGCGCAAAAAAGTCGCGGCGTGGCGCGCGACGCATCCCGAACACAAATTTCACGTCAGAGGTAAATTCGCGTCCGTCGTTGCGGATGAAATGCGCCTCGCAGTCGTGATTGAAAATTTGTTGGAGAATGCGTGCAAGTATTCACCGGAGGGTTCCCCGATTACAGTGCGTTGCGAGCTGCCGCATCCTGAAACTGTCGTTTTGCGGATTCACAATCGCGGCAAACCGATTCCACCCGAACTGCTCCCGCATTTGTTTGAACGTTGGCAGCGCGGTGACTCGGAGCAACCGGGGACCGGCTTGGGTCTGTGGCTGGTTCGCACCAAATTACACGAGATTGGCGGTGAAATTCGCGCGGAAAGTGACGCTCGACGCGGCACTCGCTTTGTGATTATTTTGCGTCGCGCCAACCCAAGTGCATGAACGGTAGAAAAGATTGGCAGGCAGTATGGACTATTTCTTTGGCAATCAAAGGAATTAAAGGGGTGATAGATGATTTCGCACGAACCAAAAATCTTGATTATTGACGACGACCCGCAGGTGGCGGACATTTTGAGCATCTCGTTAGAGAACGAACATTTTGCGGTGAGCACCGCGCGCAGCGGCGAAGAAGGACTGCGCGCGGCATTCGACCAACATCCTGATTTGATTTTGTTGGATATTAGTATGCCGGGCATGGACGGCTTTCAAGTGTTGGACCATTTGCGCGTCGTCACAGATACGCCGGTCATTTTTTTGACGGCAATGTCCCAAGATGCGAATCGCATACGCAGTCTTGAACAAGGCGCGGCAGATTTTATCCCCAAAGGCACAAAGATAGATGTAATTCTCGCCACCATTCAAGCGCGCCTGCATCCCCCAGAACCGCGCCGCCACAACGGACTGCGCCGTTTTGACGCGCATCTGCAAGCGGACCTCTCGCGCCGCCGCGTGTGGGTTGACAACAAACTAGTTGCGCTCACGCCTCTGCAATGGCGGTTGTTCGAGTGTTTGTTGGAGCATGAAGGACGCATTGTCACCTTGCAGACTCTGCTGAATGCCGGTTGGAAACCACCCTATTACGGCGACGTCAGTTCCATCAAGGTTCAAATCTCTTTGCTCCGCAAAAAAATTCAAGATACCGCGCGCCATTCGCGGTATATTCACAACGTTCGCGAAGAAGGATACATGTTTGAAGTGCGCAGTGCGTGAGGCGTAGGGGCGGCGGCGATGTTGCGTTATAATGTCGGCTGTACGCAGCCGACATGATTTATTTTGTTTATCCGCGTCTCAAAAAACTTTCGGGCGCAGAACGTCTCATCCTTTGTCTCGCCGACTATACCGTCCGTCTTGGCACACCCGTTACTCTGCTCACGCATTACTTTGATGCGAGCTGCGCGCCCGCCCTCGCGCCGCACGTCCGCCTTGTCCAAACCGGCGACCGCCTCGAATTTTTCCACAACCACTATCTCAACGCGCCATTCGAATATTTCCATTCCCTGCGGCTCGTGCGTTGGATTGGCGCGGACGCCCGCGCCGTCACGTTTTTTGGTCCGCCGAGTTTGCCCGCGCTTTTCTGGAGTTCCTTGCGCGGAAAAATCCGCGCGCCGAAACTGTATTTTTGTTACGAGCCCCCGCGATTTATCTATGATGACACCGCACAGGTGACCGCGCGTTTGGGCGCGGCGGGCATTCTCGCGCGTCCGTTCTTTGGCGCGTACAAAATTCTCGACCGCGCGATGGTGCGCCGCGCCGATGCCCTGCTCGCCAACGGTCACTTTGGCGCAATGCGTTTGCGCGCGGCGTACGGACGCGACGCGAGCGTCATTACGCACGGCGCGGATTTCCGTCCTCCCGCGTCCGCAGACGTACAACGCGTGCGCGACCACTACGCGCTCGCTGACCAATTCGTCGTCCTCACCGTCAACTTTATGCACCCGCGCAAACGGATTGATTTGTTTTTGCGCGCGTTTGTGGAATTGAAAACACGCGTGCCGCACGCGGTTGCGCTCGTCGTCGGCGCGGGACCGGAAGGTGACGCCTTGTACGCGCTTGCGCGCGAATTGGAAATTGACGCGGCGGTGCGCTTTACCGGATTCGTTCCCGACGCGCAACTCCCCGCGTACTATGCCGCCAGCGACCTCTATGTTCACACGTGTAAAAATGAATCCTTCGGCTTGAGCGTGCTCGAAGCGAGCGCGGCGGGACTGCCCGTCGTCGCGGTAAATGAAGGCGGACCGCGCGAAATTGTGGCGGATGGTGAAACGGGGCTGTTGGTTGAACCAACGCCGCAAGCCATTTCCGACGCGTTGTACGCGTTGGCGAATGATGCCGCGCGCCGCGCGCGAATGGGCGCGGCGGGCAAACACCGCGCGGCAGCAAATTATTCATGGGCACGCGGCGCGCAAGATTTTTTGCAGGTGCTGGAGAATTTGAATTCTACTTTTTACCAAGTCATTTCGAGCGAAGCGAGAAATCTCGATTTTCAAGCTAGAGATTCTTCGCTCCGTTCAGAATGATTTTCATCTTTCGTGCAAGCTGCCACCCGACCTCTATCCTTTTTGCAAAATGTTCAAGCGCGGCTGGACGCATTGATTGCGCGTCCGATGCCGCTGTTTGTCGGATTGTTCATTGTCTTTATCGTCACGTATGGGGCATCCATTTTTGTTTTACCCAAACCGTACGGGCGCCTCATCATTGGCGACGGCATTTATTATTTTGTCTATTTGCGTTCGGCGGTGTTGGACGGCGATTTGGAATTTACCAACGACTATACGCTGTATCAGGAATACAACGGCGACGACCCGATTAAAAAAGCAGAAATGTTGGCGCGCAAAACTCCTACGGGCATGGCAGGTAATTTTTTTTCCATTGGTCCTGCGATATTGTGGTCGCCGGTTTTTCTACTCACGCACGCACTCGCTGCGCTGCTCGGACGCGCGGGAGATGGGTTTTCAAGCTGGTATCAAGCCCCGCTCATGTTTTTGAGCATCGCGTATGGCTTTGTGGGAATGGTCTTGATGTATCGCGTGGTCGCGGGCATCTTTTCCAAATTCGCCGCGTTCGTTTCGATTTTGGGAATTTGGCTGGCGACGAATGTGGTGTACTACATGGGCGTTTCGCCGTCCGCCTCGCATGTGCTTTCGATGTTTTCAAGCGCGCTGTTTGTTTTTTTGTGGTGGCGTCACCGCGACGAACGTACACGGCGCGACTGGTTTGTGTGGGGCTTGAGCGCGGGACTCATGGCGCTCGTGCGCTGGCAAGATAGTTTGATTGCTTTGCTCGCGTTGATGGAATGGTTGGACAAAGGACGAACGACGAACGACGAACGACCATTGTTTTTTTTCTTTCGTCCTTTGTCCTTTGTCAATGGTCTCGTTTTTTTGCTCGGCGCGATTTTGGTGTTTCTTCCGCAAATGCTTGCGTGGAACATTTTGTATGGTTCGCCCTTTACCATTCCGCAGGGCTATGGCTTTCTCGGCTTTTGGCAGCCGGAAATGTTTAACGTGTTGTTTTCGACCAAACGCGGCTTGTTCACGTGGACACCGTTATTTGTATTCGCGGTGATTGGTTTTATTCCACTCTATCGCAAAAACAAAACGCTCGGCGCGGCAGCGTTTTTGATATTCGTTTTGGAAACGTACACCAACGGTATCGTCGCGGATTGGTGGGGCGGTGAAGCATTTGGCGCGCGACGGTTCATTTCGCTCATCCCCTTTTTCGCGCTGGGACTCGCGGCGTTTGTGGATTTTGTGCGCCCGCGTCTTTCACAAACGACGATTCTCGTCGCGCTCGGCGCGTTCATTGTGTGGAACAATTTATTTTTGCTGCAATACAATTTGTGGCTGCACGGTATTGGTCACATCAGCGCGATTCCGACGTGGCAAGAAATGACTCTCGATAAATTCACTGCGCCCTTCAAGGCATTGGAAAAACTGCGGAATCGTTGACCGCGATTCGCATTGCTCTTTTCCTCCCTCACGTGTCACCTCACCGCAACAAATCTCTCCTCATCCTTCGCGATGCGTTCGTCGTCGCGCTCTTTACGCTGGTCGCCCTCGCGTGTGCGTACCAAGTCCGCTCGCGCGTGGTGATTGATGTGGGGAGCGCTCACGATGATTTTTTTCTCGCGCGTTTTTTTGACGCCGAAGACGACCACACGCAAACGTATCGCTGGGCGCAAGGGCAAGCGCGCGTGGAATTGATGGGACAGCAGCTCGCGACGCCGTGGACGTTGTACATGCGGCTGAACGGTTACCGCCCGAATCGGCTCGCGCAGGTGCAGTTGGATGTGAACGGCACGCGGCTGGACCAATTTCAAGCCGAAGGCATTTGGGATGATTACGAAATCGCGGCGAATATCGCGAACGATGTTTGGAGCGGGAACACCACACTCGATATTTCGAGCGATACCTTTGTGCCGAACAGAGTGGACGCGAAAAATCCCGACACGCGCCGTTTGGGAATTGCGCTCGACAAAATCGTTTGGACGCCGACGCGCAGCGCCACGTTCATTGGCAATGACGACGCGTGGCTCGATTTGGGGCAAACCCCCATCGTGCCGCCCCTCGCGATTGTGTTGAGTTGGGCGGGCGCGTTTGCGGTGTTATATGCAACAGCGCGCGGCATTGGACTGGATGCGCGTCCGGTCCGCCTCGCGTTCGGAATTTTCATCGCGCTGCTCGCGCTCGGTATCGCGCTCGCGCGTCCATACGTTGCCACGTTTACTTTTCAATTTTTGAATCTCGCGCTCTTGCTCGCGGTCTTGGCGCTCGCGCTCATGCTTTTGATTCCGCGTCTCGCGGCGCATTTCTCTATCGCCATGGACGCGCGCGCCGTCGCGGGCTTGTGCGCGATTATGTTGGTGAGCATCGGCTTGAAATGGGGGGGCGCGTGGTATCCGCAATTTCGCTCGTCCGATTTGACCTTTCACGCACATCGCCTCGAATTTGTCGCGCGCGGCAATTTATTTTTCACTTCGGAATTGCCCGATGCCGCGCGGCGCGTGGTGCCCTATCCGCCGGCTTTGTACGTAACGCTCGCGCCGCTTGCGCCTTGGGTAACCGATGATGAAGCGCTGTTGTTGATTGCTAACGCAATTTTCGACGCCGTCGCCATCGCTGGCATCTATTTCGCCGCGCGCAAAATCTCCAGTCTCCACTCTCCAATTTCCGGTTCCACTTTTGCGCTGTTCGTCGCGTTTTTAGTTGCATTCAATCCTGTCGCGTTCTGGATTTATTCGTGGGGCAATCACACCAACATTTTTGGACAGGTTGCCGCAACGCTGCTGTTTTGTATTCTGCTCAGCCCATCTCGTACGGAACGAACGCCGCTTCGTTCCCCACCACATATCTTGGAACGTTGCGGCGAACGTTCCCTACTCGTCTCGGAACGTTGCGGCGAACGTTCCCTACTCG
>JAKOPZ010000095.1 GCA_029778615.1 Chloroflexota bacterium | reverse complement strand
CAGACCCGGCTGCGGAAAGTCAATCACGTCCGGCGCATCCCCCGCTTGCAACCGCGCCGAGATGGTGGCTTCGAATTCTTTGCTGCCTTCGTATTGGATGTCAATGCCGGTGGCATCTTCAAACGGTTTGATATTGCTTGCAAACTTGACCGCATCTTCGTCCGTGAACGGACCGGTCATCGTCACCACTTTGCCTTTCAACTTGCCATCATACGCATCCGCAAGCGCGGTCAATCCCGCTGCCTTTGCGCTCGCCGCATCCGCTCCCGCAGACTTGTCACCGGTGGCGGGTGGTTGAGTTGGCGCAGCAGCTTGGGTTGGAGCGGGCGCTTGAGTTGAGGCGGGCGCTTGGGTGGGCGCGGGTGCTTGAGTTGCCGCAGGCACCTGTGTGGGTGCGGGCGCGGTGGTCGGCTGCGGTGCAGGTGTGGCTGTCGGTCCGCAGGCAACGAAAACTGCTAACGCGGCAATTACGCTCGCCATAACAATGAATCGTACAGAAATTTTTCCGAACATTCTTTCTCCTCCTGTCTACCTACGCGGTTTGTTTCTACGAAAATCAGAATGTGTTCTCTTGTGGATTGCCGGACCTCCTTTCGCTCGTTGTGGTATTTCCTTTCATTCCTTTTTATAAAGGCGATAAGGGAATCTAGGGAATGTCAAGTTGTTTCGCGTTCGATGACCTTGAGTGTCAGGCGCACATGTTGAACGGGACGCGAGCGGTTCTCTAGCCGCGCGAGTAACAGTTCAACGGCGAGGCGCCCCGATTCTTCCAGATGTTGACGAATTGTGGTTAAACCGACGTACTCGGCAATATCTACATCGTCAAAGCCAATGATCGCTATATCGTCCGGCACACGCAGCCCACGCACGCGCGCGGCTTTCAGCGCGCCCAATGCTTGTGTGTCACTGGCGCAAAAAACGGCATCGGGGGGCTCGGGCAAATCGAGCAGCCGATCCATACAGTTTTTAGCATTTTGCAGGCTCTGGACCGCGAGGGCAATGTAGGAAGGTTCCAACGCGCGCCCCGCTTCATGAATTGCCGCGCGGTACCCGCCCAAACGGCGATCGCTCGTAGGAAACGCGTGTTCGGGCAAATCGGTATCGCCGATGAAACCAAAACGGCGATATCCTTTCTGAATCAAATATTCCGCTGCCATCCGTCCACCGGCGTGGTCGTCAATTTCGATGCTGCTAAAGGAAGGATGCGTGACTTCAATCGAAACCGTTTCCATGCTGTGATTGACGAGCCGTTCGACAGTGGCTTGATTAAAGGGAAGCGCCATGAGAATCAAACCGTCGAGGCGGCGCGTGAGCGAAAGCGAAGTCACATAACTGTCGCGCCGCGCGGTGCTGTCAACGTTATAAATGGTCAGTTCATACGGCAGTGTCGTCAGCGCGTTCGCCACCCCGCGCAGACGTTGGACAAAAGAAGGATACGTAAAAAAAGGCGCGAGCACGCCAATACGCCCGGCGCTTTTGCGCGCGCGTGCGGCGGCTTCGGCTTTGGGAACATAGCCGAGTTGGTCAATGACGCTGAGAACTTTGTGCCGCGTTTCGGGATTTACTTTGTCAGGGAAATTGACGACGCGCGAGACAGTGGCAATGCTTACGCCTGCCTTGTTGGCTACATCATAAACTGTCGAATGCGCCATCCTTTCGCTCCGTTGCGAGAACTTGCGCCCTAGCGAGCGCAGAGGAATAACACGTGGGGATTGTGAAAAAAAGTGCTTTCATGTAAGCACTTACAAGAGAAAATATAGCAGAAAAAATTACGCGTGTCAAGGTTTTTTTTGCAAGCTCGCGTTTCTGTTTTTCTATTTGCGAAAAAAATTTTCGGTGTTAAACTCTCGCGCCGCTGCGCGTTTCGCCTATCGCAATTCGTTTCGCGGTATCAGCCATCTGCAATCTGCAATCTCCAATCTCTAGTCTCCAATCTCTATGGTTATAGGAACCGTCGCCCGTCTCGCCAAAGCCACTGTCTATTTTGGCGCCCAAGAAATTTTCCACGACTTGTCATGGGAGATTTATCACGACGCGCGCATCGGACTCGTCGGTCCGAACGGCGCGGGCAAGTCGTCCATTTTAAAATTGCTCGCGGGGGAAATGGAAACGAGCCAAGGTCTCGCGCAAATTACGCGCGGGGTGCGCGTCGGGTACTTGCCGCAAGAAGTTCAATTCGGCTTGGAACGCACACTGCTCGACGAAGCATTGGACGCGTCGCCTACCCTCGCCGCGCTCGAACATGAAATGCAATCGCTCGAAGCGCAAATGGGCGACCCGCAAATTTATGGCGATGCAAAAAAATTGACGCGCGTGATGGAACGTCATGCGCGCGTCGTCGCCGAGTTTGAAGAAAAAGGCGGCTTGAATTTTGACAACCGCGTGCGCTCGACGTTGCGCGGTTTGGGTTTTGGGGATGAAGATTTCGCGCTGCCGTTATCCGCATTATCGGGCGGACAAAAAAAATTGGTCGGGCTGGCAAAACTTTTGATTGAACAGCCCGAACTATTATTGCTCGACGAACCGGACAATCATCTCGATTTGCGCGGCAAAGAATTTTTGGAAAAACTCATCGCCGATTATCCGGGCGCGGTGGTGATTGTTTCGCACGACCGCTATTTGCTGGATATTGTCGCGGAAGAAATCGCGGAACTCGAGGACGGAAAAATTACGCTCTATGTCGGCAACTATTCCGAATATCAATTCGAGAAACGTCAGAAACTGTTGCGCCAACAGCAAATGTTTCAAATTCAACAGCGCGACATTCAACGCCTCGAATTTTCGATTCGCCGTTTGATGGGTTGGGCGTCAGGACAAAACGAAAAATTTGTGCGCCGCGCGCGTTCGATGCAAAAACGTTTGGACAAGATGGAAAAAATTGACCGTCCCAGAATGGAACGGCGTGCCATTGGGCTGGATTTGAACGCGGCAAAACGCGGCTCGAACAAAGTATTGGAAATTCAACATCTCGCGAAAAGTTTCCCCGACCCGCGCGGCGGCGAAAACGATGTCTTGAAAGATGTGAATTTGACAATGTGGATTGGCGAACGCGTCGGCATCATCGGACCGAATGGGGCGGGCAAAACGGTTTTGTTTCGCTGCATTCTCGGACAAGAGGAACCCGACCGCGGCGAAATTTATGTCGGACCTTCGACGACGCGCGCGTACTATTCGCAAGAACACGAAACCTTAAATTTCGACAACACGATTGCGGAAGAAGTGCGCCGCGTGAAACCAATGCTCGACCGCGAACTGTTTGGCTTGCTTGGACGCTTTTTGTTTCGCGCGGAGGACAGCAAGAAAAAAATTCGCAATTTGTCCGGCGGCGAAAAGGCGCGCGTGCAAATGGCGAAACTGATGCTGCAAAGCGCGAACCTCTTGATGCTCGACGAGCCGACGAATCATCTCGATATTCAATCCGCCGAAGTGTTGGAAGAATCGCTCGAAGATTACAACGGCTCGCTCTTGATGATTTCACACGACCGTTATTTTCTCGACAACGTAGCAACGCGCATCGTGGAATTGGCAGACGGGAAATTGACAGAGTACTTGGGCAATTACACGTACTATGTGGAAGAAAAGGCGCGGCGTGCGCGCGGCGCGGTGAGCAAGTATACGCGTGATGAGGATGAGGAAGAACGCGGGAATGGGAAAGGGAAAGAGAAACGCGGGCAAGTGAAAGCAAAAACGAAAAAAGGCAAGCTTCCTGAAGAATAAAAGAATGCGATGGCATACGGGGTTGTGTCATCGCTCTTTTTTTGCAGACCCGCAACGATGGTAAAATCCCTGCCTCGCCAAATTCAGGACTAACGCCCTATTTATTTTATCTGCCATCGGCGCGAAAGAATTAGCAACTCTTGTTACGTATGTCATTTCGAACCCCTCAATCCTTCGGGGTAAACTCTGTGAGAAATCTCGGTTTTCCAACGCGAGATTTTTAGCAAAAACGGCTCAAAATAACAGTCCTGCGTAACGTGAGTTAGCAAGTATGTTCCCCGTCCGATTTCGCCATTCATCACGTCCAATCCAATTCCCAATCGCGATGCGTCGAACCAAGCAGCTGTTCCATGAAGCCAAAAAATAATTTTCAACCCGCGCGTTTTTTTGGCACAGCAAGCGCTGTCATCCTTTTGTGCGCCGCGTTGCTCCTGCTCTTTAGCCACCCTGCGCGCGTGCTCAACGCCGCGAACAACTATATCCTGTATGACGACGCCCTGCAAAATGGCTATCAGGATTGGAGTTGGGCACAGCGCGATTTCAACAACACAGCGCCGGTGCATGGTGGCACGCATTCGATTCGTGTAACGTACGATGCGGGCTGGGTCGGTTTGTGGCTCGTGAATCCGGGTGCGGGCGTGGATACTTTTGGCTACACGTCGCTACGTTTTGCCATTCACGGCGGCACGTTGGGCGGACAAGACATCTCGGTACAAGCCGGCACCGGCACCACATATCCGTCGAACAGTGTTGACCTCAACACTTTTTTATCAGGCGGACCGGTGGCAAATCAATGGCGTGTGGTCACCATTCCTCTCACCGCGCTCAACATGCAGTCAAGCACACTCAACAATGTCGCGTTCCAAAGCAACCGTGATACAGCACAGCCCACCTTTTATCTCGACGATATTGAATTGGTCGCGGGCACCCTGCCAACGCCGACGACTGCTGCCGGACCTTCGCTGAGCGTTGACACCCGCGCGGAAGGTTTTCCCATCAGCCCGGATATTTACGGAATGAATTTTGCGGACGAAAATCTCGCGGCGGAATTGCATTTGCCCGTGCGGCGCATGGGCGGAAACGCGACCACGCGCTACAACTGGCAGAATGACACATCGAACCATGCGTCCGATTGGTTCTTTGAAAATATCCCCGAAGACAATCCAAATCCGAGCGCACTGCCGAATGGCTCAACCTCCGATAGATTTGTCGAACAAGACCGCCGCACAGGGACCCAAACCATTCTCACCATGCCGCTGATTGGTTGGACGCCGAAAACGCGCGCGTACGCGTGCGGATTCAGTGTGAGCAAATACGGGGCACAGCAGCAAACTGACCCCTGGCGCAGTGATTGCGGCAACGGCATCCGCCCCGATGGAACGGAAATTACAGGCAACGCAGCAACTGATACGAGCACTGCAATTGGACCGCAATTCTTGAAAGATTGGATTGCGCATCTCATCGCGCGATACGGTGCGACGGCAAACGGCGGCGTCAAATTTTACAATCTGGATAACGAACCGATGCTGTGGGATGACACGCATCGCGATGTTCATCCGTCACCGACGAGTTATGACGAAATGCGCGACCGCACATATCAATACGCGGCGGCAATCAAACAAGCGGACCCCACTGCCAAAACGCTCGGACCCGTGCTGTGGGGTTGGACGGCGTATTTTTGGTCTGCGCTCGATTGGGCGCCGGGGGGCGATTGGTGGAATCATCCGCAGGACCGCAATGCACATGGCGGGCAACCCTTTGTCGAATGGTATCTCGACCAAATGCGCGTATACGAACAGCAGAACGGCGTCCGCATCCTTGATTATTTCGACTTGCACTATTACCCGCAAGCCGCGGGTGTTTCTCTCTCCGGCGCGGGCAGCGCGGCAACCCAGGCATTGCGTTTGCGCTCGACGCGTTCATTGTGGGACACGACGTACACGGACGAAAGTTGGATTGCCGAACCGGTGTATTTGCTTCCGCGCATGCGCGCGTGGCGCGACGCACATTATCCCGGCACCAAACTCGCTATCACAGAATACAATTGGGGCGCGCTCGACCACATCAACGGCGCACTCACGCAAGCGGACGTGTTGGGAATATTCGGACGCGAACAGCTTGACCTCGCGACATTATGGGACCCGCCGCAAGGGAATCAGCCCGGCGCGTTCGCGTTTCGAATGTATCGCAACTATGACGGCACAGGTGGACAATTCGGCGATACAAGTTTGCCCGCGATGAGCAGCAATCAAGCGCAACTATCCATCTACGCCGCGCGCCGCGCGTCGGACAATGCGCTCACGATTGTGGTCATTAATAAAAATACCGGCGCCACGAGTGCGACGTTGACCTTGAACGGATGGAACGGTGCAAACACCATGCGCGTGTATCGCTACTCTAGCGCGAACTTGAACGCGATTGTACCGCAAGCCGACCAATCACTTGCCGCGAACGCGCTCACGACAACCTACCCCGCGAGTTCCATCACATTGTTCGTGCTTGCAGGAAACGCGGCGAGCACTCCGACGCGCACATTGACTGCAACCGCCACGCACACCACAACGCATACCCGTACACCAACCAGTACGCGCACACTCACGCCGACCAACACGCCGGACAAAACATCTACGCGCACATTGACCCCGACACGCACAAACACTTTAACCCGCACACCCACGCAGACACGAACGGCAAGCGCCACCGTAACGACGAGTCGAACCAACCCGTGCGCCGGTAAACCGGACGCAGCCGTACTCGCGTCACCCGCCGAGAATGCGAGCGTTGCGACAACGCGTCCTGTGCTCAAATGGAACGCCGCAACTTGCGTGGACACCTACAACGTCACCATCAAAGACGCGGCGACCGGGAAAAAAACGGATAGCAAAACAGGACTGACGAAAACAAAATACAAATCAAAAACACTCGCACAAGGAAAAACCTACAAATGGTTCGTGCACGTGTGCAACACGCATGGCTGCACCAAATCCAAGGCGTGGAAATTTACGGTGGACTAAATCACGCGCCCCAGCGTCCTGTGCTAAAATAAATTGGCTCCGAGAATTTCGCCGGACTTGCTCCGGCGATTTCTTTTCGCATAAAGAAAACCTATGAAACCAGAAACGCGAAAACGCAAACAACAAAGGGCAGACCAACCCGCGCCTTCAGGGAGTGTCCCCATTCGCCGCGCGCGGATTCCCAAATCCAACACCGACTCGTTGCCCGTCTTTGAGACCTTTGGCGATATTCGGCAACCGCGCGCGAAAAAAACGCGCCGAAAAATGCGCGAGGATGTGCCTGCCATTCAACAAAAACAAATGACGTTTGGCGACCAGGATGGCGGCATCTCTTGGCGCGTCTTTCGCATCATGTCCGAGTTTGTGGACGGCTTTGAATTTCTCTCCAAGCTCGAACGCACGGTAACATTCTTTGGTTCCGCGCGTCTCCCGGAAGACAACGCGTACTATCAAAAAGCGCGCGACCTCGCATACCGCCTCGCGCAAGAAGGATTCACCATCGTCACCGGCGGCGGACCCGGCATCATGGAAGCGGGCAATCGCGGCGCGAGCGAAGCAAACGGCAAAAGCGTCGGCTTGAATATCGAACTGCCGCTCGAACAAGAATTCAATCCGTACGTCAAACAAGGCATCGGCTTTCACTATTTCATGTCGCGCAAATTCATGCTCGACTATTCCGCGCTCGCGTATGTTTTTTTCCCCGGCGGTTTCGGCACCCTCGACGAGCTGTTCACCATCAGCACGTTAATTCAAACCGGCAAAGCCGACCGCGATGTGCCGATTGTTCTCATCGGACGCGAATTTTGGACGCCCCTTTTGGAATGGGTCAAGCACGCGCTCGTCGGCGAGTGGCAGACGGTTTCCGCGCGCGATACGGAAATCTGGCACGTCACCGACGATTTGGAACACGCGGCGCAATTGATTTGCGAAAAATGCTGAGGGAGTTTGCGGTGCGCTGTTTTTGCGCTAGATTCAAGCCGTGCTAAAATCTTTCGTTGAACGCAATGTAATCGTCCGCACACAAGGCGATGGTTTGCATATGCGTTCTCTGCCATCCCGCATGACGCGTCAATGCCGGCGCGGCGGCGATGGCGTTCTTGTGTCATCTGGCAATTGATTTCAAACCGAGAGACGCGCCAACTCGACACGACGCGGAACCTTTGACGCCGTTCCGCTGTCTCTTGAGTGCTGACACAGAACATTAGGACTTGCGCTTGTCATTTCGAACGCAGTGAGAAATCTCGCACTTTACCACTGAGATTTCTCGCAAAGACGGCTTGAAATGAAATTTGAGCGAAAGTCCTGAACATCATTCCTCTCGCCAAGCATCGCGTTGTGCGCGCCACTCCGATGGGGGCGCCCTTGCGACCTCGCAGCCCATCGCGCCATTTGGGCGCGATTCATTGCGCGAGACAACTTGCAACTGCAAACATCGAAAAGGAGAAAGTAAAGTATGTCTGTCCGAGCGTTATCTAAATCTTTTGCCGCCGTATGTATCGGGCTCATGTTGGTCGTAGGATGCGGAACACCAACTCCGCCGCCACCACCCCCCGGCGGCGGGGGAACCGTAATTAATCGCACTCCCACACCCGTGCCCGCGACGGATGAAGAAGCGATTCGCCAACTCATCAACGCCGAATGCGAAGCCGTCGTCCAGCAAGACGTGGACCGTTTGCAGAGCATGTGGGCGACGAACGGCACCATCATTGACGCCAACCATAGCAAAGACAATACCAGCGACGATATTACGTGGAAAAATTGGGAAGCCCTGCGCGATTACTATGTCAATCTGGTATTTCCCTCCAATCCCACCTTCTGCGAACATTCCAACATTCAGGTCACCTTGAACGGGAACAATGCGACGGCGACCAACAGTGTGAAAATTGGTGTCACCAACTGCGACGCGTGTAATGTGTGGTCGTTCACCAAAGGCAGCGATGGCTGGAAAATTACTTCACTGACGTACAATTTGAACCCGCAGTAAATGGAAAACCTTCGAGGTTTGGAACCTCGAAGGTTTTTTTGACGGCGGCGTTTTTTTCTGTAACCCATCTGTTTGATAACGTACCAGAATCCCCTTGCCGCTCCTACCGCGCGGATGATATAATTCGCCCACGCGGGTTCATTCTTGGATATGGAAAAAGTCGGCAATCATCTTCGCGAAAAAATCTTGATTGTAGACGATGTGCGTTTGCATCGTGACCGCACCGCCGAAATTTTGGCGCGGCGCGGTTATTCCACCGTTCAAGCCGAAAATGGCATTCGCGCGCTCGATATGGTCACAAGCGAAAGCCCCGACCTTGTCATTCTCGACGCGTACATGCCGGATGTGGATGGCTTGGACGTGGTGCGCCGTCTCAAAGCCGACCCGTTCACACATCACATTCCCGTGCTCGTTTTTACCGGCGACAGCAGTACCGAAATTGAAATTCAAAGTTTGCAAGGCGGCGCGGACGGTTTTGTTCGCAAATCGTTTGACGCCGAAGAATTGGTTGCCAACGTCGAAGCGCTCCTGCGGCGCAGCTATCAATTCAACCCCTTGACCAAGCTGCCCGCCGCGCCGTACCTCCATCGCCAAATCAACGCGCGCCTCGCGCAAAATCAACCGACCGCCATCGTCTATGCCGACATTGACCATTTCCGCCCATACAATCAAATGTACGGACACGGCGCGGGCGACCAAGTGCTCTTGGACCTTTCCGCGTTATTGGTCGAGACGTTGCCCACGCAAGGCGCGTTCGTCGCGCATCTCGGCGGCGATGATTTTATCGCCGTCCTCTCGCCCGCAACGGCAGAGACCTTTGCCCAAACCATTGTCGAGCATTTTCGCAGCTTGCGCGATTCGTTCTACAGCAGCGATGACCTTGCCCGCAATCACATTCTCGTCGAAGGACGCCGCAGCGAAACACGCGCGGTGCCGCTGATGACGTTATCCGCCGCGCTCGTCACCAACGAACGCCGCGTGCTGACCAATTATGTCCAAGTCAGTGACCTCCTCGCCGAAGTCATGCGTTATCTCAAATCGCAGGGGGGGGGGAACTGGGCGCGTGACCGCAGAACGCGCTAAGCGCCGAGTCGCGAGCATTGAGCATTGAGGATTGGTTACTCGCTATTCGATGCTCGTCCCTCCACCCTTTTGAATGTCTGCCGACCTCGAAAAATATCGTTCCCTCTATTTCTCTGAAGCACAACAACAGCTTGCCGCCATTCATTCCAGCCTCGATGCTCTGTCCGACGCGCCGACCGACCGTAAAGAATTGAACGCGGCATTTCGCGCCGCGCATACGCTCAAAGCAATGTCCGCGACGATGGGTTATGGGGATTTGACGCGCGCCTCACACTCGCTCGAAGACTTGCTCGCGCGCATGCGGAGCCAGAATGAAACCCCCACCGCTTTGACCTTGCGCCTGCTTCGCAACGCAACCGAAGAAATCAACGTGCGTTTGCGCCGCGCCGAAACCGACGCCGTTATCGAATCCGCGCAAACGCATCCGCATCCCGAAGCGGGCGCGCAGATTCTCACCTCGCCGCTCGCCGCGAATGTGCATGTCCGCCAGCAAGATTTGAACTTGTTGTTGGAATTGATTGCCGAACTCGCCGCCAGCAGCAACGCGTTGGAATACGCCGCTTCCCAGTCCAACGCGCCCAATGCCGAACTCGCCGTTCGCAATCAACGCGAACTCGTGCGTGAATTGCGGCGCCTAACGTGGCAGCTGAACATGTCGCCCGTGGCGCCCGTGTTTGACCGCTATGCGCGCGTGCTCACCGAACTCGCGCGTCAGCAAAA
This sequence comes from Chloroflexota bacterium, assembly GCA_029778615.1. Classification (GTDB taxonomy): domain Bacteria; phylum Chloroflexota; class Anaerolineae; order UBA4142; family SHND01; genus SHND01. The sequence continues at coordinate 8,634 of JAKOPZ010000095.1, read as the reverse complement.
CAAAACCTTGCGCGTCGTCACGCAAGGCGGCGATGTGGAATTGTGTCATGCGATGCTCGACGAATTGAACGAACCTCTGCTCCATCTGCTTCGCAACGCCATCACGCACGGCATCGAATTACCCGCCGAACGAACGTGGGCGCAAAAAGAGGCAGCGGGAGTGGTAACCTTGCGCGCGCAGCGCAGCGGCGACCGCGTTCTGATTCACATTGCCGACGACGGACGCGGCATGGACGCCGGCGCAATTTTGCAAGCCGCCTATTCACAAGGGCTCGTCACGCGCGAGCAGCGCCGCAGTATGAACGCGCAGGACGCTTTGCGTTTGATTCTTTTGCCGAATTTTTCTATGGCGCACACGATTACGCCCAATGCCGGACGCGGCATCGGCATGAGCGTCGTGCAGGAAAAACTAAACAGCGTTGGCGGACAAATCGAAATGCGTTCCGAACTCGGGCGCGGGACTACCTTTACGCTCGATGTGCCGCGCCTCGTCGGACTTTTGGAAGTGGAGCTCGTCCGCGCGCGCGCGCGTGTGTTTGCCATTCCCACCGCGCAAATTTTGAGCGCGCGCATTTGGCAAGCATCCGAAGTGGCGAAACGCCAAAAAGAACGCGTCAGTGGTTTGAACGAAGCGCGGATTATAGATTTGGAAACTGCCAAGCCCGCCACCAAAGCGCAGCTCGGCGCGCCCGCCGGCGTCCCGCTGGTCGAATTGCGCGAACTGCCCAACGTGATGTTGCGCGTAGACGAGCTGTTGGGCAAAGCGCTGCTCAATTATCCGTTCGCCGTGCGCGCCGCGTCCATTCCCATTTTGGACCCGCTCACCTTTTTGCAAAAATAACGCCGCTATTTTTCTCTTTTGCCTCGCCTGTGCTATTCTGCGTCACGCTAAATGATTTACGCATTGATGCCCTGTTATGCAGATTGCGGCGCGGTTCTGTTCAACGCGACCCCGAATTGGTCAACCGACTTGGGTAATACAGGATGCGGCAGCGTCATGTGCGGCACGCGTGCGTGCCGGACGAATTTTTTCCATCGTTGAGAATCGCCTTTGTTGTCAGTTGGCTAAATCAATATGGGGGCGCAGAACGCGTGCTGGAAGCCGCGCACGCGCTGTTTCCCGATGCGCCGGTGTACACTTCCATGTACGACCCGCGCGTCATGCCGCGCGCGTATCGCGCGTGGGATATTCGCGTGTCGTTCATGGACCGCCTGCCTTTTGTGTATCGGCGGCATCAATTGTTTTTGCCCTTGTACCGCTACGCGTTTGAATCGTTTGACTTGAGCGCCTATGATGTGGTGCTTTCCATCACAAGCGCGTTCGCGCACGGCATTCACAAGACGCCGCCCACGCGGCACATTTGCTATTGTCTCACGCCCGCGCGTTTTCTGTGGCAGTACGACGAATACGTACAGCACGAGGCAGTGAACGGAACGGCGCGCAAATTTTTGCCCGCGCTGGTTTCACAGCTGCGCGCGTGGGACAAGCGCGCCGCGTCCCGCGTGGATGAATTCATTGCGATTTCGCGCGAGGTGCAAAATCGCATCGCGGCGTGTTATGGGCGCGCGTCGTGCATTGTGTATCCGCCGGTGGACGTGACCGCGTTTCACCTCGCACCGCCGCAAGACCTCGGCGATTATTTTTTGATTATCTCGCGGCTCATTCCGTACAAGCGCATTGACCTGGCGATTGAAGCGTTTAATCAAACGGGCTTGCCGCTTGTCATCGCGGGCGATGGACGCGACCGCGCGCGTTTGCAAGCGCGCGCACAATCGAATATCAAATTTCTCGGACGCGTGTCGGATGAAGAGCGTTTGGATTTGATGGCGCGCTGCAACGCGTTTGTGTTTCCCGGTGAGGAAGATTTTGGCATTACACCGCTCGAAGCGAACGCGGCAGGGCGTCCCGTCATTGCCTATGGCGGCGGCGGCGCGCTCGACACGATTGTCGAAGGCATGAATGGTACTCTGTTTCATGCGCCGACGACCGAAGCATTGATTGACACTCTGCAAAATTTCCGCGCGTCCGCTTTTGACCCGCACCAAATTCGCGCGCACGCGGAAAAATTTGATACGCGCGTATTTCAAGACGCGCTCAAGCAGAGGATATTGGCATGAGTGTAGGGGCGAAGCATTTTTCAGCCGCATTCGCGAATCGTCTCACCTTCGCGAATGAAAATGCTTCGCCCCGACGCCAAACACGCGTTTTGCTTTCGCCCCACTCGCGCATATACTCATCTCTAATTTTCTAGTTCCTCATGACAGACATTCGCGAATATTGGCGCATTCTCCGTGCGCGGTGGTACATCCCCTTTATTCTCACCGTACTGACCGTTCTGGTTTCTGTTCTCACGTCTCAAACTCCGCCGCCGACGTATGTGGCGACGATTCGTTTTACCATTGGCGTTAACGCCGACCCGAATGTGACCGGCACGGACCCCATTCTCGCGGCGTATCAAGCATCCGAATACATCCGCGATGATTTTGTCGAAATTTTACAGAGTCAACTTTTTGCGAACGATGTGAATGCGACGCTGAACAATCCCGCGCTGCAAATTTCCAAAAACAACATTTCGGGCGCGGTGGAAAAACAACGCCGTATCATGTCCATGACGCTCACGTGGAATGACCCCGCGCAGGTGAAACAAATCGCGGACGCGGCGGCGCAAACATTGGAAACGCAAAACGCGAAATATTTTTCGCAGCTCGGTTCGCAAGGCGCGTCCGTCACGATTATTGACGGACCGGATGTCTCGCAAGTAACGCCCGGCTTGCGCGAGCGATTGGACATTCCGATTCGCGCGCTGCTCGCGTTTCTTGCAGGTATCGTTTTGATTTTTGTTTTCGATTATCTGGACGATTCCGTGCGCGGCGCAGGCGACGTGGAAAAAATGGGAATGAGCGTGCTGGGGGAGATTCCGGACAGAAAATGAAGGAATGAACGGGTGACAAGGTGAAAGTGACAAAGCATTCTCACCCTGTCACCCGTTCACCTTGTCACGTGTTTCAATTGTGCTAAGATTACGCCGCTTCCTTGGAAGGAGTTGAAAATGGATTTACGCGAATACGGACGCGTCCTCATTCGGCGCGGTTGGATTGTGATTGTGGTGGCGATGGTGGGCGCATTGGGCGCGCTGTTGTTCAGCCGCATCCAAACGCCGATTTATCGTTCCACGATTACGCTGCTGGTTTCTGCGTCGCGTCCTTCGGATTATGGACAGGGACTTGCGATTAAAAATTCGTTGCGGCAGTACGGCAAGCAATTGCAAACGAAAACCATCGCGCAGCAAGTGATTGACCAATTGCAGTTGGACATTCCGCCGGAAAAATTCTTGGGCGGCGTCGAGGTCAGCGCCAACGAAGCGGATACGACCCTGGACATTGCAGTCAAAGATGCGAACATTGACAAAGTGCAGAGTATGGCGCAAACCCTCGCAGAAGATTTTGTGATTTTGCATCAACAAGACAATCTGCAAGTGGACCAGAATGACCGACTGCTCGTCACCATTCTCGACAATGCTGCCCCGCCGGAAAAATTTGCGCCCAAGACAACCATCAACGTCATCGCCGGCGGAATTCTCGGCGCACTCGCGGGCGTGATTGCGATTTTTGTCATCGAGTACGTCCAATCTGGTTACATTCGCAAACCCGAAGACGTTGAACGCGTATTGAAATTGAATGTGTTGGGGACGATCCCAACAATTAACACAAAAGACGCGACGCCGAAACAACAACCGACCCTCAAACGTGAGACGTCAAACGTCACACCGACGCCAAGTTGACGTTTCGCGTTTGACGTTTTCCATTAAACGCATCACGCATGACTCCCACTCTTATCACCATCTCCAATCCGCGCTCGCCCATCGCCGAAGCGTATCGCACCTTGCGCACGAATTTGGAATTTTCCAATCTCGATAAATCACTGCGCGCGCTGCTCGTCACATCGGCGGGAGCCGAAGAAGGCAAGAGTACGACACTTGCCAATTTGGCAGTGACCATCGCGCAGAGCGGCAAGCGCGTCATTTTGGTTGACGCGGATTTGCGGCGTCCGACACAGCATCAAATCTTTGGTTTGAAAAATAACGCGGGCTTGACCGACATGGTGCGCGCGGATGAAATTTTGGCGAACCCGCCTTTGCAAGAAACGACCGTGCCGCACCTTCAAGTTTTGACCAGCGGACAACTTCCACCCAATCCCGCCGAAATTCTCGGTTCCAAACGGATGAGCGAAATTCTCACCGCGCTGCTCGAACACGCGGACATGCTGTTGTTTGATGCGCCGCCCGTTCTCGCGGTCACCGACGCGGCGGTCCTGTCGCAAAAAGTGGACGGCGTGCTGCTCGTCGTCAGTGCGGGCAAGACCAAACGCGAAAACGCGCATAAGGCACAATTGCAGCTCGAGAAAATCAACGCGCGTGTCATCGGCGCCGTCTTGAACAACGTCCAAGCGGAACGCGGCGCGCAGTATTACTATGCAGATAGTCAACCGTAGAGGCGCATTACTATTTACTGTTGACTGTTGACTAACGACTATTTCCATGAAGGGACTTGTCTTGTCCGGCGGCAAAGGCACACGCTTGCGTCCACTCACGTATACGGGCGCGAAACAGCTGGTGCCTGTCGCCAATAAACCGGTTTTATTTTATGCGCTCGAAGATTTGGCCGAGGCGGGCATCACCGAAATCGGCATCGTCATTTCACCCGAAACCGGCGAACAGGTGAAACAAGAAGTGGGCGACGGTTCCAATTTTGGCGCGCGGTTTACGTACATTATGCAGCCCCAGCCGCTCGGCATCGCGCACGGCATCAAAATTGCCCAAGACTTTCTCGGCGGCGACCCGTTCATTTTATTTCTCGGCGACAATTTCATTCGCGGCGGCATCGTGGCTCAGGTGAACGCGTTTCGCGCGCAGGCAATGGACGCGCAAATTATTTTGTACGAAATGCGCGACCCGAGTTCGATGGGCGTCGCGGTATTGAACGGTGAAGGGCGCGTTGAAAAAGTGGTCGAGAAACCGAAACAGTTTATTTCGCCGTACGCGGTGATTGGGATTTATATGTTCGGTCCGTCCGTGTTCGACGCGGTGAACAACATTCAACCGTCCGCGCGCGGCGAATTGGAAATCACGGATACGATTCAATATTTGGTGGACAAAGGTTTGAATGTGCGGGCGCACAAACTCACCGACGCGTGGGTGGACACGGGACGCATCGGCGATATGTTGGAAGCGAATCGCCTCGTCCTGGATGTTATACCACCGCGACATGATGGTATCGTGGAAAATTCCGTTTTGGAAGGACGCGTCGTGTTGGAAGCGGGCGCGTGTGTGAAAAATTCCAAAATTCGCGGACCGGCGATTATTGGTCAGCGGACGGTTGTGGAAAACGCGTTCGTGGGACCGTACACTTCGATTCACAAAGATTGCCTTGTACGACATTGCGAAATTGAGCACAGTATCGTTTTGGAAAACAGCCGCCTTGAAGATTTGCCTACGCGCGTAGCAGATTCGTTAATCGGGCGGAATGTGCAAATTCACCGCGCCGAAGGTCCGACGAAAACCGTGCGGCTGATGTTGGGCGATTTTTCACAGGTCGGTTTGTAGACGCCGCGCACGGTCACCGCAGCACCCGGCGCGGCTTGACGGGCAAGGAGGAAACCATGGCAAATCAGGGTATCGGCGATTTGCAGTATCAACATGTTTTTGCAAGCATTGGAAAATTCATCGCCTCCAAGAATCTGCAAAACGTTTGCGTCATGGAGTTTGAAGACGGCATCATCATTAGTGGCTCGGTGATTTACGCGGGCAGCGCGGGCTTTCGCCGCAATCAGGAAACGTTTGTGTTGGGCATCGAAGAATTGAAACACATGGTCGAAAGCAGCAAGCCGACAGCCGACAAGCGCGGGCTGTTCGGGCGTTGAGAGCGAGGTGTCCGATGAACCGTCCACAAATTGATGGTCGCGAAATGAGTTATTCCGAAATTTTGCGCGTGATAGGTCGGTATATGGACCGGCATCATCTCGGCGAAGCGCGCGTTCTGGAAACCGCCGACAGTTTCATTCTGCAAGGAATCATCCTGTTGGGCGAACGCACCGGCGAGCGAGAAACGTACCAGCTCACCGCCGAAGATATTGTTGACCTGCGCACAGACGCGACCGCACAGCGCGGCAAGCTCATGTCCTAAGGGCAGGCGCGCGTTTCACGTCTGCACATGTGCGCGGCGAAACGCGAAAATTTGTTCAAGCGAGTACTGAACCCGAAATGAAAAACCTTCTCGTCACCGGCGGCGCGGGCTTTATCGGCTCGAATTTTGTCCGCTACATGTTAGAGCATCACGCGAACTATACCGTCACCGTCTTGGACAAATTGACGTATGCGGGCAATCTCGACAATTTGCGCGATGTAGAAAATGACCCGCGCTATGCGTTTGTGCAGGGCGATATTTGCGATGCGGACGATGTACGCGACGCGCTGCGCGCGCATCACATTGACACCATCGTCAACTTTGCGGCGGAAACGCACGTAGACCGCTCCATTCTCGACGCCGACGCGTTTTTGCGAACGAATGTGTTTGGCACGTTCGTCTTGCTCGAAGCAGCAAAGGAATTTGGGCTCGAACGCTATCATCAAATCAGCACCGATGAAGTGTACGGCTGGGTGGACAAACCCGCGACGGAAAATGACCCGCTGATTCCGCGTTCGCCCTACGCAGCGGCAAAGGCGAGCGGCGATTTGATGGTCAACGCCTATCACGTGACACATCATGTTCCCACGACGATTACGCGCGCGTCCAACACGGTGGGTCCATACCAGTATCCCGAAAAAGTGGTGCCGTTATTCATCACCAACGCGTTGGAAAACGAACCTCTCCCCTTGTACGGCGACGGCAAACAAATTCGCGATTGGTTGTATGTGACCGACCACTGTGAAGCAGTGGACGTTGTTTTGCATCAAGGCAAAATCGGCGAGGTGTACAATGTGGGCGGCGAAAACGAGCGCCATAATGTAGAGGTTGTGAAAATCATTTTGGACACGCTCGATAAATCGCCCGACCTCGTGCGCCGCGTGCAAGACCGTTCGGGACACGACCGTCGTTATTCTTTGTCCATTGAAAAAATGCGCGCGCTCGGCTGGCACCCGCGTCATTCGTTTGAACAAGCGTTGACGGAAACAATTCGCTGGTACGAAAATAACGCGTGGTGGTGGCAAAAAATTAAAAGCGGCGATTATCGCGAGTATTACGAGAAACAGTACGGGGAACGGTTGAGGACCAGTCAAGCAGTGATTGTATAAAAAAAATTGGGGGTAGAAACGGAACCAGGTTCCGTTTCTACCCCAATTCGTTTCTACCCCAATTCAACTCGGCGCGATTTTTTCAAGCGAATTCAATCTTATCTCCCACGCGCACAATCCCCGTCGCCACCACATTCGCATAAATCCCCGCGCATTCGTCGTGATGCCGCGCCACCGTTCGCAACACCGCAGGATTTTGTTTGGCGGTATCCGGGTCGAGATTAATCATCATGCAGCGCGAATCTTTTTTCGTCACGCCGACCCGCGCACTCGCTCCGATTTTCAACACGCGTCCCACCCAAGAATCTTCGACGAACGGAGCCATATCCACAGGTTCGATGTACAAATTCGCGCGAAATTGACGATGGTCAATCTGTGATTCACTTTCCGCTTCCAGCTGCGCGAGCGTGTGCGTGGAAAAAAGCGAAACGTGCTGCGAATCAAAATTGCCGCGTTTTGTTTTGAGCAAAAAGAGAGGATGTCCGTACAATTCCTCAATTTCCTGCTTGAGTCTCCCGTCCCCAATCTCCAGTGCTCCACCCTCCGGCGTTTGCACCACAATCGGCACATCCCAATCTTCGGGCGTTGGCGTGTTTGCAAAACGCGGCGCGTACAAAAGCATTCTTGGTTTTTCGCGCCCGGTCATCCACGGAAAGCCGTCACTGCCCGCGATTTCTTTTTGCACAAACGCATAGCGCCGGTCGCCGACGAATCCGTTCAATGTCAGATGTGCCTCGTTCACCGCGACGCCGCGCATAGATTTGACGGGATAGAGATAAATTTGTTTGATGCTGGCGAGTGTGCTCATGCTATTTGCGCGACTCGGGCGGCAAGATTGCGAGATTCAAGTCCAGCGCCGCAAGCCGATTCAAACTCTCTACCATTTCTTCGTACGTATCACCCAGCTCTTCCGGTTTTTGGATGACAATCAGCGTGACGTCGTTGGCTTGCGCTTCCTTCAGCCGCTGCAAAAATTCTTTGTATTTGGTTCGATATTTGGCTGCCATAAGTTTGTTTGCCCCGAATGGATAAATTTGACCATAGTGATTGTAGCGCAGGGTTTCCAAAAAATAAAAAAAGTGCAGTGGTACCCCGCAATTACCTTTGTCCCGCGAGAACGATGACAAAATACCGCTGACACCGCAACGCTTTGGTGCAATAGTACACTCAGCAAAATAGAACGCATCCGAAAATCTTTTTGTGATTCGGAAGCTACAGCATCCGGGCGCGCGACACAACAACGTTCGTCGGTAGGAAGGATTTTCGAATGCGTTCTGGTGCATCATTAAACAAATGCGTGGCAGTCACGCGAACACAAAGCGTATAGACATCGGCACTCTAT
>JAKOPZ010000008.1 GCA_029778615.1 Chloroflexota bacterium | reverse complement strand
GACGATGTGACGCCGGAGCAAGAACAGGCGTTAAAAGAGTTGGTAATTGATTTGTACGATGTACGCCCGCGCGTCCATCTCTTTCTCTATCGCGCGGCAGAGGCAGAGGAAAATTTAGGGCGCAGCTCGTTACTTTACAATGTTGCCCATCGCGGAATTCTCTTGGAAGGAGCGCCAATGTCCGAACACGAAATCAATCGCTCGCTCGTTTCTGGCGAATTACTTGTCAAAGCTAAAGACGCGCTGAGACAGGCACAGCTCTTGCTTGATGGCGAGGGTTACGACGGTGCAATCTCGCGCTCGTTTTATGCCGTGCTCCACGCTGCCGAAGCAGCGCTTGCGACAAAGGGTCTCGTCGCCAAATCGTACGACGGCGTTGAGATGCTGTTTGGCAAACACTTTTTCAAAACCAGTTTGGTGGACGAGAAGTTCAAAGGATTATTTCATCCGATTCACGAGGCGCGTATCAAAGCTGATTACGAGCATCAGGTACACTTTACGCGCGACGATGCGGCGTACTGGTTTGGACACGCGCAGGAATTTGTCGCGGCGATTGAAACTGGATTGCCGCAGTGGCTCGCCGATTCCGCGTAACAAATCTTTATTCTCTCTGTCCTAACTCGAATTTCCCTCTCAGTATATAATCCCCGCGTCATGCGCGAATTTGTAAATCCGTATATTGCTGGCAATCCCGTCACCAGCGCCGAAATGTTTTTTGGGCGCGCGGATGTGTTCGCGTTCGTCCAACAAGCGTTGATTGGAAAACATCGCGATAACGTCATCATTTTGTATGGGCAGCGGCGCACGGGCAAAACGTCCGCGCTGTATCAAATGAGTCGGCATCTCGGCGCGCGCTATGTGTGCGTGCTGCTCGATTTGCACGGACTCGCGCTCGAAGGACTCGACGGCTTTTTGTGGGAAATGGCAAACTCGATTGCGCGCACGCTGCGGCGTGACCACCGCATCGAAATTTCACCCCCCCCTCGCAGCGCGTTTCAATCCAGCCCGCGCAGTCAATTTGAAAATGTTTTTTTGAATCAAGTCTGGAACGCGTTGGGCGACAGACATTTGTTGTTGATGCTCGACGAAGCGATTCGTTTGCAAGAGCAAGTGCAAGCGGGCAAACTCGAACCCGAAGTGTTTGAATACTTGCGTTACTTGATGCAGCATTTTCCGCGCTTGAATTTTTTGTTTGCGCTCGGCGATGGTTTGGAAGGCATGACCAAAGAGTATGCGTTTTTGTTCAGCGTTGGGCTGTACAAAAAGATTTCGTTCCTCGAACGCGGCGCGGCGTTGAAATTGATAACCCAGCCCGTGCAAAATTTATACACGGTCGAGCCCGCCGCGCAAGAGCGCATTTTGCAAATCACGGGCGCGCACCCCTATTACACGCAGCTCTTGTGTCACAGTTTGTTTGCGCGCTGGCAAGCGCTGGCACGCGGTTTGCCACCAAATGCGCAAGCGGAAGCGATTCAAGTTTCCGACGTGGACGCCGTGATTGACGAAGCGGTGGAACGCGGGCTGGCGGTTTTGAAACACACGTGGGAAGAATCGTCACCGGCAGAAAAAGCCATTCTCGCGGGCGCGGCGGCGGCGATGCGTCAATCCAACGGCAAGAGCGGAGTCAGCGCAGAGGACATTGCGCGCGTACTCAAACAGCACGACATTGTCTTGCCGCCCGAAGACGCGGGGCAGGCATACAAATCACTGCTCGCGCGCGATATCTTGATTGGCACCGACCCCTATCGCTTTACGGTAGATTTGAAGCGTTTGTGGATTAACAAATACGAACGTGTGGAATGGGTGCGCGACGAATTGGCGGAGGCGATCAAGAAATGGACAAGTGCGCCGCGTCCCGCCATGGCGCCGGCGCTGCCGCCGCGTTTTTCCATGCCCGAATATCCGACATTGAAAAACGCGCCCGCGCGTCGTTCGTCTGCGAATGCCTGGTGGTGGGCGAGCATCGCCGTCGCGCTGTTTGTCACGCTCGCCGCGTTTTTGTTTGCGCCACAATATTTTGCCGCCGCGCCAACTGTTACGCCGACGCGCGTGGCAGCAGAACCCACGCGCACGCGCACGCGTCCGCGTCCGACTGCGACCAAAATTCCACCCACGCCGACGCAAGTTGTCGCAAACGCAGCGGTTACGGTTTCGCCGCAACCGACGGTGGATTTTGAAAAGGGCGTCAAAGTTGTTTTCACGCGCGGCACGCCCGGCTGTTCGACGGTCGGCATGATGAGTTTGGACGATATGAAAATTCATCTCTTTAAACCCGCCGCGAACAATGAAGAGCCCACTTGGTCGCCCGATGGCGCGCATTTTGTCGCGAGCACGGGAACCTGCGACAACAAAGAATACAATCTCACGATTTTCGACGCCGAAACGGGCGACACCGTGCCGCTGGAGACCAAGTGCCCGCTCGCGATTGACCCATTCTGGGGACACGACGACCGAATTTATTTTGCGTGCGGTTCGCGCACCGGCAACGGCGATTTGTTTTCCATCAACCCGGATGGCACCGATTTGCGTCCGCTCGGTTTCACCGCGCGCCGTCCCACGCTTTCGCCGGATGGCAAACACATTGCGTACATGCTGCAAGAACAAGATGTGTGGCGCATTTGGGTCGGCGAATTGAACGCGGACGGAAAAATTATCAACTCGAAACAAATGCCGTTTCCCGAAGTGTTGGGCGGCGTGTTTGCGCGCCAGCCGAAATGGAGCAGTGACGGCACGCGTTTGTATTTCAACATCACCGACCAATCCACCTTGCAGGCGATGGCGTTGGCGAGTGTGGAATTGGAAACGGGCAGCACGAGCGTTACCTTTATCACGCCTGATGCAAATACGCCGTTTGTGCGTCCCGTCTGCGGAAAAAATAATGTCTGCGTCGCGGGCGGCGCAAATGGCGGACTGTGGTTGTTGGAAGATGTGGGGGGCACGTTGATGCCCAAACGCCAAATTACCTTTGGCGAAGAATACGGCGCGGATGTGTTTCCATGATTGTTAATCCCTTTACCTACGGCAATCCGATTTCCGAAGCGGCGCGCTTTGTGGGGCGCGAGCGTCAAGTGGAACAAATTTTTTCGCGTCTGCGAAATGTGGAATTTGAATCGAGCTCCATCGTCGGCGAACGACGCATCGGCAAAACGTCACTGCTGTACTATATCGCCGATGCGAACGTGCGGCGCGCGCACGGTCTCGCGCCCGATGCCTTTATTTTCGTCTATGCCGATTTGGCGCTGCTCGATGCGACGACGACGCCCACGCGTTTGTGGCAGTATCTCTTGCGTCAAATGCTGCCGCACCTTTCGGAACGCGATGCCGAACCCGTGCGCGACGCGCTGCGCGCGCCCGACGCGTTGGACAATTTCACGCTCGCCGAAGTGTTTGACGGTTTGGATGGGCACAGCAAACATGTGGTGCTGCTGCTCGACGAATTTGAAAACGTCACGCGCAATCAAAATTTTTCACCCGATTTTTTTTATGGACTCCGTTCGCTCGCCATTCATCACCGCCTCGCCCTCATCACCTCCAGCCGCCGCGAACTGATTGAACTCACCCATTCGCACGAAATTCGTTCGTCGCCATTTTTCAACATCTTTGCCAATATCAGTGTGCGCCTCTTGACGCCGGACGACGCGCGCGCGTTGATTGAGAACGCCTTGAGCGAAAGCGAACTGCATTTCACCGCGACCGAAATGGAAAACGTGCTGCGGATTGCGGGCACGCATCCCTTTTTCTTGCAAACCGCGTGTCATTTTTTGTTCGACGCGTACAGCTCGCGCCTGAACGCGCAAGCGCGCCATGAATATTGGACCGAAAAATTTCGCGCCGAAGCGCTGCCCCACTTTGGCGAATATTGGCGTCACTGTGACGAGCGCGAACGCGTGGTGCTCGCCGCGCTGGCGCTGTTGAATGAACGCGATGCCAATTTTCCGCGTGCCCAATTGGAAAATTTGGTGGCGCGTTCGGAACGCGTTCTCGCCCAATTGGACAAACACGCGCTCGTCGTTTCTGCCGCCAATGGGTTGGCGCCGTTCAATGAAATGTTCTCCGCGTGGATTCTCGACGAACTCGGCGACGAGCACTTTGCGCGCACGTTTCGGACCGCGCTTCAGACGCCGGGTTCGGGCGTCCAAGCGGTCATTCAGGCAACCGGACTTTCCCCGCGCGAACTCGAAGTGCTTGAACTCGTCGCGACGGGTTTGAGCGACGCGCAGGTCGCGGCAAAACTCGTCGTCAGCCCCCGCACCGTCAGCACGCATCTCCAGTCCATTTACAACAAACTCGGCGTCAATTCGCGCGCCGCCGCGACTCGTTTTGCCGTAGAAAACGGGCTCGTGGAGCGCTAATACGTAATCGGATACGTAATTTCTACGATGCCAAGCACAGGCCATTCGCCTACAATGGCGACATGCTTTGGTTGTCGCCGCCGCCGCGTCCCACCAGTTTTTCTGCCAGAGAGCTAGACCTTGTCACCGCCGCACAGCGCGGTGATATTTCCGCGTTTAATCAACTTGTGCGGGCGCATCAGGAAATCGCCTATCGGTTTGCCTTTCACGTCTTGGACGATGCGGACGCGGCGGAAAGGTTGACGCAGGAGGCATTTCATCTGGCGTATCAACAAATTCGCCGCTGGCAAGGGCAGTCGTTCAAGATTTGGCTCCTCAAGATTTTGGCGCAGCAGTGCCGACGCGCGGCGCGCGGCGGCTCGCCCGGACGCGCGTCGAACGCACAGTCGCCGGTGGAAATCGGTCTGGCGGTACTGACGCCGGACGAGCGCATCATTTGCGTCTTGGGCGATGTGCTGGGCTTGAGCGCCGATGACATTGCGACGATAACCAATGTGCCGTTGAGCGCGGTGCGCGCGGCGCGCAATCGCGCACGGCGGCAAATTCGTGACGTGCTGCAAATCCAGCGTCTCGCGGCGCAGGAGCACACTCTTTACCTCGAACCATAAGGACCGCAAATCTACGCGAATAGTGAGTCGCTTGCGATTCCGGCGCAATCAGTCCTCCTCCCTGTTTGCGCGTTCGCGTAGATTTGCGGTTGTTGCGCATCTCTTGACGTATCGCCGTTTGCTCTGGCGAAAAAAAATCTAGATTAACTTTTTTCAAACTTTCTCCTCCTCGCACGCGCGTACAGTGCTTCTCCTCCCACTGTGCGCGCGTGTTTTTTTTGCCCCCACTTTTCCTGTAGTCCAAACGCGGACACGCCAATCAGAATCGAACCGATTGGCGATGCGGTTCTTTTCCGATACATTTTGCCTGTTGCTGCGCTGCGGCACGCGTTCGCGTGTTAACACGCGGAAACGTCATGTCGCTCTGCAACATTCCGGAAATCAAGGAAAGGGTTTGGATATGGGGCACTGGATTGAATTTTTCAAACGCGTGTTTCAAGAATGGAATCAGGATAAAGTGACGCGCCTCGCCGCGTCGCTTTCGTACTATACGCTTTTTTCGCTTGCGCCGCTGTTGGTGGTCATTATCGCCGTCATGGGATTGATTCTCGGCGCGGATGTGGCACAACAGCAAATTGTGTCCGAACTTGGCGCGCTGGTCGGACCGGAAGGCGCGCAGTTGATTAATTCGTTGTTGGATAACGCGCGGCAGCTGAACACCAATTTGCTCGCGGCAGTCCTTGGGCTGGTGACTATTTTGCTGGGCGCGACGGGAGTTGTTGGTGAACTCAAAGATTCGCTCAACACCATTTGGAATGTTGCGCCAAAACCGGACCGGGGATTGTTTGTGACGGTACGCGAACGCGTCATGTCGTTCAGCATGATTTTGGGAATCGGCTTTTTGCTTTTGGTTTCGTTGGTGGTCAGTGCAAGTTTGGCGGCGTTGAACACCTCCGTCCGCAGTTATTTTCAACAATGGGTGTTTGTGGCGCAGGTCCTTGACATTGTGATTTCGGTCGGCACGGTGACGCTGTTGTTTGCGCTGTTGTTTAAATTTTTACCGGACGCCCAAGTCGCGTGGCGTGATGTATGGGTGGGCGCGTTGATTACGGCGTTGTTGTTTACGCTTGGAAAATATTTGCTCGGACTGTATCTCGGCAACAGCAGTGTGGCGACACCGTTTGGCGCGGCGGGTTCGGTAGTAGTTTTGCTGGTATGGGTGTACTACGCCGCGCAAATTTTGTTCTTGGGCGCCGAGATTACCCAAGTATATGCTGCCGAATTCGGCGCGGGCATTCGTCCCGACAGTGACGCGGTCAAGCTCTCTGACGCCGCGCGCGTCGAGCAGGGCACGCGCGCGCCTTTAACTGTGCCGCAAGCTCAAGCCCGGCATGTGGAACCGAGCCCGCCGCCGCCGCTCTATCTCGCGCTGCCGCACCACACCTTTCGCGCGCGCGGTCCGTTCAAACCGCTGGAATTGATTCGTGGCGCGCTGGGCATGTTTTTATTTGGCGGGTTGAAAAAAGTTTTCTCATTCGCCGCGTCGAAAGCGCCGCGCGTCTCTTGATGCGTTTTGACCGCGTGAGCACACATCAAACCAAAACAGTTTGGGAACAAAAATGAATCAGAGCAATTCCGTTTCAACTCAAACGCTGACGCGTTCTGCTGCCTCCGAGATTCCCTTGAATGCGCCGGAACAAATGGTCATTGACGTACAAAATGCCAGCGTTCACTTTGGCAAAGAGGTCGGTCTCTATCCACTCACCATGTCCGTACCGCCCGGAACGATTTTCGGTCTCATCGGACCGAGCGGCTGCGGCAAGACGACGACAGTCCGATTGCTCACCGGTTTGTACAAACCGACAGAAGGCAGCGTGCGCGTGTTCGGGCAGACGCCTCGAAAATTTTCCACGCCCACGCGCGAGAAAATCGGCTATATGCCGCAGCAGTTTGTCTTGTATCCAAATTTGAGCGTGTGGGAAAATTTGAACTTTGTCGCGTCGCTGTACGGAATGCCTTTGTTCGGACGCAGCAAACGTTTGAATGAACTGCTCGATTTTGTGGAACTGCGCGAACACAAACACAAAGTTGGCAGGCAACTTTCGGGTGGAATGCAGAGGCGGCTTGCGGTGGCGGCGGCGCTGGTCAATGCCCCCGCGTTGATTTTTGCGGATGAACCGACTGCGGGAATTGACCCGGTGCTGCGTTCCAAATTTTGGGAAAATTTTCGTGTGCTGCGCGAACAGGGACGTACGTTGTTTGTCACCACGCAGTACGTGGGCGAAGCAGCGTACTGCGATTACGTGGGCGTGATGCGCGACGGACGCTTGATTGAACTGGATACGCCGGATAATCTCCGCCGCAAAGCGTTGGGCGGTGAATTGATTCGGCTGGTGGTGGACGCGGCACATGAACGCGAAGCGTTGCGCCGTCTCGACGCGCAGCCCGAAGTAAATCAAGTACAGCGTTCCTATCGCGAGCCCGGCACATTGACGGTGTACACCGACGACGCGGCGAAAACATTGCCGCTGCTGGTCACCTGTTTGAACGGCAATTCGGGAATTCAGGTGCAGAGCATTGACCGGTACGAACCACCCTTTGACGACGTATTTGTAAATCTGATGCGACAGGATGACGCTGATGTTTAAAGGATTTATTCGCCTCCTGGCATTTTTCACCAAAGAATTGAACGAAGTGCGCCGCCAGCCGCGTTTGATGTTGGCGTTGATTCTGGGACCGTTTTTGATTTTGCTGCTGTTTGGTTTGGGTTATCAAGCGACGCCGCGTTTGCGCGCCGTGTTGGTGATTCCCAAAGCGCTCGCGCAGCAAATGGATGTGAGTGCGATTCAGTACGCGGCAAGTTTGACCTACAACGTGGTACAAGTGACCCATGACGAAAATGCGGCAAAGGCATTGTTGCAGGCGCGTCAAGCTGACGTGGTGGAAATTATTCCCGCCGATGTGCAGACGCGGCTCGCAAGCGGTCAAGCCGCACCCGTAAAATTTTTGTACGCGGAAATTAACCCGTTGAATGAGGCGTGGATTCAGTCGTTGGGATATGCGCAGGTCAATGAAATGAACAAGGCGCTGCTCGTTCAAACCGCGACACAAGTGCAGCAAAACGCGCGCGCGAATCAAGCATGGGTGGGAGAGGTGCGCCAGGAATTGGATGCGCTCTCGGCAAACAGTAGTGACGCCGAGCTCACACACAGCCGCGATTCGATTCAACGCTTGCGCGCGTTGGTGAATGTGATGGTCGCGAGTCCTCTGCTCGCCGCGCAGGTTGCGTCGAACGGCGCGGACCCCGCGCAAACGCAAACGGAATTGACCGCGCTGGGCAATGACCTCGACGCGCTCGACGCGTCCATCACCGCGCACACGTTCGCCCAAGAGCAGGCGCGTTTGCAAGCGGTGCGCGACCGCGTCGCGCAATTTGAAACGCTGCTGAAAAATTTTAGCGAAACACCTGCGACGGTGCTCGTTTCGCCGCTCATGCCGACGTACGAAAACGCGCAAGGACAGGTGCTCACGCTGGCAACGTTTTATGCTCCGGCGGTGCTCGCGTTGATTTTGCAGCACATCGCGGTAACGCTCGGCGCGTTGTCGCTCGTGCGCGAACGGCTTCTCGGAGCGGTGGAATTGTTTGACGTGGCGCCGGTTTCCTCGCGCCAAGTGCTGCTCGGAAAATATCTCGCCTATGTTTTGTTTATCGGAATTCTGGGCGGCGTGCTCGCGCTGGCAATGTCGTGGATGCAAGTGCCCTTTCGCGGGGATACCGGCGCGTTTGTCGGAGTGCTCGCGCTGCTTGTGATTGCGTCGTTGGGAATTGGTTTTCTGATTTCGACCGTCAGCAAATCGGATACGCAGGCAGTGCAGCTCTCGATGTTGATGCTCCTGCTCTCGATTTTTTTTAGCGGCTTTTTCCTGCCGCTGGAAAATTTCTGGCTGCCCGTGCGCGCGCTCGGGTATGCGATGCCGATTACACCCGGAATTCTCGCTCTGCAAGATGTAATGCTGCGCGGAGTAATGCCTGCGTTGTGGATATGGCTGCTGTTGGGCGGCGTGACGCTGGTGACATTTTTGATTGCGAATCTTTTTGCCGCGCGCCAACTCAAGTTTGCGCGCTGAGTGATGAACCGGAAGGAGAAATGAAAAATGAATTTACCGAATTTTGGAGGAAACCTGAAATGGGTGCTGCTGATTGGCGGCATTCTGGTCTGCGCGGTCTGTGCGCTGGTCGCCACAGGCGGCAACTTGCTGCAAGGCAACCCGACCGCGCCGGTGGTCGTCGCGCCAACAGAGATGCCCGGTGTGCCAATCAATGCCGCACAAAACGGCAACGCGCAGTTGGGTCCGATTGTGATGGCGCGTAGCGTAGGCGAAGGAAATGTTCCTGTCGAAACGACAAATCAATTTCGCGCGAGCGACCGCGTGATTTATGCGGTGACGCAAGGCACAATTCCATCGGGCACCAGTTTGTTTGCGCGGTGGAGTCGCGAGGGCAGCCCGTTCGAAGATACGAATGAGATTGTGGCGGACCACGATTATGCAAGCACGTATATCGAGTTTCACATTTCACCGGACAATGTGGGGTTAACGCCGGGAAATTATTCGGTGCAAATTTTTGTCAACGGGAATCCCGGACCGCAAACACAGTTCACGGTGAGCTAAGTTCAAATACAGTACAACGTCTCGCTCACGCGTACGCTGCGCGAGCAGGACGCTCGATTCTGTTTCGGAGGATATGATGGACAGTTTGTTTTCTCTGATTTGTTTCGGCGCATTGATTTTGTTTGCGCTGTACGCGTTTGCTTCGATGATGCGGCGCGGCGGAGGTTCTTCGGCACCGTACATGAATCGCGGCAATGAATTCCCGCGCTATGATGACCCAAAGGTGAGCAGTGGCGGAAGCTTTGGCGACAGTGGCGGCTTTGGCAATTTCCCGACTGCTAGTCGCGGACCGGCACTCGGCGGCGAACGTCCGCGCCATGATGACCCGAACGTACGCAGCGGCGGAAGTTTCGGCGGCTAAAAAAAACGCGGCGTCCCAATTAGGGCGCCGCGTTTTTTTTCAATGGTCGGATTACATCAGTTCCGCGACATTGTTCGGCGGACGCCGCGCAAAGAATTTTACGAGCGCCACGCCCGCGACAAAACCGCCAATGTGCGCAAAGTAGGCGACCCCGCCTTGTGTGATGTCGCCCAGAGACGTAAAACCGCTGACCAGCTGCAACACAAACCAAAAGCCAATCAGCACTAACGCGCTGATGCGATTAGAGAGGATGCTCCCGCCTACAAAACTGACCGCGCGAATGCTGTCGCGCGGAAACAAGAGAATATAGCCGCCCAGAACTCCGGCGATGGCGCCGCTCGCGCCGAGATTAGGCACTTGCGAATTGATGTTGACGAGGACTTGGAGCACCGTCGCGGCGATGCCGCACAAGAGATAAAAGATGCCAAAAGGAATCGAGCCCATGACATCTTCGAGCGCGGGTCCGAACACCCACAGATAAATCATATTGCTCGCGATATGCAGGAAACCGGCGTGAAGGAACATGGAGGTCAAGACGGTTACAAGCGCCTCTCCGCGTGAAACATTCGCGGGGATGAGCGCATATTGCAAAGTAAAGTTGTCGCCGTTCACCAGTTCCAACACAAACATAATGATGTTCAACACAATGATGAGATACGTTGCGAGTGGAAACTGCACGCGGCGAGATTCGTTGCCAATAGGAATCATAGTTGCTCCGTATGAAAAGAAATGTTTTTGATAATGGTGCGAATGCCTGTCTCTGCGGGAGCGGGCATTCCGTGTTAATGAGCAGCAGGTGCGGCTCGGACTGTTTTCGCGCGACGCATGTGTACGAGTGCGACCAATTCTTGGAGTGAAATATCGTGGCGCGTGGTTTCGCCACCGTCTGCCCAATACACCAACGCGTTGCCGTCAGAATGAATGAGCGCCACGTTCGCGTGAGAGAACTGTTTCGGTTTGCGCCATGCCAGCGGCGGATGAGCAGTACTATTGAGAAACCACACCAACCAGCCGACGTGTTCGGGCAGCTCGAGCGTAGGCAAATCGGGACTGACGACCTGAGCGACCGCGACATTTCCGAACGTTTTTTTAAAAACATATTCGCAAATATCGCGCAAAAAACGCGGCGAACCGCCAATCCAGATGTTTTCGCGCCCTGTGCTGCCGCGTGTTTTCACCATAAAAAGAATATAAACAGCGGGCGCGCGTTTGTGAATCCATCAGGATATAGACGCGAGACCTGTATCCGGATATATCTTGCGGGGCGAATGCATCTCGAGCTATACCCCGTTCGTGTGCCTCGATAGATGGACATTGCAGGCACACTTTTTATAATGCGACAAGATGCGTCAACCAGTACCGCGCGTTGGCGGTACACGCGTATTGCGCATCCATGAAATTAGGTACCAGAGAAATTCCATCCGTGTTCACGCGGAGGGAAAGGAGCGACATGACGGAAAAAACCACAGTGGTTACAAGCGGCAGTGGTGGCAGCGGCGTGGCAATTGTTGCCATCGTCGTCCTCGCGCTGATTGTTATTGTCGGGCTGTTGTACTTTACCGGAGCAGGCGGTTCCTTATTTCCCAAGAGCATTGACATTAATGTCAATCCGCCTCCCGCGAATAATCCACCGCAGCAACCGGCGCCCGAGCAGCCGCAAAATCCGAATCCCCAACAGCCCAATCCAATGAGCTATCGGTGGTTCCTTACTTCAAGCGCCGGATAGCCCGAATCGGCAGAGGATAAACGAGAGCAGCGCTCCGCGCGGAGCGCTGTTCTTTTTTCAAATACTATGAATGAGCTCTTTCGCAAGGTCGCACAATCCACTTCGGCTTTGATTGGCACGCCCATTGCATTTATCGTCGCCGCGCTGGTGGTGATTGTTTGGGCGGTGAGCGGACCCTTTTTTGGTTTTTCTGACACGTGGCAATTGGTCATTAATACCGGTACGACGATTGTGACCTTTCTCGTCGTCTTTATGATTCAAAACACCCAGAACCGCGATTCGAGAGCGATTCAACTCAAGCTGGACGAACTGCTGCGCGCGGTACAAGAGGCGCGTACGACGATGGTGGATTTGGAGGACATGTCCGACGACGAATTGGAAAAACTGCAAAGGGAATTTGAAATGCTGCGCGAACGCGAAAGCGCGCGTAGTCCAAACACCGACACAAGTCAAGCGTCAAATCTTACATTGGAATCGGAAACACACCGATAGGGAATCTCTGCGCGCAACCGTATAGTATGACTGGTTGCACGGAGAGGAACATGATTCGGATATTGATTGTAACTTCGGTTCGCTTGATGAGTGATTTACTGCAAGCGGCATTCGCCAACCAACCCGATTTGCAGGTCGTCGGTTGTGTGGAGGAACAGTCGCTTGCGCTGCATTATCGCGATACCTGTGATGTTGTAGTTGTCAGTCATGAAATTCAAGATGCGCTGGGATTGATTCAGGCACTTCGGCGCGGACCGCACGGTCCCGCTGCGCTCGTCGTGGGGTTGCCCAATGTGGAAGCGGTGATATTGCGTTTTCTGGAAGCGGGCGCGACGGGCTGTATCCGCGAACAAGATTCGTCGGCGGATTTGGTGCGCGCGGTGCGTCTCGCCGCCCGCCGTCAAGTCGCCCTCAACGCCGACGTGTTTCCTGTGGTTTTGAAACGTGTAACCGCTTTGGCGCATAAACAGCGCAGTGGGAATGCCCTCGCCTCTCCGGCGTCGGAAAAAAATCTTACCGCGCGGGAACGCGAAATTTTGCGGTTGATCGCGCAAGGGTACGGCAATCGAGAAATCGCGCAGCAGCTGACCATTCAACTGGGAACGGCGAAAAATCACGTGCATAACATTCTCGACAAATTGAACGTCAAGTCGAGGCAGGATGCCGCCGTTTATTTTGCGCTCGGGCTCGCTTGAACTCTGTCCCCATCGAACTCGTATGAACATTTCATCTCAATTCTATGTCCAACCCCGCCAGAGTCTCAACGATTCGGACGCGCACTTGATGCAACAAATCGGCGCGCGCCAAGAATGGGCGTTGGAACTGTTATTCAAACGCTATGTCGAACGCGGTATCCGCACCGCGCAGCGCGTCGGCGTTGATTATCAGACCGCCGAAGATATTGTCGTGGACGCCTTTTTGAAAATTTGGAATCACGCGGAAAAATTCCAAGCCGTGCGCGGCAGCTTTGGCGGGTGGTTTCATCGCGTGGTGCACAATTTGGCGATTGACGAATTGCGCCGCACCCGCTCGCGCGGCAACGCGGAACGCAAAGCATACAACGATATTCCAGGACGTTTGCGCGATACCGAAGGCGAACTACTGGGCGAATTGGACCAGATGCAAGTGCGCGCGGCGCTCGACCAATTGCCCCCTGCCCAACAACAGCTTTTACAGATGGCGTATCTGGAAGGATTTAGCCGCCGCGAAATTGCCAAACGGCTGGCGCTGCCGCTCGGCACTGTGCATACGCGAATGCGTTTGGGCAAGGAAAAACTCAAGCACTTGTTGCAAGAGAACGGGCAGGACAGCGGCTATGTCGAAAACGTGGGAGCTTGAGAGGCGAGAGGTGCGAGATGCAGGGATTTGATTCCATCACCGGCGCAGTGGCGTGTTTCGTTGCCGAGTTTTTCATTTTCAGTTTGATTGTTACCACATTTGTTCTCAAGCACTATTATGGCGCGTGGAAGGTGCGGCATCCCAGCGCTCCACGCACCGCCAACCCCATTATCCAGCCCCGTCTCAAGTAGGCGGGGTTTTTTGTATGTCCCAATACAATGCCGCTTCCTCGCGGCGCGAGACGTTTAGTTTTTTCAAAATTTTGTGGACGTGATTCTTGACCGTGCCGACCTCAATGGTGAGCTCGTTCGCAATCAATTGATTGGATGCCCCGTTGCGAATCAATGCCAAGATTTCGCGCTCGCGGGGCGTCAACGTTTCCAGCCCGTTTGCGTCGAGCAGGCGCGGTTCGTCGCCATGTGTTTTTTCCAACGCTAACAATTCGTGCATTCGTTTCACCAACGCCGTTCCGATTTCTGGCGGGAGCGGCGTTTTGCCTTGATGGATGGCGGTAAGCATAGAAACAATTTCCGACACATCGGCGTCCTGCGGGACATAACCCACCGCGCCGGCTTCGAAAAAACTGACCAAGTCCGCCCGCGTTTCCGAATCGGACACAATGACGACGCGGCGCGCGGGCGCGAGCTGTTCAATCCATTGTGTGACTTGAGCGCGCGGGAATTGTGCGCTGATGAGGACAAGTTCACACGGCAACGCGTTTGCGTCAAGGGTGTGAATATCGGCAGCGGCGCGCGCAAGGTGGATTTGTGGTGCGTGCGCCAGAATTGGAGCGAGCTTGGGTTCCGGTTCAATCACGATGACATTGAGCATAGTTCCTTCACTCTGGCAAGCTGTCTGGAATGGCTGTGTCTTGCGTTGGGCGCGCGGTGTGCTTGGGGTTGAGGGGAACGCTTACGACGACAAACGTGCCTTTGCCCGGCGCGCTGTCAATCGTCAGTGTGCCCGCAACCATCTCGGCGCGTTCACGCATTCCCAACAAACCGAGCGAGCGTTTGCCGCGCACCTGTTCCATATCAAACCCCTGCCCATTGTCTTGGATTTCAAGAATGACCATATCTTGGCGCGCTTCCAACTTGGCTTGGACGCGTGTCGCGTTCGCGTGCCGCGCGACGTTGGTCAGGGTCTCTTGGAAAATTCGAAACAGCGCGGTCGCGAGTCCGTGTTCCAACTCAAATTCTTCGGGGACATTGACTTGTACGGCAATGTTGGTGCGCGTTTGAAATTCTTGGGCGTACCATTCAATCGAGGGTCCCAAGCCGAGGTCGTCCAACATGCCGGGGCGCAGTTGGCTCGACATGCGGCGCACGGTTTTGATGGTCGAGTC
The DNA here is from genome assembly GCA_029778615.1 of Chloroflexota bacterium. Classification (GTDB taxonomy): domain Bacteria; phylum Chloroflexota; class Anaerolineae; order UBA4142; family SHND01; genus SHND01. The sequence goes on along the minus strand of JAKOPZ010000008.1, from coordinate 40,750 downwards.
AATTTGCTGCATCATCGCTTCGGCGCGTTCGCGGACGCGCTTGTTGCGTTTGGGCAGACCTTCCAGCAACGCGGCGAGGTCCATCTTGAGCGCGGTGAGTACCTGTCCCAATTCATCATGCAATTCGCGCGCGATATCTTTGCGTTCTTCTTCGCGCACGCTTTGCAAACGCGCGGCGAGCGCGCGCAGCTGCGCGTACGAAGTCTGCACGGCGCTTTCGGCATCGGAAATTTTGCGGTACGCCTGCGCGTTCTGAATCGCAATCGAAGCCACCGGCGAGAGCGCGGTTAGAAAATCAATGTCTGCATCCGTGAACGGTTTTTGACTGCGTTTATCCTGCACGGCAAGAAACGCAATCACTTGCTGCTGCGCGTCAAAAATCGGTGTGCAGATAGCGCTGCTGATTCCCTGATTAAAGGGCAATTCATGCCGCAACACCGGGTCGTTGGGTGCATCATTCGTCACGTACGGCGCGCCGTGCTCCAAGACCCAGCCCGGCAGACCTTTGCCCGCGTCCCATTCGTATTCGAGGGGAACACTTTTTCCGTTGGCGTGATATTTCAACATCTTCATTTTGTTGGCGATATGCAAGCCCGCAAAACCACTACTGCCGTCCACCATCCGAATCGCTTCTTGAATCAAAACGTCGAGCGCGTTTTCCACATCTAACGTGGAATTGAGTTTGTTGCTAATGCGGAGCAGCGCGCGCGTCATCTCTTCGGCGCGGCTCCGTTCGACCACTTCTTTGGTGAGGTCTTTGTACGCCTGACTCAGCTCCCGAGTGCGCGCTTCAACACGTTGTTCCAGCTCCGAGTTGAGGCGCTGTGTCTCGGCGTACAGGCGCGCGTTCTCAACGGCGACGGCGGCGCGTCCGACAAACAATTCGGCAAACTCCAAGTCCTCATCCGTAAAATGTTTGCGCGAGTCCGTGTTGACCATCGTGATGGCGCCGATGGTCTTGTCCTGTAAACGGAGCGGCACAATCATCACCGAGCTGTAACCGATGCTGCGCAAAATGCCGAGCTGCACCTCATTCTTTGCCACTTGTTGCAGCAGCGCATCCGGAATGTCGTAATAGATTTCGGCTTTGCCCGTTCGCAGTACGTTGGGCAGACCGGTCGACGCGTTCCAATCGGGCGTAAAGTACTGACTGATTTCTTCCAGATAGTCTTTTGCCCATTTTAATTTTTCCGGGTCGCGATGCGCGAGCACCAATTGTTCGGCAGTGCCGTCGCCCACAGCCATATCAATAGTGCACCAGTCCGCGAATTCCGAAACGACCAGCTGCGCGAGCTCTTTGAGCGTGGTCTCGTAATCGAGCGAGCTGGCAAGCACGCGGCTGGCTTCGGTGAGCCAACTGCTGCGCGTGGCGGCGCGCTCGGCGGCTTGGCGCGCTGCCAATTCCGCTTCGTACAAACGCGCGCGCTCCAGCGCTTGCGCGCACTGCTGCGCGAACGCGAACGCGAACGCGCGGTCGGCGATGCTGAATTCGCGGGGTTTTGCAAAAGAGAGCGCCAGCGCGCCCAAAATGCGTCCTTTGAATTCCAGAGGCACGACCAGCCGCGCGCGAAACGTGGACGACTTGGCGCGTCCGGGATACCGCGCGTCCGATTCCTCATCCGATTCCAACGCAACCAATTCGCCGTTGCGAATGGCATCCGCGAGCGGCATATTTTCATCTACCGAGATGATGCGTTCCACGCGTTCGAGCGGATAGCCAACGGCGCGCACGATTTCTATCGTTTGACCATCGGGTCGCAGCTGTGCCAGCAGACTCCCCTGCGCGTCGAGCGCTTGCATTCCATTTTCGATAATGACTTGTTCCACCTGGTCGCGCGTCAACGTTGCCGCCAGCGCGGCGGTGACGCGTTGCAGTGCGGACACGCGCGCGGCGCTTTGTTCCGCTTCGGCGCGTGCCGCCTGTTCGGCTTGATAGAGTTGTGTGCGTTCCAATGCTTGCGCGCCTTGCTGCGCGAGCGCGAGCGCAAACGTCCGTTCTTGTTCCGTAAAGGTACGTTCTTTTTCGAATGCAAAAAGCATTCCGCCGAGGATGCGATTTTGGGTTCCCAACGGGACCAGCATCCACGCGTTGTATGCTTGTTCGCCGAAATGCAAATCGGGATAACGTTCTTGGGCGATGGCGCTCGATTCGAGTGTGACCAGTGTGCCGCGCATGGCTTCCGAAAGCGGTGTGATGGCTTCAATGGGAAAGCGGCGCCACGGGAGAATGCGTTCATCGGGATAGCCGGACCAGCTCAATATTTCCACCATCTGTGCGTCGCGGTCCAGCTGCGCCAACACGCCGCCTTGCGCGTCCAGCGCAGACAGTCCTTCGCGCAAAATAATGCGCGCCAGCTGTTCGCTGGTGAGGACCGGCGCGAGCGCTTGGGACACATTTTGCAGCGCGCGCACGCGGCGCTCGTTTTCTTCGGCTTGATGTCGCGCGAGCTGTTCGGTTTGAAAGAGCACCGCATTGTCCAATGCCACTGCCGCGCGCCGCGCGATTTCTTCCGCGCCGACCAAGTCCTGCCGCGTAAATTCGCGCGACGATTCGGAATTGACAAAACTGATGGCGCCCAGCACACGCCCGCGCGCGAGGAGCGGGACAATCATGTACGAATGCACATTCAAACGCGCGTGATACGCGGCGCGCACCGAGTCCGCGTCTTGTTGTTTCACATTGGGGACCCATTCCGGCTCGCCGGTGCGAATCACGTGCGGTGTACCGTTGGGCGCATTGGGGAGCAGCGGATGGTTGGCAATCCATTCTTGAAGGATGGGCAAGGTGGCAGGGTCTGTGTGCGCGAGGGCGGCAAGTTCAATGGCGCCATTGTCGTTCAACAAATTGATGGCGCACCAATCGGCGAAACGCGGCACGAGCAATTTCACCAGGTGCTCCATGCGCGTTTGCATATCCAACGAAGTGATGAGTTCATTGCTCGCTTCGGCAATCAATTGCAGGCGCGCTTGGGCGGCTTGCGAATCGCGATAGAGCAGTGCGTTATCGGCGGCGAGTCCCGCGCGGCGCACCACCTCTTGCGCCAATTCTGTATCTCCCGGCGCAAACTTGCGTCCGCTGTTGGACATGGCAAAGGTGATGGCGCCGAGCATGTGTCCGCGCGCCTGAAGGGGAATACAGAGATACGCGTGCAGTCCCAGCGCTTGGAGGGTTTCCTGATGCGCCGCATCGCGCGCCGCTTCTGCCAACACCGATGCGGGGACCTCATTGTAAATTTCGGTGATGCCCGTGCGAATTACATACGACACGAGATGTTTGGCATTTTCGTCGAGCTCGTACCGCTCGGCGCGCGCCATGACGCGCTGTACTTGCTCCGGGTCACGATGGTTGAACGCCACTCGCCGAACGGTATGGTCAGGCATCAAAATATGCACCGCGCACCAGTCCGCCAGTTCGGGTACGGCAATTTGGCAGACGGTGCGAAGCGTCGTTTCAAAATCAAGTGAGCTGCTGAATTTATCGGTCAGGCGCAGCAGGATGTTTTGATTGCGTTCCTGAATTTTCCGTCCTTGAATATCGCGCGCGATGGTGGATGCACCGATGATTTCTCCGCTTTCGTTTCGCAAAGGCGAAACGGTCACCGAAACATCGAGCCGCGTGCCATCTTTCCGCACGCGCGTAGTATCAAGATGCTCGACACTTTCCCCGCGCGAAATGAGACTCATAATCATTTCGGATTGACTGGTCAGTTCGGGCGGAAAGAGAAGGGTGACCGACTTGCCGATAATTTCAGCGCGTGTATAGCCATACAGGCGTTCCGCCGCCGGATTCCAATCGAGAATGATGCCGTTCAAATCTTTGGCGAGAATAGCGTCGTCGGAATCATGCACCAGCGCGGCGAGGCGCGAAAGGTCTTGGAGTGACGCCTGCCGCAAAAGAAAAAAGCCGAGCTGCGTGCCAATCACGCGTGCGAGCTCGACAATCTCTGCGTCACGCGCGAGCACTTGGCGTGTAAAGACTTCGACAACCCCTGCGACTTGCCCGCCGGACAAAAGTGGGAGCGCAAACGCGGTGCGTAACCCCGCGTGTCGCGCAATGGGCGCGCGCGGAAAATTGCTTTCCGTCTGCACATCTTCCAGCCATAGCAAGTCGCGTTGCTCCCACACGCGCCCGGGGAGTCCCTCGCCTTTTGCCAGAGTCGTTGTGCGCGTGGACGCGGCAAAATCTGCCAGTCGTTCGTCCGCCGCATGCCAGATGCTCACCGGATGCAGCCGCCCGTTCATTTCGTCCACTTGCCACAAAGCTGCCAAGTCCCAACCCAATCCCTGACACAAATGCTGCAAGACAAGCGGCGCAGCTTGGCGCAAAGAACTCGTCTGCGCCAAAATGTTTGCAATTTGGAATTCGGTGGTGCGGCGCTGTTTTGCAATCGCGCTCGCCGTGACATCTGTCAGCGAAACAATGCAACACAAAATATCGGATTGGGGTCCGCGATAGGGCGCGCTGTGAACGAGGACGATGCGTTTGGGTTGTCCGTTTCTTTGCAAGGCGTACATGCCGTTCAGGGTTTCTCCGCGCAAGACGGGGGCGAGCGAAAATAGAGTAGGCGGTTCCGACGTGTCGCTTGCGCCATCCTGAACCAGCGGAAACGCATTGCCAAACGGCATTCCCACAGGATTGCCGCCGAACAACTCTAGCGCGGCAGGATTGGCGAGCGCAATGTTCATTTGCTTGTCGCAAATGACAATGGCGGTATCCATTTCCGCCAAAACGAAATCCGCGAGTTCTTTATCGGACAATACAAAAGGTTCGGTTGAGGTACGGGTGTAATTCATAGTTGCAACAAGTTCGCGTGTGTACAGCTTGTGCTGTCAGTGTCTGATTATAGCGCGCACAGGCGAATCGGCTATCAGCAAAAGGATATATCGTCTGTAGGACAAAGACGGACAGATGCCTCACTGCATTCCCTGACAAGGAATCAAGCCATTTGCTGATACAAGCGAATGGCAGTGTCGTGTATGGTGTACACGTCAAATGGAGGCAAATTATGTTGAACCATCCATCTCTTTACCGTTTGCAACATAAACTGATTCTCGTCAAAGGCGGACTATGGGCGCTGCTGGTGCTGCTTTTCATCGCACAGCTTTGCCTCAATCTGCTGGCGCATTGATTTCGCCCCCCGAAACTCGAATTCAAAATCTACAAGGAGCAATACTATGTTACGTGCAAATGATGTCATGACGCGCGCGGTCGCGTCGGTGGACCCTGAAGCAGCGGTCTCGCAGGCAGCCAAATTGATGCGCGACCTGGACATTGGCGATATTCTCGTCATTCAGGAAGGCAAACTCAAGGGCATTGTGACGGACCGCGATTTGACGGTCAATGTTTTGACCAACGGCGCGGATACGAATGCGCCGGTTGGCAAATACATGACTACGGATGTGGTGACCGGCGCGCCGGATTGGTCGCTGGAACAAATTGCCAAGACGATGGGCGAACACCAAATTCGACGCTTGCCTATCGTGGAGGAGGACACGGTGGTTGGCATTGTCTCGTTGGGTGATGTGGCACTGCACACATCCAAACGCGCGGCAGTTGCCGAATCACTCAAAAATATTTCCGACGTTACGCGCGCGCGCATTAACGGGGCAACGCCCTTGGCAAAAGCAATCGGTCTTGCCCTGCCCGTTGCGTTCGCGGTTGGCTTTTGGTATTTCGCCAACTCGAAAGCCGGCAAACGCGTGCGCACACAATGGAGCCAAAACGAAATTGCTGGACAAGCTGTTCAGACAGTGAGCGACGCCGTTCGAACGTTGGCGGACCCCAACACGCGTCAAGCCGCGCTGCGGGCATTGGAAGCAAGCGGCTTGCCAGAAAAAACGCGTCAGGCATTTACCGAAGCAGTACGCACCGTGCAAGCACCCGAGACACGCGACCGCGTATTGAATTTTGCAACCCACGCGCGCTAATGCAGCGCGCGTGCATCGTACAAGGAGCATTATATGGGGTTCAACGAAAAACGTCTCGTCGAACGCGCGGTGCGTCATGACCCGAGTGCATTCGCCGCGCTGTATGAAATGTACTCGGACAAAATCTACAATTATTTGTATTTCAAAACGATGCAGCAGAGCGAAGCCGAAGACCTGACCGCGTTGGTGTTTCTCAAGGCGTGGGAGGCGATTGGGCGCTTTCGCTGGCAGGGCTATCCGTTTTCGACGTGGCTCTATCGCATTGCGCACAATCAATTGGTAGACCATTATCGCACGCGGCGAATGCACTTGCCGCTCGAAGCGGTCGAATATGACGAAGCGGACGATGATCCGTTGGCATCGGTGGAGCGCGCGTCGCTCTTGTCGCAAATTCGCGGTTCTTTGGCGCATTTGACAAACGAGCAGCGCCAAGTTGTCACACTGCGCTATTTCGAAGGTTACAGCATCGGCGAAATTGCCAAGATGATGAACAAGGCGCCGGATGCAATCCGGGCGTTACAGCATCGCGCCTTACGTGGTCTGCAACCGCGTATGCTCGCGTAACCAATGCGGGCGTAACCAACGCATCGTTACAATTCAAATATGAGACGCAACGCGCAGCGATTGGGCTGCGCGTTTGTCGTGTACGGAAAATTGCGCCCCTCGCGGGGACTTGTTTCCAAGTCTGCCCAGAACTCTTGAGAAATCGGTCTCGCCTCGATACCTTCAGACGCGACAGGTTTCGGCGGTGGAGTTCGCCGCATAAACCTGTCGCATCTTGAGTTAATCATGCGCTCGAAAAAACGAGGGCTGCAATTGGAAGGGCGCGCGTCCGCTGTGCGAGACGCGCGTTGTGACTTGCAGCAGAGCGATGTAGGTTTTCGGGGAAAAATCGAAACGTCGAGCCGCTCATCTATCAAGGACAAGCGACACGAAATTTTCCGTTTTACTTGGCGTGTGGTAAAGCCAAGTCCATGCGGCATGTGCGCTTGAGAGATAAGGGAGTTGTCTATGAGCCGTTGGCTCACCCGCAGCGAACGAAAATGGGTGGCGCGTAGTAACGTGCGATGAACGACATCGCCTCAATCGTTTCCCCGGGCGGACGAATGAATTCGTCACTACAAAATATTTTCAGGTGAAACAAAAAAAGGGGATGGAAAACTTTCCATCCCCTTGAGACTTGGTAGTTCGGCTTAGACAGGTGAGCGACCCGGAAGGGCGCGCACGAGGGCGATAAGAATCACCGAGCCGACGAACGCAGTAATGATGCTCACAATATTAATACCATTCACTGCATCGGCGCCGAACAAGACCGAGGCGAGAAAACCGCCCAACAAACCACCGACAATCCCGATTACGATGTCACCGACGATGCCATAGCCGCCGCCTTTCATTACCATTCCGGCGAGCCAACCGGCAATCAAACCGACGACAATCCATGCAAGAATACCCATTGTATTTTCCTCCTGTGGCGTCATTCAATTGAATGACGATGAATCATGATGTGTTTTGGTCATGCTGCATAACGCGCAAGACCGGTTAGTGCATCCTTCCGACACGTACCTATAATGCCGCGAGCGCGTTCACCGAACTTTCGGCGATTGCGGTCAACTTTTTGTCCGCCGCGCCTTCTTCATCCAGCGTTGTTTGGAGCAGCCGTGCGGCTTTGTACAAACCCAATTTTTCGGCGTGCTCGCGTGCGGTGCCGTATGCCGCCATTTCATAATGTTCGACGCGTTGCGCTGCGCCAATCAAAGCGGCGTCCAAGACCCAGTCTTGTCCTTTTTCCTTGAGCACCTCTTTGCCTTCTTCAATCAGTCCTTCCATGCCCACGCATTTCTTGCCGCGTGGCGAAGCTTGCAGTTCGCTGAAAATATCTTCGAGTCGCTGGACGTGCTCTTTTGTTTCATTCAAGTGCGATTCAAACGCGTGGACCAGTTCTTCGGAATTTGCCCCTTCGGCCATTTTGGGCAGGGCTTTGGTCAGCTGCGTTTCCGCACTGTATAAATCTTTCAGTTCGTCCACAAATAAATCATGTAAGGTATCGAGTGCCATAGTTTGTTTTCCTTTCCGGGTCTTGCTGAACGCGGGGCGAACCTCGCTCGCCCCGCGTGTCTTGCGGACCGCCTTGTCCTCCTGCGGTCCAATGTTTCGTGCCATTCATTACATGCGAGTCGGATAATTTTGGGTGCTGCGTTGATATTCGTCCAACCGACGTGTCACTTCTTGGTCGGCGCGTTCTTTGGTATAACCGTAACGTTCTTGCAGTGCTCCGACCAACTTGTCGCGTTTGCCGTCAATCTTGGTCAGGTCATCGTCGGTAAGGTCGCCCCACCATTCTTTGACCTGTCCTTTGAGTTGTTTCCAGTTGCCTTGCAAAATATCGTCCATTTTGTACCTCCATTGGATTCGGCAAGTTTCGCTTGCCGTTCACACACGAACAGGATAACAAAAACGCCAAAGATGGAACATCGGAGAAGGACTGAACTTGATGTCAGTGGAAAGGCAGTCCGCTGTACGCGTTTGTCTTACACCGACACAGAAAATCATGTAGGATAAACACCGACGGCGTGTCAGACAAAATCGGTGGTTTGTGTCAGAACCTTGCCTACTGCTAAATGTCCGCTGCTCGTGTATAGTGAGCACCGGAAAAAGGTTCGTTCTATACGAGAGAGGCAAGTCAGCCGAGACGCGGAGCGACTTGCCCCTTGACGCGATTGTTTTTGGGGGAAACTTGGCGTTATGACTATATTTGTGGTTGAAGATTCTTCGCTGTTACGCGAGCGTCTAATTCGGACCTTGAACACACTCAAACAAGTCAAAGTGTCCGGATTTAGTGACACGGCAGAAGACGCGATTCAACAAATTCGAGAGCAAAAGCCGGATGCCGTCATTCTCGATATTCGATTGCGCGTGGGGAACGGCTTTCAGGTCTTGCAAGCCTGTAAAATTGCGGGCAAACCACCGCTTGTCATTGTGCTCACAAACTTTGCCTACCCGCAGTATCGCAAAAAGTACATGGAAGCTGGTGCGGACTTTTTCTTGGACAAGTCAAACGAATTTGACCAAGTGGTCGTTGTCCTCAATCAATACCTTGACAAGACAAGGGCAGAGAATCAACAGCTTGATGCATAAAAACAATGGATACGTTAAAAGAACCGGGCACATGTCGCTCGCATTGGGGGAAAGGGAAATCAAAACAACTTTTTACATCCGAACAGCTGAATGCCGTCGGGCACGCAAAAATCACATTGAGGTATCACAATGAAGATATTGATTGCAGATGACCATACCGTTGTCCGGCAGGGCTTGCGCCTAATTCTGGCAAACGAATTCCGCAAGGCAACGTTTGGCGAAGCCAGCGATACCGACGAATTGTTTGAACGCCTCAAGCAAGACACATGGGACGCACTCATCATGGACTTGAGTATGCCGGGCGGGAGCGGTCTGAATACGCTCAAAGAAATCAAACATCAATTTCCGCAGCTGCCTGTGCTCGTCCTGAGTATGTATCCCGAAGACCAGTATGCTGTGCGGACGCTTAAAGCAGGCGCGAGCGGGTACTTGACCAAAGAGAGTGCATCGGAAGAATTGGTCAACGCGATGAAAAAAATTTTGCAGGGTGGAAAATATATCAACGCAGTCGTCGCCGAAAACCTTTTGCTCCAAATCGGAAACAAAGATGCGCGTCCGCCGCACGAACTTTTGTCCGACCGCGAGTATCAGGTCTTGTGCATGATTGCGTCCGGCAAAGAGGTCGGGCAAATCGCTGCGAATCTGACGCTCTCGGTGAAAACGGTCAGTACGTACCGGGCACGCATTCTTGAAAAGATGAATATGAAGACGAATGCGGAACTGACGCATTACGCCATCGAAAACAAATTGGTCATGTAATACCACCGCTGCCGTCGAGGCGGCGGTTTTTTTTGGTGTCGCCGCCCGCGCGTGTAGGAATTTGTCCGACAGAAGGCGTAGTGGGTTCCTACATCCGCTTCAGTCCTTTACCGATTTCGTTGTACTCGCTAATTTTGTATAGTGACGGTGAAAAGAGCAAAGGTGTCATCATGAGAGTATATATTGTTGAGAATTCCAAGTTTCTGCGAGAACGCCTAACCAAACTTGTTGCACAGCGCAAGGACGTGAACGTGGTAGGTCACGCCGCCACCGCGCAAGATGCCATTCGCGGCATACTGCGAGTGAAACCTGACGTGGTCTTGTTGGACTTGAGGCTAGACGAAGGCACCGGTTTCGATGTGCTGCATCACATCAAGGGAGTCGCGGATGCGCCGCTCGTGATTGTGCTGACCAATTATGCGTATCCGCAATATCGCGAGCGTTTCCTTGCGGCGGGCGCCGACTATTTCTTTGACAAGTCCACTGAACTCGAATTGATGCTGCAAGCGCTGGACACCCTGCGTTATCGTTTACAAGGGGAGAAACAGCAAAAACCACGACAGATGTATTCTGTCTATTCCCAACCTTTACACCGATAAAGGAGCAACATGCTGAACACTTTTCCATTTTCCTTTTCACCCTTTGGCGCGCCACGCCGGCGGTTGATGCTGGGAACGCTCGTCGCGTTGATTCTCGCGTCGCTGGCGATAGTTATCGTCATCACTGCCAGCGCGAATCCGCCGAGTGCGGCACAAGTGCGGATTCAGGCATTGGTCAATGAATTGAAAACAGACCGCCTCACTGCCGCGCGTCACAATGCACAGCGCGAGCTGGAGAACGCGGGCGAAGCCGCCGTCTCGTCGCTCGTCACAGCGTTACATTCCGATAACGTTGTCCTGCGGCGCAATTCTGCGGACATGTTGGGTTTTATCGCTTCGCCGACTGCGAGCAATGCGCTTCAGCAGACCTTGTTAAATGACCCCGTTCCGGCGGTGCGGCAGAATGCGGCATGGTCGCTGGGCGAAATCAATAACCTTTCGGCAGTCCTGACATTGGAACGTGCCGCAGTCCTTGATACCAATGCAGCGGTTCGTCAGGCGGCTCAAGATTCACTCGCACGCGTGCAAACGCGCGTCGCACTTGTAACAGGGATTGATGAACGCGCGTTGAGCGCGTACGCGGTGGCGCCGTCGAATGCGGAGATTGGCTACGCGGCAACGCGGCGTGATTTGAAAATCACCCACAACGGCGGCAAAACATGGAGCACCCTGCCGCACGCTTTGCCGGGCACCGTTGATGTGTTGAGCGTCAGCCCGAGTGATTCGCAAGTTTTGTACGCAGGGATTGACGGCTTGGGCGTTTATCAAAGCACCGATGGTGGAAATACATGGCATGCGATGAACAAGGGTTTGCCGGTGGTTCCCGGCGGGCGTTATGTGGTGAGCGCAGTGACGATAGATGCAAACAATCCACAACGCATCGCACTCGCACATGGCGTAATGCTCGGCACGGGGAATGTAGAATTTGTGCCGCTCGGCATTGCAGTCACACAAGATGGCGGTGAGACCTGGACGACCTTGAGCCAAAACAAAACGACAGATGCGGTGACGCGTCTCGCCTTTGAAAAAACCAAGTTGTATGCGCTTACGGGCAATCGAGTATTGATATATGGCTCGGAATAGCAGAACCCTTTGGAAATAAAATTCCCACGTTTCGGAACGCGGGAATTTTGTTGTACACGTGAACGCACGCGCAGCCACGCGCCACTGCCGCCACAGTTTATACACTTTGGCTTGGCATTGTGGTCGGCTGTTCTATCCACGCATCCAGCGTATGCTCGACAATGTCCATCGCCGCGTGCGGGTGTCCGACCAGACGCGCTTGAATGCCCATATCGTCCAGACGTGATTTTTGTTTCAGCAAAAATTCCAACGCGGCGGGGACCATTTCCGGCATTCGCAGTTGAATGGCCGCGCCGGCGCCGGCAACGAAATCGGCATTCCATTCTTCTTGACCGGGAATCGGGTCAATAATAATCATTGGCGTACTGCGCGCCAAGACTTCACTCACAATCAAGCCGCCCGCTTTGGTTATCACCACGTCGCTTGCTGCAACGAGATCATCTACAAAATCAATCTTGCCCAATTTTTGCAGACGCACGTTGGCGCTGCTCTCGACATCCTCAAGCGCTTGCGCCAATTCTTCGTTACGCCCCGCGACGACAACCAATTCAAAGTTTTCTGAGCTCGCGACCAGCCCCGCAACCATCCGCCGCACGCGCGGCGCGGGGATACCGCCGCCAAACAACGTAACGATGGGAATCGCGTCGGGCAGCGCGTGTTTCGCGCGCATCGCGTAGCGGTCTTTCGGCTCCGCAATTTCGAGGCGCACCGGAATACCCGTTACAAACATTTTTTCGCGCGGCACCCCGCGCCCCGCGAGGATTTCGCGCGTCAAGTCGCTGGGCACAAAATACGCGTCCACGCCCGTCGCCATCCATGTGCGATGCGCGACAAAATCGGTAATGACAACATAGTGCAGCCCGCTATAATCCCCGCGTTCGACCAGATGATGCACCACTTGTACCGGCAGCGCGTGCGTGCTGACAACAATATCGGGAGTTGTTTCTTTGATGAGCGTTTGCAGGTCATTAAAAAAAGGCGGACTGACCAGACTCAATAATTTTTCACTGCCGAGCGGTTCCGACGGCTTGTCGCTTTCCGTCGCTTCGTACAACACTTTGTAGAGCGGCGGTGCTTTTTCGCTCAGGTTCAGATAAAATGCCTGTAGCGCGGCGCGAGTTATATCGTTTGTATAATCGAGGACATCCACAACGCGCACTTGGACATCTGGAAATCGTTTATACGCTTCGGCGAGCGCGTTGGCTGCGGAGGTATGCCCCGTGCCGAGCGAGGCGTGTAATACAAGAATGTGTGGCATGATGGTGAGAAAGGTCGGGAGCAAGCATTTTGCTGCTGTCGCGTCGCGACGAAAATGCTTTGCTCTCTCCGCATTGTAACGAATGATTCGAGCGAATGGTACGCGTTTTGTTGATGAGTTTGGACGGACTTTGCTCTTGCGCGGTGTGAACGTCGGCGGGAGCAGCAAAATTCCGTACACCCCGCAGGTCGAATTGCACGACCCGCGTTTTTATGATGACCGCGCCGTGTCCTTTGTGGGACGTCCGTTTTCACTCGCAACGGCGGACGAGCATTTTACGCGGCTGCGCGAATGGGGTCTCACTTTTTTGCGCGTTGTCGTCACGTGGGAAGCATTGGAACACGCGGGTCCGCGCCAGTACGATACCGAGTACCTCGAGTACCTTTATGCGGTGCTGCAAAAAGCCGGCGCGTACGGTTTTCAAATTTTGATTGACCCGCATCAAGACGTGTGGAGTCGTTTTACCGGTGGCGATGGCGCGCCCGCGTGGACGCTCGAGGCGGTGGGCTTGGATGTAACTGCATTGCGCGAAACGGGCGCGGCGATGCTGCATGATTGGAAAGCGGACCCTGCGCCCTTGTTGATTTGGGCGACGAATTACGGACGACTTGCGCCGGCGACCATGTTCACGCTTTTTTTCGCCGGCAATGATTTTGCCCCCGAAACAAAAATCAACGGCGTCCCGGTCCAAGAATTTTTGCAGCAGCATTATCTCGATGCGTTTGCACAGCTCGCTTTGCGCTTGCGCGACATGCCGCATGTTGTCGGCTATGAGGTGATGAATGAACCTTCGCGCGGATATATCGGTTGGAAAAATTTGCGGTCGTCGGGACAATTTCGTTATTGGCCCACGCCGAGTCCGTATCAAGCGATGCTTCTCGGCGCGGGCTATCCCCAACGCGTGTGGTTGAAAATGACTAACCCGGCGCGCGCACGCGCGTGGCTGCCCGGCTATGAATGTGTATGGAAGCAAAACGGTGTGTGGGATGTGGATGCGCGCGGACGACCCGTGCTGCTGCGTCCCGCGCATTTTACGCGCGTGCAAGGACGCGAATTTGGTTTTCGCCGCGATTATTATCCGCGCTTTGCAGTACGCTTTGCCGAGACGATGCGCCGCATTAACCCGCAGGCGCTGATTTTTGTGCAAGGCGAACCGGGCGAACCCGCGCCGCTGTTGAATGCGGCGGAATTGCCGAATCTGGTGTACGCGCCGCATTGGTACGACGGCATTACGCTGATGGTGCGTCGTTACGTGAACCATCTCGGCGTGGACATGCTCCGCCGCCGCCTCGTCATTGGCGCGGGCGCGATTCAACAATCGTTCGCCGCGCAGCTCAAGGTATTTCAACATGAAGCGGAAAATGATTTGGGCGGTGTGCCGGTCCTGTTGGGCGAATTTGGAATTCCGTTCGATTTACGCAATCAGCCGCTGCTGCGCGCGGCGGATGAATTGTTGACCACACGCGCGCTGGACCGTTCGTATCGCGCGCTGGACGCGAATTTGATGAGTGGGACGATTTGGAATTATTCAGCGGACAATACGCATGGGCGCGGTGATTCATTCAACGGCGAGGACTTGAGCATTTTCAGCCGCTCGGAACAAAAAGACCCTTCCGATATAGACTCGGGCGGACGCGCGCTGCGCGCGGTGGCGCGCCCGTATCCCCGCGCGACGGCAGGCGAGCCGTTGAGTCTGCATTATGATTGGTTGACGCGGGTGTTTGAATTTCAATTTCGCCACGCGGACAACCTTGTCGCGCCGACCGAAATTTTTGTGCCGCGTCATGCGTATCCCGACGGATTTGAGGTTAAAGTTTCCGATGGCGCGTACGAGGTACGCGAAAATATTTTGCTGTACCGCCACGACTCGCAGCACGAAACGCACCGCGTGGTGGTTCAACCAAAATAAATTCGCGGCGAAAAATTTTTTTACGGCACGAGCAGCACTTTGGAAACATTGCCCGGCGCGTTCAACAACCGTTCGAACCACGCGCCGCCTTGCTCTAATGGCGCTTCCACAATCCACGGGTCGAGATGCACTTGTTCATTTTCCAACCGCCGCAGCGCCTCGAAAAAATTTTCGCGCGTGTACGAGAAACTGCCGCGCGTGACAATTTCGCGGCGAATCATTTCGGCGGCGGGCAGCGCGCTCGTTTCCTCGTGCAAGCCGACCAAAATAAATGTGCCTGCCGAACGCGTCGCCTGCACACACTGCAAACGCGTTTGCGCCGTGCCCACACAATCGGCGGACACCGCCGCGCCATAGCCGTTCGTTTCCGCGCGCACGCGTTCCACCACATTCACCTCGCGCGCGTGCAACGGAATGCCGCCCAATGCTTGCGCCATGTTCAAACGCTCCGCATCCAAATCGGAAACAAAAACACAGCGCAGTTTTTTTAATTGCAGCGCTTGGAGCGCGACCAAACCAATCGGACCCGCGCCGACAATGAAGGCGACTTGATTTTCGATTTCGCCCGCGAGCTCGCCAATGCGCACGCCGCACGCGACCGGTTCCGTCAGCGCGCCCGTACGGAGCGACATGCCCGGCGGCAACGGTAAGACGAGATTCGCCGGCACACTGACATATTCCGCGAACGCGCCCGCGCAATGCGCGCCAATCAATTTGCGCGCGATGCACAATTGCGAGAGACCCGCGCGACAAAATTCGCACGTGCCGTCAAACGTCAGCGGATTCACCGTCACCGCTTGACCAGAGTACAGATTTGGAAATTGCGCGCGTACGTCGGCGCCCAGTTCTACAATTGTTCCCGAAAATTCGTGACCCATCACGAGCGGCGGCACGCGCAGGGCGTTGTGTCCAAGATAGCCGCTCAACTCGGAACCGCAAATGCCCGCGTACGCTACGCGTATCAACACATGACCATCCGCAGGTTTTGGAATTTCTTGCTCGCGCAGATTCAGTACGCGCGGCGCTTCCCAAACGAGTGCTTTCATAAATTCATTATAGCGCGAGTTCACGCGCCAAACGCACCGCGCCGACGACGGGTTGATACACCAATTCAATCGGCGCGCAGTGGCAGTCCGCGTTTTCGAGCGCGTGAAAAAATTGCGCGCGATAAAATTCCGCGCCGAGCAGTACGCCGCCGGTGAGCGCGAGTGGGAACGCGGACGTTTCAAAATGTAGCGCGTCACGGATGGCGCGTACGCCTTGGGCGAGCGAGTCTGCCGCATCCTGCACCAGACGCAGCGCAATCGAATCACCGCGTTCCGCATGTTGAATCACCAATGGCGCGAGTTGTGCCATGTCCGCGTGCGTCAAGCCCGAGCGATACACGCGCGTCAGCAACTCGTGCGGCGCATCCAGATTCCAAAACTCCAAACTTGCGTTGAGCAAATTGGTGGGCGCGCCGCGTCCATCGGCGTATTGCGTCGCCGCGCGCAGTGCGTTCCGTGCCAAATCAAAGCCGCTGCCTTCATCACCAATCAAATAGCCCCAACCACCCGCGCGCGCGGTTTCGCCCGCGCGATTTCTGCCCCATGCGAACGAGCCCGTGCCCGCAATGACCGCCGCGCCCCAATTTTCCGGCGTGCCCGCCGCGAGCACAATTTCTCCATCGTTCACCACGCGGACGCGTTCCGCGATGTCTTGGCGCGCCCACGCGACCAATGCTTGCTGTTCGCGCGCGCGCCCCGCGCCGCCGAGTCCCATGCACAGCGCGCCCGCGCGTTCGCGCGGGCGCGCGGCATTTTCAAATGCGCGCGCAATTGCCAGCTCCAATTCGCGCTGTGCGGCTGGAACGCCGTGTACCATCGGATTCGAAGTGCCTGCTTTGCCCGCGCCGAGCAAATTTCCGTCGCGGTCGGCGAGCTGCGCGCGCGTATGCGTGCCCCCGCCGTCAATGCCAAGTATCAAGCCGCTCATATTGTTTCGTCCAACGCGCGGCGCACGGAACCGTTCGCGCGCGCCAAACGCTCGCGGGCGTGTTGTGGCGATGTGCGCGCCAAGTGCGCCACCAGCGCGGTTTTCAAATCACCACATTCGTCGAGCAAACGCTGCGCGTCCGACGCGTTCAAGCCGGTTACGCGTTCCACAATGCGGCGCGCGCGCTCGCGCAATTTTTGATTGGTGGGCTGCAAGTCCACCATCAGGTTGCCGTATGTTTTGCCGAGTTTAATCATTAACGTCGTGCTCAACATGTTCAACACCAATTTTGTCGCCGTTCCCGCTTTCATGCGCGTGGAACCTTCAATCACTTCGGGACCGGTCAGCGGCGCGATATTGATTTGGGCGGCGTGATGAACGGGCGCGGGGCTGGTGCACGCCAAGCTGATGGTCAGCGCGCCGCGCGCGTTCGCTTCGTCCAACGCGCCAATGACGTATGGTGTTCGTCCGCTTGCCGCAATCCCGATGACGGAATCGTCACGCGTGACATGCAAGCGCTCAATATCTGCGCGTCCCAATTCGGGTCTGTCTTCGGCGCCTTCCACTGCGCGGAACATTGCCTGTTCGCCTCCGGCAATCAGACCAATCACGGTGCCCGGCGGCACGCTGTACGTTGGCGGCATTTCGCTGGCGTCTACCACGCCGAGACGTCCCGATGTGCCCGCGCCGCAGTAAATCATTCGCCCGCCGCGCAACAGTCGCGCGTAAATTTCATCCACCGCGTGCGTGATGGCACTCAATTCCGCAGACACCGCATCGAGCACGCGGCGGTCTTGGGCGTTGATGATTTCTAAAATTTCGCGCGTCGTGCGCGAATCAATATCGCGTGTGAGCGGATTGTTGGTTTCTGTGAGCGGGATAGAGATTTCGTTTGACATTCCAAAACACCTTTGTTACCGTGAAACAAAAACGGAGAGATGATGATTGAAATTGGATTGCAGACCTTTGCGCGTGAGCATGAAACATATTTGCGCGGACGCCGCGTAGGATTTGTTTCTCACGCCGCCGCCGTTGCGCCCGATTTTTCTCATGCGCTCGATGTGTTGTTACAGCGCAACGTGCGCGTCACCGCGCTGTTTGGACCCGAACACGGGTTTGATGGCGCGGGCGCGGATGCGCTGGCAATGGATGATGCAACCGATGCGCGCACAGGGCTGCCCGTGTACAGTTTGTACGGCGCAGCCAAAGAGCCGTCGGCGCAGAGGTTGGAAAATGTGGATGCGTTGGTGTTTGATATGCAAGATATCGGCGCGCGTTTTTATACGTTTATCAGTACGCTCGATTATGTGATGCGCGCGGCAGAACGCGCACAAAAAGAAATTTTTGTACTCGACCGCCCGAACCCAATTAACGGCGCGCAGGTAGAAGGACCGCTGGTCGAACGCGGACTCGAATCGTTCATCAGTCATTTGTCTGTGCCGATTCGGCATGGTTTCACCACAGGCGAACTCGCGCGTTTTATTGCGCGCACAAAAAAAATGAATGTGGCGTTAACTGTGATTCCGATGCAGGGCTGGCGGCGCGCTTTGTATTTTGACGAGACCGGTCTGCCATGGATTCCCCTTTCGCCCGGGATGCCGCGTTTTGAAACAACGCTCGTTTATCCGGGAACCTGTTTGGTGGAAGGGACAAATCTGTCGGAAGGGCGGGGCACCGCGCTGCCGTTTGAAATTGTCGGCGCGCCGTGGCTCGACGGCTATGCGCTCGCGCAAACCTTGAATCGTCTCGCATTGCGCGGCGTCCGTTTTCGTCCGCACACATTTATTCCCACCGATTCCAAACATCGCGGCGTCAAGTGCGGCGGCGTACAAGTCCATGTGACCGCGCGCGAACTCTTTGCGCCGGTGGAAACCGGAATGCATCTTCTTGCGGCATGCCGCGCGCAAAACCCCGAACGCTTTCAGTTTCTTGAAACGAGCTGGGAAGGCACACCGCCGCATCTTGATTTATTGACCGGCACCGCGCGCGTGCGCGAGGGTTTGGAACAGGAACGCGCGGTGGCGGAAATGGTAAAGGAATGGCAAACGACGACGCGCGAATTTTTGGAAACCCGCGCGCCGGATTTGCTGTACGCCTGAGCCCGCGCGGGCTTCCTCTTGACAAAGCGTGTCCCCGCGATTATACTACTGGTATAGACCAGTTGTCTAGCCCTTCTAGGCGTTCTCTTTATTCGCCGCTTTTTCTCTAAAAATAAGCCATATTTCCCCCCAAATGCGTCCTTCCGCCTCTGCGGGACCCGGTTCCCGCGCGCCGCTTGTCGCTCCCGTTGGTATAGACCAATTGTCTATGCGGGTGAATCGCCGCGCCCATACGCCTATTTTCAAGCAAATTGCCGAGCAGCTGCGCGGACAAATTGAACAAGGCGAATTGCGTTTTGGCGATGTGATTCCGGGCGAACGCGAACTCGCCGACGCGTTAAACGTCAGCCGCATGACGCTGCGCGCGGCAGTAGACGAATTGGTCAACGATGGTTTGCTGGTGCGTCAACGCGGACGCGGCACGGTGGTATCGAACCTGCGGATTCATAAACAAGCGCAAGTGGTCGGATTCATGTCGTTCAGTGAAGAGATGCGCGCGCGCGGCTTGGAACCGTCGTCGCGCATTCTCGCCTTCAAGAGTGAAATTGCCAACGCCGCCGTTGCCGCGCAGCTCGACTTGCCGCTCGGCGCGCAGGTGATTTTATTGAAACGCATTCGTTTGGCGAACGGCGAACCGATGGCGCTGGAAAATTGTTATGTGCCGTATGAACGTTTCAGCCGCCTTTTGAAATTTGACCTCGCCGCGCGTTCACTCTATGACATTCTCGAAACCGAATTTGATACGCGTCCGACTTTGTGTGAGGAAACGGTCGAAGCGGTTGCGCTCGATACGGCGGACGCACGCGACCTTCAAGTCAAACGCGGCGAACCCGCGTTGTTGGTCACGCGCGTGACGCGCGATGCGCGCGGCGCGCTGATTGAAGCGGAACAAACGCTCTATCGCGCCGACCGTTATCGGATGGTTTTTTTGAGGCAGCGATGATTGTTGTGGGCATGATGTCCGGCACGTCTACGGATGGAATTGACGCGGTGGTCGCGCGTGTGGAGGAACCGCGCGCGGGGACGCGCGCGCCGCAGTTTGAAATTCTCAAACATGTGAGCATTGCGTTTGAGCCCGCACAGCGTCAAGAAATTCTCGCGTGCTTGCGCGCGGACACGGGAACGGTGGACCGCATTTGCGCGTTGAATTTTGATTTGGGCGAAACGTACGCCAAGGCGGCAGAGCGCGCGATTTTCGCGGCGGGGCTCGAACCTTCACAAATTGATTTGATTGGCAATCACGGACAAACGTTGTGGCACATTCCGAACCATTCAACCTTGCAGGTTGGCTCGCCCGCCGTGATTGCGGAACGCACCGGCATTACCACCATCAGCAATTTTCGCGCGCGCGATATTGCTGCCGGCGGACACGGCGCGCCGATGGTTTCATTCGTTGACCAATTGTTGTTTGCGGATGAAAAAATAAATCGCGGTCTGCAAAATATCGGCGGCATTGCGAACGTCACTTTTTTGCCCGCCGGAAATCCACAAAAATCTTTTGCGTTCGACAGCGGTCCCGGCAACGTTTTGATTGACGACGCGGTGCGTCGCGCGACGAACGGCGCGCAAGAATTTGATGCGGACGGCAAAATTGCCGCGCGCGGTCAGGTGAACGGCGCGCTGTTGGACGAATTGATGGCGCATCCGTATTTGCAAATGTTGCCGCCCAAGACGACGGGACGCGAAATTTTCGGCGCGCCGTTTGGCGAAACGCTCTGGCGCCAAGCCAACGCGCGCGGAATTTCCGCCGACGATTTGATTACAACGCTGACCCTGTTCACGGCGCGTTCCATCGCGGACGGCTACAAGAATTTTCTGCCGACGATGCCCCAAGAGATTATTGTTTCGGGCGGCGGCGCGAAAAATCCGACGCTCCTGCGCTTGCTGCAAAATGAATTCGATTCTGAAACGCGCGTGCGGCGCATTGACGAGTTTGGCATTCCGTCAGAAGCGAAAGAGGCATTGGCATTTGCGATTCTGGCGTACGAAACTTGGCATGGACGCACGTCGAATCTGCCGTCAGCCACCGGCGCGCGCCATCCGGTGATTCAAGGCGACATGACCCCGGGACGCAATGTGTCATTCTCAATGCACAATAAACAATGAACGCGGAAAGGAGGAGCGTACCACGTAATCAACACACAATTAAATACCCAACAATCAACTGAAAAATTCTCTGGAGGAGAAAAGGAACGATGAACAAAAAGCACTTTCTGTTAGGCGCGTTGCTTGTGGCGCTCACACTCATTGCCATCGCGTGCGCGCCCGCCGCGCAGCCAACATCCGCGCCGCCGACCGCCGCGTCGGCGCAACCGACCGCTGTGCCCGCGCAGCCCACTGCCGCGCCGCAAGCGACTGCCGCGCCCGCCGCGACCCAAGTCCCGACGCCGAAACCAACCGTAGAACGTACCGCGAAAGGTGGCGACGTTCGCGTAAGCAAGAGCGGCTACAAAGGCACTTTGAATTTGTGGGTGCTCGGTTACACGCCGGGCAATGCCTTTGCCAATCCGTTTGACAACGCGGTGGCGCAGTGGAAAATTGAAAATCCGGACATTCAAGTTGAAATTACCGGCTATCCGCCGAATGATGAAGGTTTCACCAAGCTGCAAACCGCGCTCCAAAGCGGTCAGGGCATTGATATTCTTCGCATTCCTTCCGACCGCTTGCCCGGTTTTGTGCAGGACGGTTTGGTGGAACCGATTGACGATTATCTCACTGCCGCCGACAAAGCAGACATTCTGCCGAACGTTTTAGATGTCACGCGCGGACCGGACGGCAAGGCATACGCGTGGCCCCTCTGGGTCGTGCCGATGGGGATGTACTTGAACAAAGATGTGTTCGCCGAAGCGAATGTGCCGTTGCCGCCAAAAGATTGGACGTGGGAGCAATTTGTGGACGCGGCAAAAAAGACCACGTTCAAACGCGCGAACGGCGACCAGGTATACGGCTTTGCGGGGTTTGTGGACCCCGGCGTGGTAAACACGTGGGCATTGTGGATGAACCAAGACCCCAGTGTGCGCGCGATTACTGCCGATGGGAAATACGGTTACAATTCCGACGCGGCGTATGCGGGTTTGCAACGTGTAGCAGACCTCGCGTTAAAGGACAAAGTGACGCCGCCCGATTTCGGTTCGATGAAAGACACGGACGTAAAGGGTGGTTTCCAGAACAAACAGTATGCGATGGTTGTGGACGCAACCGGCTTTTCGCCAACGCTCAAAGGCGCCGGAATCAACTTTGATATCTATCCGATTCCGACCTACAATGGCAACAAGCTCACCGTCGGCGCGGTCGGTTTGATTGCTGTCGCGAAACAATCGGACGCGGTGAAACGTCAAGCCGCAATGGACCTCGCGCGGTATCTCACCAGCGGCGAAGTGCAAGAAGATGTGCCGCCCGCGAGCAATGTGACCACCGGTTTCTATCTCGCACCCGGCGCGCGCAAATCGGTCAAGGTAGTGGACCCGCTCGACAAATTCATTCCGATGCTGCCGGACATGTGGATTACGCCGCTCGTGCCCGACTGGGCAAAATTCACTCGCTTGTTCCATCCCGAATACCAAAACATCATCTTTGGCAAAGAAACACCACAAGAAGGAATGAGCAAGATTGCGACCGAAGCCGCGACGTACCTCAACATTAAATAACTCACGTTACGCAGAATTGTCATTTCGAGCCGTTCCCTCAATGCTTCGGGACATGCTTTGCGAGAAATCTCAGTGGTAAAGTGCGAGATTTCTCTCAGAGTTTACCCCGAAGGATTGAGGGGTTCGAAATGACAAGCGCAAGTCCTATAAATGCGTGCGGCGCAAGTGATTTAAAACGAAATAAACGGACGGCGTAGCGTGTGGCGCACCCTGCGCGCAAGCTGCGCCGTCCCATTCCCCTCGCGCGAGACATGACACATATCCGAACTTTTCTCAAAAAGTATGGCTGGGGCTATGCGTTTGTGCTGCCCAGCTTGCTTACGTTCGCGCTCTTTACCCTTTTTCCCGTCGTCTGGTCGTTTGTGATTTCGTTTCAAAAATACAGTCTGGTGCGCGGCGGCACATGGGTGACGCCGATTTATGCGAATTACACGCAAGCGTTCACCATGTTGAACGGCATTTTCGTGACTTCGATTCGGAATACCATTTTTTATACCGTCTTTACCGTCACCGCGAATATTTTCTTTGGCTTGGTCCTCGCCTCACTCATTCAACCGTTGGGCAATCGGCTCCGCACTTTTTTTCGCGCGGCGTATTATTTGCCGGCGGTCACGAGCGCGTTGATTATCGGTCTGACGTGGGCGTATATTTACAACGCGCAGTGGGGCTTTGCTACGTACTTGACGCGCGCGCTCGGCTTGCCGCCGATTCGCTGGCTCTCCGACCCCGACATTGCCTTGAGCAGCATCACCCTCTCGGCGGTGCTCACGCTCCCCGCGACGGCGATTGTTTTGTTCAGCGCGGCAATGGGCAGTATTCCCCAAGAATATTACGAAGCGGCAGAGCTCGACGGCGCGAATCCGATTCAACGGTGGTGGCATATCACCGTGCCGCTGTTGAAATCAACGACGCTTTATCTCACCGTGTTGTACACCATCGCGAGTTTTGAAGTGTTCGAGCGGATTTACATCATGGTGCCGAGCGGAGTCGGCAATTCGACGCAAACTATTGTCACGCAAATTTACAATAACGGATTCAAAGAATTTGATTTCGGCATCGCGTCGGCGCAGGCATTTGTTTTGTTCGCCATGATTGCGGCGCTGGCGATTTTGCAGTTTCGCGTTTTGCGGAGCGATGTCGAGTACTAGACGAACGACCAATGACGAGCGACGAACGACGACCCAGTGCCATGACGACAGAAGCGAATATTTTTCCCAAATCGGAAGCCATTGCCATGCGGCCGCGCCGTTTTACGTTTGACGGCTGGCAAATTGTCGCGTGGATTGTTTTGATTGTGACGACGGTGATTGCGTTGTTTCCGATGTATTGGCTGTTTGCCAACGCCTTTACGCCGATTCTCTCTACGCCGCCGCTCACGCCGATTATTGTGCCCGCGTTCAAGCTCGACAACTTTGAACGGCTGTTGGTCAACAACAAATTTTATTTGAATTGGATGTTCAACAGTTTGCTGGTGGCGTTTGTGATTACCGCGTTTCATGTGGTCTTTGATACGATGGCGGGCTATGCGTTCGCCAAAAAACAGTTCCCCGGACGCAACTTGCTTTTCATCTTGGTTCTTTCGACGTTGATGATTCCCATTCACGTCACGTTCATTCCGCTCTATATCATCAATCGCCAACTCGGGCTAATTGATTCGCTGTGGGCGTTGATTCTGCCGGGCACCGCGTGGGTGTTTGGAATTTTTCTCATGCGCCAGTACATTCAAACCCTGCCGAGCGAACTGATTGACGCGGCGCGCATTGACGGCGCAAGTGAGTTCGGTGTGTTTCGGCACGTCATTTTTCCGCTGGCGCGTCCTGCCGTTGCCGCGTTGGCAATCTTTACGTTCGTGCGCAGTTGGAATGATTTTTTGTGGCCCGTTATCGCGTTGAACAAGCCCCAAAACTACACGCTCACCGTCGGCGTCGCGAATTTGCAGGGCGAATTCATGACCGATTGGGGCATCATTTTTTCGGGCGCCGCGCTCGCGGCGCTGCCGATGATTGTGTTCTTTTTACTGTTCCAAAAATATTTCCTCGAAGGTGTGCGGATGGGCGCGTTAAAGGGATGACGCATGGCAAAGACGAATGCGGGCACATTTTGTCATTCGTCCTTCGCCTTTGGTCGTATGGAGAAATTACGCGTTGGTGTGATTGGCACGGGACTGCTTGGCACGCGGCACGCGCGCGTGTGGGATGAACTCGCGGAAACGGAATTGGTCGCGGTGTGTGATATAGACGCGGCGCGCGCGCAACAGGTGGCACAGCAATTCAACGCGCGGGCGTTCACCAATTATGCCAAGATGTTTTCAGAGATGCCTTTGGATGCGGTTTCGATTGCGACGCCCGACCACTTGCATCGCGAACCCGTGCTTGCCGCGCTGCACGCAAACGTGCATGTGCTCCAAGAGAAACCGCTGGCGACAAACGCGGACGATGCGCGTGCCATAGTCAACGCGGCGGAAAAATCGAATCGCGTGGTGATGGTAAATTTTTCACAGCGTTTTGTGAATGACCATGTGTGGCTGCACGATGCGATTGCGCGCGGGGAAATCGGCGCGCCGCGTATGGTGCTTTCCATCAAGCATGACAATATTTCCGTGCCGACCAACATGATTCGCAGTTGGTCACAAGGCACATCGCCGCTCTATTTCATGTCGAGCCATGACCTCGATTTGACGCATTGGTTTCTCAACGCGGACCCCGTGCGCGTTGTCGCACAGGAAACGCGCGGCACCCTCGACGCGCTCGGCATTCCCGTTCACGATGGCTTGAACGCGCTCATCACTTTTCAAAACAACATCCTCGCGAATTTTCATTCCTCGTGGATTCACCCGAATACGTACCCGCGCATTGCCGACGGCTTGATGCAAATCATTGGCGACGCGGGCGCGCTGACGTACAATAATCGCACGCGCACGGCGGAATTGTTTAACGCGCGCGGCGGACAGAAAATGGAATTCACGGGTACACACACGGCGGATGTGGTGGACGGAAAAATTACCGGCGCGTTTGTAACCTCTCTCCAACATTTCCTCGCGTGCATTCACGCGTCACGCGAACCCGACACGTCGCCGCGTCGCGTATTGCCGACCGCGCTCGCCCAAGCGGCAGTGATGGATTCATTGAAATCGAAACAACCCATCGAGCTTCAAGCCGACTGAAAAATATGTCTGCGCGTTCCAACAAAACCAAGTGGTTCATCACGGGCGCGGTCGTTGTCTTGCTCTTGGGCGCGTTTGGCGTTGCGGCGCTGTTGTTCACCGCGTGCACGTCCAACAAGTACATTGTGGCAGCTGGTCTGCCGAATCCGGACAGCGGTTTTCAGACCGGCACTATTACGGGATACGATGTTTGGATTTGGGAGTGTTACCAAAACAAACGCATCGTCCTTTGGCGCACTTCGGCGGAAATGAGCGCGGGACCCTACACGCGCCAAGAAGCGCCGTGCGGTGAGCAAACGCCGATTGAAATCCAGCTCGCGAACGAGCGCAAACGCGAGCGCGCCCCCCACGCTTTTTGGTAATGCCCCTTCTTGGGGTAATGGTTGCCGCGATTTGAATCGCCCATAAAACGTATGTCCCTCGACCGTTTCACGTATCAAGGCGCAATCCGCGATTTTCAACAGGCGCGTTTTCAAGCTGCACTGCGTCATGTGCTCGCGCGTCTGACGCGGACTTCGGACGAGTTGTTGTCGTACGACCAAGTTGCCGAACAGCTGCGGCTCTCGGCGCGCAGTGACCGCGGCGTGCAAGCCATTCCGGTTGCCGCGATTGTGGGCAGCGTGGGACGCGCTGCCGATTTCACGCGCGAATTTTTGCCGCGTCGCGCGGACGATATGCAGCGGTGGGCGCGTGTGCGGAACGCGTACATTAACCCGCAGGGCAGCGGCTTGCCGCCGATTGAAGTGTATCAAGTGGGCGAGGTGTACTTTGTGCTCGACGGCAACCATCGCGTTTCGGTTGCGCGGCGCGAAGGCGCAACGTATATTGACGCGCACGTCATTGAGATTCAAACGAGCGTGCCGCTCACACCCGATGTCACGCCCGACGATTTGATTTGCAAAGCAGAGCTCGCCGAATTTCTCCAAGACACCGGTTTGGACCAAGCGCGGTTCGGCTTTGATTTTCAGGTGAACCTGTGCGGGCAATATCCCAAGCTGCGCGAGCAAATCGCGGTGCATCAAATTTTGGCGCGCCGCGCGGCGGGGCGCGACGTTGCGTTGCGTGAGGCGGCGGCGGATTGGCTCGCCAAGGACTATGCCCCATTCGTGCGCGCGATGCGCGAACAAGATTTACTGCGTTGGTTCCCCGACCACACCGAAACGGATGTGTATCTTTGGGTGACGGAGCATCAACACCAGCTGCAAGAGGAATTGGGTTGGAGCGTCCGCCCCGATGCCGCGCTCACTGATTTGGCGGCGCGTTCCAACTTGCGCGCAAGACAGAGCGCGCCGGACGCGTGGCGCGAACAACGTCTCACCGACCGTTATCTTGATCATCTTTTCATGGACGTGTTGGTGCCGCTGAACAATGCGCCGGAAACGTGGACGGCGTTGGAGCAGGCAATTCTGCTCGCCCAAAAAGAAAATGCGTCGCTTCACGGTCTGCATGTGGTGCGCGCGCAAGGCGACAAAACGAGCGCGGCGGCGCAAGCCCTTGCCGCGCGATTTCAAGAACGCTGTGCCCGGGCGCAGGTGGCGTGTGATGTTGCCATCGAGGCGGGGAATGTGACAAACAAAATCCGCGAACGTACCTTGCTTGCCGACCTCGTTGTCTTGAATCTCGCGCATCCCCCCGGCGGCGGCTTGACGGCTCTGACCTCGCGCTGGCGTTCCCTCGTCCAAAACGCGGTACGCCCGATTCTTGCCGTGCCGCATCCGAGTCCGATGCAGCGCGCGTTATTGATTTTTGACGCAAGTCCAAAAGCGCGGCAAGCGTTGTTTGTTGCCGCGTATCTGGGAGAAATGTGGAAGACTGCGCTGACCGTGTTGACGGTTGAAAACAGCTCGCGCCACGCCGCGGTGTTGGATGAAGCGCGCGCGTATTTGGAATTGCATGAAGTGGACGCGGACTATATTGGGGCAGCCGCATCAGGCGAAATTTTCTTGGAGACGGTGGGGGAACGCGGACTGGATGTTTTGTTAATTGCCAATGACAGCGCCTCGCCATGGCAGCAAGTGCGCGGCAGCAATGTAATCAATTTCTTGTTGCGTCAAGCGCCGTGTCCACTTTTGATTTGTTAGAACGCATCCGAAAACGTTCTGGTGAATTCCATGCTTGCAAAAAAATTGAGCGAACTTGTTCGCTCGATTTTTTACTTTTACCACCCGGTCAACATTCTCGAAATCACGACGCGTTGGATTTGGCTCGTGCCTTCGTAGATTTGCATAATTTTCGCGTCGCGCATCCATTTCTCGGTCGGGTAATCGCGCGTATAGCCGACGCCGCCCATGATTTGTACCGCGTCGGTTGTCACTTTCATTGCCGTATCCGCCGCAAAGCGTTTTGCCATTGACGCTTCTTTGTTCACGGGCAAACCTTGGTCGAGCATCCACGCCGCGCGCCACGTCAACAGCCGCGCCGCATCAATTTCCGTTGCCATGTCGGCGAGCATGAAACCAATTGCCTGAAAACGCGCAATCGGTTTGCCGAATTGTTCGCGCTGCTGCGAATAGTCCATCGCAAATTCAAACGCCGCGCGCGCGACGCCGAGCGCCATCGCCGCCACATCGGGACGCGTGTGCTCGAACGTGCGCATCGCAACGATGAATCCTTCGCCTTCTTCGCCCAAACGATTTTCTTC
Source organism: Chloroflexota bacterium (assembly GCA_029778615.1). Classification (GTDB taxonomy): domain Bacteria; phylum Chloroflexota; class Anaerolineae; order UBA4142; family SHND01; genus SHND01. Next base: position 12,555 of record JAKOPZ010000008.1, on the reverse strand, counting down.
CGGCACGAAAACGTCTTCAAAATGAATCTGCGCGGTGTGCGACGCGCGAATGCCCATCTTGCGTTCTTTTTTGCCGGGCTGCACGCCCATCTCTTTTTCGACAATGAACGCGCAAATGCCGTCGGCGCGTTGTGCGGGGTCGAGCGTCGCAAACACCACATACACATCCGCGAGCCCGCCGTTGGTGATGAAATGTTTGGTGCCGTTCAAAATATAACCGCCCGAAACTTTTTTCGCGGTCGTTTTCATCGAAGCGACATCACTGCCCGCGTTCGGTTCGGTAATCGCGTACGCACCGAGCGTGAGTTTGCGCGTGTCGGAAAAGCGATTGAGATATTTTTTCTTTTGCGCGTCATTCCCCGCCAACACAATCGGCGTCGCACACAGCCCCGTGCCGCCGAGCGCGGTGGCAATGCCCGCGCAGCCCCACGACATTTCTTCTGTGACGACGGTTTGTGTGAGCGCGCTCGCGCCGGTGCCGCCGTACTCTTCGGGGAAACCGTACGTCATCAAGCCGAGCGCGTGCGCTTTTTGGATGACCTCCCACGGGAATTCTTCGCGTTCGTCGTAATCCGGCGCAACGGGACGAATTTCTTTTTCGGCGAATTCGTGCGCCAATTCTTGAAATTGCCGCTGCTCTTCCGACAAATCAAAGTGCATTTGCGGCGCTTGGGTCATGGTTGCCGTTTTGTGTTCCATTAACATAGTTCCTCCACAGCAAGGAGACAAGTAGACAGGGAAACAGGAACATACCTGTCTCCTTGTTTACCTATTTCCTTTTACGCTTTCGCTTTCGCTTTCGCTTTTTCCTCCTCCATCAACTGTCGTTTCAACACTTTGCCGATAATCGTTTTCGGTAACGCGTCGCGGAATTCGATTTGACGCGGCACTTTGTAATCGGCAACATTCCGCGTCATGTATTCGATAATTTCTTCGGGTGTGGCGGTCTCGCCATCTTTCAACACCACATACGCTTTCGGCACTTCGCCCATTTTCGGATGCGGCACGCCAATGACCGTCGCCTCTTTGATTTTTGGATGCTTGAACAATTCTTCTTCAATATCGCGCGGGAACACTTTGAAACCGCCGATAATAATCATGTCCTTTTTACGCTCGACAATGTAAAAGAATCCGTCGTCATCCATCCGCGCAATGTCGCCCGTGATGAGCCAACCGTTACGCAACGTGTTGACCGATTCTTCGGGACGATTCCAATATCCTTGAAACACTTGCGGACCTCTGATTGCCAATTCGCCGACAGCGCCGGGCGGCATCACTTCGTCCGCGTTTTCGGGATTTACAATGCGCGCGTCCGTGGAAGGAACGGGAACGCCAATGCTGCCTGTGCGTCGTTCGCCGTTGATGGGATTCGCGTGCGTGAGTGGGGAAGATTCCGTCATGCCGTATCCTTCGACCATCCGTCCGCCGCTCAACATTTCAAAACCCGTCTGGACTTCTTGCGGCAAGGGTGCGGCACCGGACAAACACATCCGCACGGAATGTAAATCGTGTTTGTGTACATCCGGATGGTTGATGATGGCTGTGTACAGCGCGGGGACACCGGGAAAAATTGTTGGCTTGTACGCATCTATCGCCATAAATGCTTGCTCAATCTCAAAGCGTGGGAATAAAACGAGTGTGCCGCCTTTGAAAAATGTAAACAACATGCCAATCATCAAACCGTACACGTGAAAGAACGGAATGATGGCGAGCGTCACCTCTTTGCCTTCCTGCGCGGCGGGGTACCACCCGACCGACTGTAAACAATTGGAAACGAGATTGCGATGGGTTAGTACCGCGCCCTTTGGTACGCCCGTTGTGCCGCCCGTGTATTGCAACAACGCAATGTCGTCCGGCGAAATTTGTACGTTCGGTTTCGCGCTGCTCGCGTTTTGCAGCATCATCTTGAACGAATAATCTTTCGGGTCGAGCGCGACGCGGAATCCCTCTTTCTGTTCTTTGGCGACGGTGAACAAAGCCGATGCGACGGGATGAAAATAATCTTTGATGTTGGTGGCAATGACGCGCGTGACGCGTGTGTTCGCTTGCACCTTTTTGATCGCGGGATACCATTTCGTCATCGTGACGACGGTTTCCGCGCCGCAGTCAATCAATTGGCGTTCGATTTCGGGTTCGGTGTAGACGGGATTGAAACAAATCGCGACGGCGCCCGCTTTCAACGTGCCGAAAAATGCAATGACAAACTGTGGCGAATTGGGAAAGAGAAGCGCGACGCGGTCGCCTTTTTGTATGCCGAGCGTTATCAACGCGTTGGCAAACCGATTCGTCGCGTCTACCAAATCACGATAGGTGAGTTTGCCCGCGAGCAGGCGACTGCCGATGGCTGCCGGAAAAATTGTCGCAGGACTGTTTGGAAAACGCGCGGCGGCGCGGTCCAAAATGTCGGGCACGACCATGCCTTCGGGATATACAATATCGCCCGGCACGCCCTTTTCGTACATTTTTTGCCACGGTCTGTCCATCACTCCTCCGTTCGAGATTTATGATTTCAGATTGATGATTTCTGATTTTGCATTCCGCGCCAAGCGTTCCAAAGAACAATTGCTGCCACCACCAACGCGCCGAGAATTGCCATATACGCCACACTCGGCGTCGCGTTTTGCTTGACAAAAATTCCGACGAACGCCCACACAATGACCAGACTGTATGCAATGTCGCGGCGTTGATTCAAAATGTACAACGTGAGCCCCACTGCAATCACCAACATCACCACTGCCCAAAGTTCCGGCGCGAGTGGTTGTCCATTCCAACCGAGGTCGTAAAAAACATCGGTCACATTCGCAATCGCCGCGACGGTAATCCATCCAAGATACACGCTGAACGGCACATGCAGCAGCCACTGCTCCGCGCGTGAAACTTTTTCGCGTCCAATGTCGAGCCGCCGATAAATAACAATGAGCGTTGCCAAGAGTGCGAGCATGATGACAAGCGAAAGCGCGAACAAGTTATAGTGCCAGCAAAAAATCCACATGCTGTTCCACACACACGAGAGCGCAAACAAAAATCCGACGCGCTGCAAACGCGGGTTTTCGCGCTGTGATGGTAATGCTTGATAAATTGTGAATGCGAGCAGCAACGCGTAAATCAAGCCCCAAACCGAAAACACATAGCCCGCCGGAACAAAGTACACCGGAAAGCGGTCCGAAATTTCGCCCGTTTGTTGTCCGTTGAACGGCACAATGTTTGCAAGCGCGTTGATAACGACCATCGAAACGTACGCGATGACATTGACCGCTTGGCGTAATGAATCACGGTTCATACCATTATCCTTGTGGCTTGGGAATTACACCCAACTGCCGCAGTGCGCCGAGCATATCCAGTTCATTCCAATTGGCGACGATTTTGCCATCGCGCAATTCGAGCAGCGCCATTCCCGTAAGCGTCATGGATTTGCCCGTCGCGGGAATGCCGAGAAAGAGACCTTGATGCGTGCCGCGCACGGTAAAGCGCGTCGCGACCTGATTGCCTTCGGCGATGATGTTTTCAAGAGCGAAATGCGCGTCGGGAAAACCTGCGTACACCATCTCGAAAAATTTTTTCACGCCTTCGCGTCCGGGCAAAACATTCGCAGCGTGCTGCGCAAAATCCTCCGCGACCAATTCGTCAACAATCGTCGGGTCTTTTTTGTTCCACGCGGTTTCGAGATAGCGCCGCACGAGGGCTTTATTTTCTTCCGGCGACATGCTCTCCTCCTTGCGCGAGCGAGTAGTAGAGGGAAGGAGAGATAGTGTGGTGTTCTCTTTCCTCTCCTTCTCTCTATCTCATCTCGCTTTCGCGATCGCGTCTTCCATCGCGGCTTGGTTGAACGCTTTTGGCTCCAACTGCGCGACGTTGGTGATGATGCCCTCTTTGTTGATGGAATAAATCACCACCGGATTTTCGACGCCGTATAATTGAAAGATTTCTTGCTTTTGGTCGTACACCGCCGGCGATTTCAGTCCGAGCTGCTGCAAGAATGCTTTCGCCATCGTCACGCTGGGAATTTTGCGCACGACGGAAACCATTTCAATGTCCGTCTTGTTTTTCTCGTACAGATTCTTTGCCCACGAGACTTGCGCGGGATTGATTTGGTCGGGCGAAAATGAAATCACCACGCCTTTGGCGCCCTTGACCGTATCGAGCGAGAATTCGCCGCCGAGCAAATTCAATCCTTTGAATGTCGGGGCGGCAGAACCAATTTCTAACAGTGCCATTCTTTCCTCCGTGTTCAGTGAACAGTAAATCGGTTATCAGTGATCCGTTATCAGTAACAGGTTTCTCAATGCTGATTACCGAGTACTGATTACCGCTTACTGATTACTTTTGACTTTTATTTTTGTACCTTTGACTTGAAGACCACTCAACACCAATTCGGAAAACATGTCCGCGATGGCGCGGGGCTCGAACATCCCGTTCGGCGAATACCATTCGTACAACCAATTGCACATGCCGAGAATTGCCAGCGTCGTGACGGTCACATTTACCGCGCGGAATTCGCCGGTTGAAATGCCTTGCTGCAAAATCAGCGCCAACAGTTCCGCATGGCGTTTGCCTTCGCCGCGCAGTTTTTTCTTTTGCGGGTCGCCGAGAAATTTTTGTTCGTGGAGAAAAACAGTAAAGAGGTCGAGTTGTTCGCACAGCGCGACGAGATGACATTCCATCGCGCGGCGCAATTTTTCGGTCGCATTCAGGTCAGAGGCGACGATTTCGTTTAATTCCTGAGTAAAGGCGCCGGTGCCGCGTTCGCAGACGCGGATGAGCAGTTCCTCTTTGCTGCGAACATAATAATAGAGGGACGCTTTTTGCATCCCCACCGCGTCGGCGAGGTCTTGCATGGACGCGCCGTGATATCCTTTTTCTTGGAACAGTTTCAGCGCGGCGGAAAAAATTTCCGCCTCTTTGGCATGTGGGGCAGGGGAATTGGTTTTGGCGAGCGACGCGGGCGCGCGGACGCCATTTTTTCTGGAAGTGGGAAGCTTGAGTTTTGCGTACCCATTGGCACGCGGCGGCGGACTCGAACGTTGAGAGCGAGACGACATAGTCTCCTATCGGGTTGGTGGCGGCGCGAAGCGCTCGCCCTGTGGGGCAGAGGTCGCCCCTCGAAATTTCTACCGAACGGTAGGTAGAGGATAACACAGCTTTTTCTGTCCGTCAATTCATTCATGACGCAGTGCGTTATGAATGTCACAAACGCGCGGCGTGTTCTGTGCGCCTTGACAGGCGCACCGTTTTCCATACTATATGCACAGCATATAGTCTTTGCTTCTTTTATGTCACCCCTCTTGCCGCTTCTCGCCTTGATTGCTCATTCCGATGCCTATGGCTATGAGCTCAAACGCATCGCGGATTCGGAGTTTGCGCCGCATTGGAAAATAGATTTCGCGCAGCTGTACCGTTCGCTGGCGAAACTGCGCGCGGCGGGTTTGGTGCGCGCTCGCGAAATTGGACGCGCGGGGGGACCGGAACGCAAACAGTACACCATCACGCCGCGCGGGCGCGCGGCATTAGCCGCATGGCTGCGCGAACCGGCGACCACGCACGAGGAATTTTGGGTGAAAACGCGCCTCGCGGCGCGGCTCGGTTGGGATACACACGCGCTCGTGGACGCGGAGCGCGCGCGGATGGCGCGCACGGCAACTGCATCACCCGGGGCAGTGCGCCAGACACCTTTGAATATCGCATCGTATGACGACACATTACCGCTGCGAATCGCGGGGAGTGACGATTTACTTTTGGCGCGTCTGGCGCAGGACGCGCACGCGTTATTCTATGTGAACGGAAGCACCGCCGGGCTGTTTGCGTTGGCGTCACAGCAAGCGGATGTCGTCGGCGCGCATTTGCGCGAACCCGATACCAACGAGTTCAACATTTCGTTCGTCAAGCATCTCGTCGCCGAGCAAGATGTCTTGGTGGTGAATCTCGCCGCGCGCGAGTACGGCTTGTTGGTCGCGCACGACAATCCAAAAGGAATTCGGGATGTGCGAACGCTGACACAGCGCGGCGTGAGTTTGATGAATCGAACGCAAGGGTCGGGCGCGCGGTTGTGGTTACAGCGGCATGTGCGCGCGTTGCATCTTGACCCGCTGACTTTGCGCGGCTGGAGCAGGGCAGTGCCAACGTACGAGGCGGTCGCGCGCGCGATTTTGGAGGATGCCGCCGATGTTGGACCGGGGCTGCGCGCCACCGCTGAACAGTTCGGTTTGGATTTTGTCCCGCTAGGCAAAGAACGCTTTGATTTCGTCATTGCGCGCAGTGTGTTTGAATCGAAACGCGGACGCGCGCTCCAAGAAATTCTGCACAGCAAAACATTTCGCGAGTACGCGCGCACGCTGTCCGGTTACGATGTGTCGCGCACTGGACGCGTGATGGCGGAAATTCGATTTGGCACACAGAGAAAAGGATGAAGCATTTTACGTTCGCGTTCGTTTTGTTTATGCTTGGCGTTTCCATTCTTGGATGTGCCGCGCCCGTTTCACAACCAACCGCGGCGCCTTCCGTTTGCACCTTGCGGCTCGCCACGACCACCAGCACCTACGATTCCGGTTTGTTGGATGCCATTCTCCCGGACTTTGAAAAAAAATTTAACTGTCACGTGGATGTGGTTGCGGTGGGCACCGGACAAGCATTAGAAATTGGAAGCAAAGGGGATGCCGATGTCGTGCTCGTTCACGCGCGCGCGGGCGAAGACAAGTTTGTCAAGGACGGTTTCGCGCAGGAACGCTTTGACGTCATGTACAACGATTTTGTGCTCGTCGGTCCGAAAGAGGATCCGGCGCAAGTGAAACGCGCGCAATCCGCGCAACAGGCATTCAAATTGATTGCGGATTCCGGCGCGCCGTTCGCGAGTCGCGGCGACAAGAGCGGCACCAACAGCAAAGAGTTGAGCATCTGGGCGAGCGCGGGCATCACGCCCACTAAAGGAATGAAATGGTACAACGCGCTCGGTCAAGGCATGGGCGAAACGCTGCTTGCGTCGAACGAAGGAAAATTTTACGCGCTCACCGACCGCGGCACGTGGCTCTCCATGACCGCTAAATTGCCGAACCTTGAAATTGTTTTCGGCGGCAACACGATTGACGAAAATCCTGACAAACACTTGCACAATCCGTACGGTGTGATGGCGGTGAATCCCGACAAATTTTCCGGCATCAACGCGGCGATGGCGAAAAATTTTGTGCAATGGATTTTGTCGCCGGCGACGCAAGAACGAATTGGCGCATACGGCAAAGACAAGTTTGGGCAGGCGCTCTTTTACGCCAACGCGGCAAAATAAAGTATGGACGATATTACGCGCGGTTTGGCGCAAGCACTCGAATTGATTCTTTCCGGCGACGCGGCGCTGTTTGAAATTGTGCTGTTATCGCTTCAAGTGACGGGCGCCGCGCTCGCACTCGCGATGCTCGCGGGCATCCCGCTCGGCGCGGCGCTGGGGCTCGGCAGAATGCGCGCGCAAGGTTTGGTTACGATTTTTTTGTACACCGGCATGGGACTGCCGCCGGTTGTCGTCGGACTGTTTGTGTATTTGATGCTTTCGCGTTCGGGACCGTTCGGCAGCTTGGCGTGGCTTTTTACGCCGAGCGCGATGATTGTGGCGCAGGTGATTATTGCGTTTCCCGTCGTCGCAGGTCTGACCATGACTGCCGTGCAAGCGGTTGACCCGCAGCTGCGTTTGCAGGCGCGTGCGCTCGGCGCGACGCGAATTCAAGAAATGTGGACAGTGCTGCAAGAAGCGCGCATTGGCGTTGTCGCCGCGACGGTTGCGGCGTTCGGCGCGATTATTTCCGAAGTCGGCGCGGTGATGCTCGTCGGCGGAAACATCGAGGGCAAAACGCGCGTGCTCACGACAGCGATTGTGTTGAATACGCGCACGGGTGATTTCGCGCTGGCGCTGGCGTTGGGAATGATTTTGTTGACGCTGACCTTTTTGATTAACGGGGCGATGTTGCAGCTCCAACGCGTGCGCGATGGGTGAGTCTATTTTTCAATTGCGCGCCATCGTCAAACAGTACGACGCGCGCACGGTTTTGCATCTGGACGCGCTGGATATTTTGCAAGGCGAAATTCTCGCGCTCGTCGGTCCGAGCGGCGCGGGCAAATCCACACTGCTGCGCTTGTTGAATTTCCTCGAAGCGCCGACCTCCGGGCAGCTCGTCTATCGCGGCGTGAACACTGCACGCGAAAATATTCCGCTCGCTCTCCGCCGCGAAATCACCACCGTTTTTCAACGTCCCGTCTTGTTGAATGCGAACGTCCGCGCCAATGTTGCGTTCGGTTTGCAGCTGCGCGGCGCATCGGCGAACGGCGTCGTCGGCAAACTGCTCACGCGCGTTGGTCTGCAAAACTTCGCGCATGCGTCCGCGCGCAAACTTTCGGGCGGCGAAATGCAGCGCGTCGCGCTGGCGCGCGCGTTGGCGATTGAACCGCGCGTGCTCTTGCTCGACGAGCCAACCGCGAATCTCGACCCGTACAATATCAGTTTGATTGAAGAAATCGTCCGCGCGCAAAATCGCGAACGCGCGACGACTGTGGTGCTCGTCACACACAATATCTTTCAGGCAAAACGTTTGGCGCACCGCGTCGGTTTGCTCCTTAACGGACAACTCGTCGAATTGCGCGACACCGCGCAATTTTTCCAATCTCCGCAAGACCCCCGCACTGCCGCGTTCGTTCGCGGCGAAATGGTGTATTAAAAACACGATTGACAATCTTTCCGCGCGCGTGGTACAGTGTGGGGCATCCATCAGTCTCACGCGGAGGAAACATGCCAGAACAAGAACCAGAAAAAAAATCGCGCGGCGGCATCAGCATTTCGGGCGATGCGCGCATCCACTTTGACGGCGATATGGTGAGCGGCGACAAAATTGTGCAAGGCGACGAGTACCACGTTGGCGGCGACCTGAACAGAATTGAAATTGGCGCGGGCGCCCAAGTGGGACAGGTCGCGGCGGGGCGCAATATTTCGCAAATTAACCAACCGAGTCCTGCGGAAAAAAATGAACTCGCCGAAAAACTCGCGCAGCTGACGCAAGCGCTGCAAGCGGTGAGCGCGCAGCTCGACGCGTCGAAATTTGAACTTGCCAAATACCAATTGGAACAATTTCAAGAAGAGCTGTTGAACGCGAGCGCGACGCCGAATGTAAAAACATTACTGCGCGCGGCGGACGGTTTGAAAAATAATGTGCCGCTGCTCGGCGGTCCGCTTGGCGCGGTGTTTCAAACGGCGGCGGCACAAAAAATGCTCGCGCAAGCGGGCGCGAGCGATTGGGCAAACGAACGGTTCAAGTAACGCATGTCTGAGCGTCCCCCCGAACATTCCGAATCCGAAACACCGCAACCCAGCACTCTGGAACAACTGAAAAATTTTGCCCGTGACGCCGCGTCGGCTGCGGCGCGCGAACCCGATGTCAACACGGTTGAAATCGGCGCGGGCGCGCGCGTGGAGCAAATCGCCGTCGGGCGCAACATTTTGCAAGCGAAAATCAATATCGGCGCGCTTGTGGTGCCGGTGCGTTTTTTACTCGCGCTGGTGGGTGTGGCGTTAGTGGTTGCGGCTGCCGCGTGGTTTTATTTTGTCCCCGCGCAAATGCCGCTCGATACCACCAACATTGCGGTTGCCAATTTCGGACAGGTGGACGCACAGGGCAACGCGCAAGATAACGCGCGCGCCAGAGAATTGAGCGCGTGGCTCTATGGAAAACTCCAGTCGGAAAAATCGGGGCTGCCGGACGGGACGAAACTGACCGTGTGGAACGATGCCATGACGTTTTTGGAAAAGCGTGCGCCGCTTGGACGCGTGGATAACGAGGCGCAGGCGATGGAGCTCGCGAATCGCGTGGGCGCGGACATGGTGATTTACGGAAACCTTGACGTGAACCAAGACCCCGCGCAATTTGTGCCGCAGTTTTACGTGCGCCAAGCCGGGCGTGAAGCGGATGAATTGACGGGGACGCAGCCGCTGGGAAAAAAATTAATCATTGACAAAAGTGTTCCCGAACTCAAAGATTATCTTGACCTCAACTTGAAACCGCGCGCCGACGCGGTGTTGTGGTTTGCGCGCGGTATCGGGCTCGATGCGTTGGGCGAATACGGCAGAGCGTACCAACTTTTTTGCAACGCGGACATGACGCTCACGAATTGGGACGCAACACAAGGGCGCGAAATTTTGTATTACTTTATGGGACGCGAAGCGCTCTTTGCCGGACGTACGGATGCCCGCGCGCGCGCGACCGAAACATTGGGTCCCGCGTGGGGAACATGCACGCCCTTTCACAACGCGGCAGAAGCGACGGACGCCGCGCAGCAGTGGTTTGAAAAATCGAAAAGCATAGACGACAATTATGCGCGCGCGTATTTCGGAATCGGGCAAGCGCACGCGCAGCGCGCGAACGCGATTGTGCGCGACCGCGCGCGAGACATGCCCGGATTGGAAACCGCGCGCACGGAACTTGGACAAGCCATTGAAAATTTTCAAGCCGCGCTGGACCGTTTGCCGCAAGACGATTCGGATTCGCTGGTGGATTTGAAAACGCGCGCGGCAATGGGCGCGGCGTACATTTTATCGGGACAAACATACGTGTTGGCGAATCAAGCGGATGCGGCAAACCATCCGCTGGAACCCGCGCTGTCAGAATTGGAGCGCGCCGAAACAATTCTAGAGCCGCTCACGCGCGCGATTCCTGCCGACCAAACGCGTTTTCGCGCGCAGGTGTATTTAACGCTCGGCGTCGCGCGGCGTTTGCGCGGGCATACGTTTCAAGTGTTGAACGATGCCGTCTCTGCCAAAGACGCATACACACACGCGGCAGACGATTTCGCGCAGTGTTTGGAAATTGGCAAGCGCGAACCGAACGACGATTTTTTGCAGAACGACGTTTTGCCAAACTGCACGCGCGAGCAAAACGAGGTGACGCAAGCGCTGAGCAAGTTTTGAAATAGAAAGTGGAACGCATGCGCAATTTACTTTATGGTTTGAGCATCGCGCTCGTCGCATTGCTGCTCGGCTGCCAAACGCCCGCCGCGCCAACCAAACCGCTCATCACGCTCATTTCCCCTCCGCAAGGCAGTGTCTTTCAAGCGGGCGAACAGGTCGCCGTGCACAGCTCCATAACCGATGCTTCGGGAATCGCGCGCGTCGAGTTGTACGTGGATGGCGCAGTCGTCGCCCAAGACGTTCCTCCCGGCTCGCCGCCGCCGCAATTTCAAGTGATTCAATATTGGAACGCCGTGGGCGCGGGACAACATACGTTGCTCGTGCGCGCTGTCAACACCGCCAACGCGACGAATGACGCGGGTGTGACGATTTCGGTCCAGACGCAAACGAGTCTGCTCACGCCAACCGCCACCGACGCGCCGGTGCCGACGAATGTGCCGCTCGCGTCGAACACCGTTCGCGCGTTGGCAACGCTCCCGCCTCCGACCGACGCGCCGGCTGCGTCGAACACACCGACTGCCTCCAACACGCCGTCCCCTTCCCACACACCCAAGCCGCCGCCGACCGCGCCGATTGTGGACTTGCCGCCGTTCGATGGCGGAATGCACGTGATTGCGATTTATGGCGGCGGAGATTTTTTGATTCAAGTGACCGCGCACGCGGGCGGCGACGATGGTTTCAATATTGACCACGTAGAGATGTTTGTACAGGACTTGAACGGCAAGGTGATTGCGACCAAACGCGAAGATAATTCGCCGTATTGTTTTTTTGGCGAAGCGAATGGCGAATGTGCGGCGGCACATGTGGGCACGAACGCGTTTCAATGGGGCAATGGCAGACCGATTCAACCGGGTTGGTATTTGATTCGCGGCGTTGCATACTCCAAGGACCATCGCATTCGTACGGATGAACGCGCGGTGCGTATCACCATTCCGCCGAATGACTTGGAAAATTTTTTCGTCGAGATTGATGCCCCCGGCGACCAAGACCGCGTGCGCGATGAACTGCCATATCAAGCGAGCGTTTCGGGAAGCGGAGTGAACGGCGAGACGGGGCAGGGGATTGACCACGTGGATTTATTCGTTGTGCAGTACAACGGCGAAATTGTGAGCGCGACGCGGGAAAAGTTTGCGCCGTACTGCGGTTTTGCGGACGAGGTGCAAAATACCACCTGCCGCATTTGGAATTTCAAACAGCGCGGGGGCAAATGGCAAAGCGGCGCGCCGGTACATCTCACGCAATATCTGGTGCGGGTGATTGCGTACGCGCAGGATGGACGCATCGCCGCGTACTCGCAGATGTTTCAAGTGGATTCGATACAATGAGCGGGCGAGGGACACGAAACGGCGGCGCAAATTTTTGCGCCGCCATGTGTTTACAGTTTTTTGCCACCCAAAATCCCGCGTTGCCGAATAAGCGACTCGGAAACACCTGATTTAACTTGAATTCCCTTGAAACTCCCTTGAAAATGTTTTGTAGTGACGAATTCATTCGTCCGCCCAGGGGAACGATTGAGGCGATGTCGTTCATCGCACGTTACTACGAGCTGTTACGACGCGCTGTTACGACGCGGCGCCCATTTTCATTGGCTGCAGGTGAGCCAACGGCTCATGGACAACTCCTCT
>JAKOPZ010000094.1 GCA_029778615.1 Chloroflexota bacterium | reverse complement strand
GTCACCGTCCGCCGAATCAACAAATCAATGTCCCACAAGCGATAGCGCAAAATTGCCACCGCAATTCCAACGGGCATGAAAAGATACGCGACGTAATAGACCGGCACAAAAACAAAAAACATGAACGCGAGACGTTCCCGCGACGGCTCTGAAGGCGGAAACCAGACGCCAATGATGGTGAACGGAATAAAGAGCAGGAACGTGCCCAAAATCCCCGCGACGACCCATTTCGTTTGTTGCCGTTCGAGCGAATTCGATACGCGCCGATAGCGATAGATTGCCGAGTAACCCGCGACGATGAACCAAGATACAAACGCAACCAAAATTGCTGCAATATAAATTTGGTCTGACGCGGGGATGCCGAGATTCGGCAAAGAGACCGAGACAATTTGTAACAGAATCAGGGGTACGGCAACCCACACCACCCAACGCGGCACAAAACGCCCATTCGGAAAGATGAACGGGAGCAAAGCAAACGCGACGGTGACAATCAGATACAATGTTTGCGCGAGGGGTGTCAACGCGCCCACTTCAGTCGCACCTTCAATCGCGAATCCAATCAACATAAAGGACAAGAGCAGCGCGACCCAATCATCCGACTTGCGCCAAAAAATAATCAACGCGACGAGCGCAAAACACACTTTGGGGAAAACCGATTGAAACGCAATCACCGCAAGCATCAACCCAGACGGAAAGCCCAACGTTTCCGCTAGCGTAATATCTTGGCGCGTCACTGCCCAAGGTCCGCACGCGCTGGACGCAGCAGCCGCGTCAGCGCAATCGGGCAAGGGTAAACTCAGATACTGAATTGTCCCCACCACGCCAATGACGACGCACAGTACTGTTCCCAGAATCCACAGCGCGCGCGCGAGGTTAAGCCAAGGCGGATGTAAAATTGTGTTGGAATCGTTCATCTCATGCCTCATTCCTCATCCCTTACTTTACCGTCAACGTCCCCGCCATCCCCAACATTTCGTGTCCCGGAATCGCGCAATGAAACGTATAAACGCCCGGCGCCGCCTCAAACGCAATTTGTTGTGTCGCCTGCATCGGCACTTGCATGTTCACACCCAATTGCTCAATCGTGAACGTGTGCCAAAACAAATCGTGATTGTCCAACTCGACGCGCACCATGCCCGCTTGCGCTTTTAACGCCGTTTGTGAATAGCCCATGTTCTCGGTCACGAGTTTAACATCACTTGGCGGCAATACGCGTGCCGCCGCCGCATTTCCGCGCAGCAAGCCAATCCCCATCACAATGCTCGAGACCAACAACACACTCGTGACAAAATTCACCGCCGCGCGATTTGGAATGTAACTGTCTCGCTCTTGAAACACACACATCACCGCCGCGACCAAACCGAGCACCGCAAACGTGGCGAGCGACGCCGGCAGCAGAATTGCCGCGCCCGTTGCGCCGCTCAATACATTACTCGCCGCGCCCGTCACGGTATAAAAACCAATATCCGCAAACAAAAATCCCAAAATCAACGCGCCCACGCGTTCTTCAGGAATCCGCCACATAATCACGCGCGCTATCATTTGGAACACGAACCCAAACAATTTTCCGCGCAAGAGAAACAGCGCCAAGCCAACGAGCAAAATTATCGCCAACGCCGCCGCCAACAAATCGCGCAGCTGTACTATCGTCAGCCACAGCAGCAGCAATTCCCCAAGCGCCGCCGCGCGCAAAACATCGCGCCAACTCCACGCGAACGGCAGCGTCTCAAATTCTTGGACCGGGACAGTTTGTGCAGCACGCATATTGCTTCCGTCTCCAACGCATAATGGATTGCGTATGGTGTTGTGCGCCCACACCATACGCAATCCTCCTTGCCATTCTACATTTTGCGATTCATGGTTCACGCTTTACGGACTCGCTTGCGTCGGCGGCAAACTGTGCAAGTATTGATACAACGCTTTCAAATCCGTATCCGTCGCAAAATCCGAAAATTCTTGATACGGCATTTTATGATTGTCCAACTTTTCGCCGCCGGGTAATGTGCCGGTGCGGAACACTTGGGTAAATTCTTGTTCGCTCCACTTGGGCACCACCAGCGTCAGGTTCGGCGCTTGCGACCCGTCAAACGCGGTGCCGCCCGTCAAGTTTTCGCCGTGACATCCACTGCACACCATAATCTCTTTCAGATACTTGCCGTACTCGGCGTTCACTGCCACCGCAGGTTTTGGCACACTCTCGATATGCGGCTGATTCGTCAAGACGCCCATGTTCACCAAAATCGCGCCGATGACATTCAAATTATTCGGCGGCGTATTCGGTTCCACAGCCGGTTGTGAACGAAGATACGCGACGAGCGATTTTACATCTTCATCACTCAACGCTTTGAATTCTTCCGCAGGCATAATAATCAATGGGCGTCCACTCTTGTGAACCCCTTCGCGAATCGCGCGAATCACTTCGCCGTCCGTCCAATTTTTGATTTCGCCCGCCGGCGTCAAATTCGGCGCATACAGCGTCCCAATCGGCAATGGAATTTCGCCGCCAAAATTATTTCCACTCAACGGCAGTTGTTGATTGCTCGAGTGACAGCCCGCGCAAAATTTCGCGTACTTTTCTCCAAACGCGAGTTGTTCGGCGCTTGCCGCCACTTGAACATTCGACGCGGGATTGCTCGCGTTGAAATTCGCATTCAAACGAATCGTTCCAATCAAGGCGGCGATAAATGCTGCCGCGAAAATGAGCGTGAACAGTCCCGCGAACACCACGCCCGCCCATTTCAAAATTTTATTTTTCGACCCCCACGCGCGTTTGACCAAATAGCCACATCCGAGCGCGAGCGCCAGCACAATTGCGAGTCCTACGAAATCAATCATCTTTCCTCCTTTGGGGTTTCATGGATGAATTGCGATTCATGTTTTTGATTTGGAATGGTGGATTCCAAATTTTGCCTTTGGCATCCGCTATTGCCGATTTCTTTTTTATCCCGCGTTGATTCTGTGCTCACTCCTTTCTGCTTCGTCCCGCCAGCAATCCCAACACAAGACCATACAAAACATGTGCGCTGGCAAAAAGCCACGGCGGCAATTCGCGCAGCGGCGAAAGCGTACGCGGGAGAACAATCCACTCTGCCACGCCAAACACCAATAGACCGTACCCCAAGCCAAGCAACAGCCACACCGCCAAACTCATCCGTTCGCCTATCGCGCGCGCCAGAATGGCAGCCACCATACCAAAGATAACTCCGTAAATTCCGGAAACGGCAATGTGTGTGAACGCGCCAACGAACGGTGACGCATTTTCGCCAAGGTCAAAGTAACTCAACACCGCAAGAGGCGCCACACCACCGGCGGCTTGGACAAGGACCAGCAAGAGCGCCATCGCCACTCCCGCAAGAATTCCGTTCAACAACCCTTCGACTGCCGCATCGCCGGCGTTCAACCGCCGGACAACCCGTCGTGAATTTTCCATAATGTCCTCCGCGTTGTAATCCCTCATGCTGCACTTTACTCAATAGGCGTCCGTACAGCGTTACGAAAAGCGTTACAGAAGCAAGAGCTTGCGATGAGAGACCGGAGCTTTTGACGTTTGACGTTTCACGTTTGACGTTTCACGTTTCACGTTTCACGTTTGACGTTTCACGTTTCCCCCTTCATAATAATCTCCAATCTCCAACCCCTTTCGTCTCTCGTCTTTACCTTGATGCTTTCATTCCATTTTCTCGGCGCGCCGCGTCTTGAAAAAAATAATCGTCCCCTCGAACTCGACACGCGCAAAGCCATCGCGCTCGCGGCGTATCTCGCGCTCACGCAAACGCCACACGAACGCGACGCGCTCGCGGCATTTTTTTATCCCGACGCCGACACTGCTCATGCGCGCGCCGCGTTACGGCGAACGCTGTCCGCGCTCAAGACCGCGCTGGGCGAAAATGCGTTGGACATTGAACGCGAAACGCTTGCGCTGAACGGAAACAATGTGCGCGTGGACGTTCTGGAATTTCGCGCGCTCGTCCAAGCCAACACGCTCGATACGCTCACGCGCGCGGTGCAGTTGTACGCGGGAGATTTTCTCGCGGGCTTTACCTTGCGCGACAGTCCCGCCTTTGACGAATGGCAATTTTTTGAAACCGAATCCCTCCGCAAACAATTCGCGTCCGCGCTCGAACAACTCGTCGCGCAGGAAACGGCACGGCGCGCCTACAAACGCGCCATCGAATACGCGCGGCGCTGGCTTGCGCTCGACCCTTTGCACGAACCCGCGCACCGCGCGTTGATGCTTTTGTACGCGCGCGATGGGCAGCGCGCCGCCGCACTGCGCCAATATCGCGAATGTGTTCGCCAACTCGAACAAGAGCTCGGCGTCGCGCCATTGCCAGAGACCACCGAACTCTTTCGCGCGATTGAAGAGAACCGAATACAGACCACAGACCACAGACCGCAGACCTCTATCCGACCATCCAACCATCCGACCATCCAACCATCCGATTTTCCCTTTGTCGGACGCGCGCGCGAACTGGAAACGCTCTTGCACGCGTATCAACAGATTGGTGACAGCGGTCAGTTGCTCGTGATTCAAGGCGAAGCGGGCATTGGTAAAACGCGTCTTGCCGAAGAATTTTTAGAACGCGCGGCACAGCGCGGCGCGACGATTTTGACCGCGCGCAGTTACGCCGAACAACGCGCGCTCGCGTATGCGCCGTTCGTTCAGGCGCTTGGCAACGCCCTGCGCGAACCGACGCTTGCGCCGCGCCTCGCCAATTTGTCTCCCGCTGCCCTCGCCGATGCTGCGCGGCTGGTCCCCGAACTCGCACCGCATGTTGCCGCCGCGCCAACGCTCGAAGGCGCGGGCGCGCAAGCGCGCTTTCTCGACGCCATCACGCAAATCATTGTGACGCTCTTGAGCAATGGCGCGCCCGGTATCCTATTTTTCGACGACGCGCAATGGCTCGACGAAGCATCACTTGATTTACTCGCCTTTCTCATTCGCCGCCTCCGCCACACACCGCTCTGCCTTGTGCTCACATGGCGCACCGAAGAAATCGCCAACGACCATCCCTTGCGCCGTTTGTACGCCGACGCCTTGCGCGAAGAACGCGCGCACTTGGTTTCGCTCGCGCGGCTCACACCGCAGCAAGCCCAGGCATTGATTCAAGTCGCGACACAGCGCGGCGCGCCGTTGACGCAAGACATCGCGGAACGTCTGGTGCGCGAGAGTGAAGGACAACCGTTTTTCTTGACTGAAACGCTCAAGCTCATCGAACGCGAAGGACACGTCGCGGTGGGCGACACCTTACCCGCCAGCGTCCGTGAGCTGCTTCATTCGCGCCTCGCGCGCGCCAGCGAAACGGCGCGGCAGCTTTTGAGCGCGGCGGCGGTGCTCGGACGTTCGTTTGATTTTGAAATGTTGGACGCGGTGAGTGGACGCAGTGAGAATGAAACGATTGCGGGCTTGGAAGAATTGACTGCCCAAGGACTGCTTGTCGAAATTGCCCGCGCGGGCGCGCCGCATTACGATTTCACGCATGAAAAATTGCGCGCGTTGGTGTACGACGAAACTTCGCTGGCGCGGCGCCGCTTGCTTCATCGCCGCACCGCCGACGCGTTGGTACAGCGCGCGCACGCCAATTTGGATTCCCTCGCCGGGCAAATCGCGCACAACTACCGTGCCGGGGGCGATGAAACGCGCGCGGCAGAATTTTACAAACGCGCCGGCGATTATGCGCGTTCCGTCTTTGCCAATCGCGACGCGGTGGAAAATTACACCGCCGCGCTCGCGCTGAGCGCGGGCACCGGCTCTCCCGATGCCGCCGCGCTGTACACGAGCATCGGCGACGCACAAACCTTGTTGGGCGAATATGACGCCGCGTTAATTTCATACGAAACCAGTGCCGCGCTCGGCGCACCCGAGGCCGAAGCAAATAAAGCGCGCGTCTATTTGCGACGGGGAGAATGGGAACGCGCCGCGCGCCATTTGCAAAACGCGCTCGAGACAACCTCCGCGCCGGACGCGCAAGCTGAACTCTATGCCGACCTCGCGCTCGCGCAGCATCAATCGCATCACAACGCGGCGGCATTCAAGCACGCACGGCGCGCCTTGAAACTCGCGCAGCAAGCCAACGCAGCACGCGCCTTGGCGCAAGCCCACAACATTCTTGGCATTTTGGCGCGCACGCGCGCGCAATGGAACACCGCGCGCAAACATTTGGAAGCAAGTCGCGCGCTGGCGGAAAAACGCAACGACGTCGGCGCGCACGCGGCGGCGTTGAACAATCTCGCATTGGTCTATCACGCCACGCGTGACGACGCGCGCGCGTTGGAACTGGCACAGCGCGCGCTCGAGTTGGTTACGCGCGCAGGCGACCGCCATCGGCAGGCAGCCATGCACAATCATCTCGCCGATTTGTATCACGCGCTCGGACGCGACGCCGATTCGATGAAACAATTGAAATGCGCGGTTGCCATCTATGCCGAAATCGGCGGCGAAGCGGGAGCATGGCAGCCGGAAATTTGGAAATTGGAAGAATGGTAGCATTGTTTGGGCAATTCAAATCGCAGCAATTTATAGCCAAGTGAACCTGCGTTCACTAATCGGCGCAGGCTGATTTTGCCATGTGTTGGGCGAACATTGTTCGCAACGAATTGCTATTCGCCCGAACAAGTCACCCCCAAACTGAACTACACCCACTTTGCGGCGCAGTACGCGACTTTATATTTTGTGCCAAGTGATGTATATTTTTGTTAATCTGTTTGTCTGTCGCGTTGGTCATTACAATTCGATTCCCGCAAGAGGAACCTATGCTCCTTCCAAACGCTCCTGCTTCCGGCGCATGGCTCCAACAAACTCACATCCAAGAGCCGGGAGAGCAGCTCTCGGTCGTCGAGTTTTTATTCGCCCCTGCCTACATCGAAACCGTTTGGAGCCGTGAACCCGACCTTCTTCACCAGACGCGCGAAACGCGTGGTCAGTACGATTTCGATGACCAAGAACGCATCTTGCTCGCCGCTTCCGTTGCCCTCGACGGTGCGAGCATGATGGTGCGCGCGTCGTTGGTTCCTGCCAAGAAACGCGACCGTTTTCACATGCGCGTTGAAGTGGCAGCCCCGCAAATCATCACGCGCCGCGGGCGTCTCATCCTCTTTTGGGATGGGCACGAATATTCCGTTCCGCTGCGCGTGGGAGTCATGTTGTTTGAAGAAATTTCGCCGCCCAATTTCTCGCGCCTAAAAGGCAATCTGCCCTCGCGCCGTTTGCGTCTGCGTCTTGAATTTGATACGCGTGGCAAAAACGGCAACCATTAAAGCGCGCGCCCAAATGTTCGCGCAAGCCGAGCCGCAAACGCGACGGCGACGCGCCGCAACAGCGACGCGCGCGCACGAACTCTCCCCGTCCCTCTGGAAAAAAATCGCCGGCGAACAGCAGCGTTCGCCCCACCGCGCGCACGCGCTCGCGCGCGCTGCCTACGAAATCGCGCGTCACCAACGCGACCCTGCCCTGCGCGCGCGCGCCGAGCTCTCACTAATTCAGACATTCAACACCCTCGGCGAATTGCCCGCCGTGCTCGCGTCGAGTGAAAGCACCGGCGCGCGTTTTGAAAAACTTGGCGACGCGGAAAGTGCTGCGCGCGTCTGGCTCGAAGCCGCGCTGGCGGAAATGTGGCGCGCAAATCTGGCGAGTGCGCGCGCATATCTTGAACGCGCCGAAAGTTTCGGGAGCGGAGCGGACGTTCAATTTCGCGCCGAGTGGATTCGTGCATGGCTCGCGTGGCACGAGTCCCGCTTTCAAGAGGCAGAAGAGCGTTTTACGCAGCTGCGCTTGCGTCTTGACCCACAGGATACGTTAAATGCGGCGCGGCTCTTGCGCGGCATCGGCGTCGCACGCGAACGTTTGAATCCACAGGAGGCAGTGCCCATCTTGGAACAAGCGCGCCAACAAATGCGCGCGCTGCACCGCCCCACCGAGGTGGCATGGTCCAATTATTTTTTGGCGCAGGCGCTTATTGATGTAAATCGCTTTCGAGAGGCAGAGGTCGCGCTGCAACAAGCCGCAACCTTTGCCACACGCGAGCACATGCGCTATCTCGGCGCCGCGTGCGATATTGATTTGGGCTATTTGCGCTGGTCGCAGCAGCGCTTTCAAGATGCCCTCGCGTTGACAGAACGGGCACGCGCAATTTTTGTCGAACTCGGCGCACTCCAAAACGCGGGCAGCTGCGACATTAACATTGGCGGCGACCTGCGCGAGTTGAATCGTTACGCCGAAGCAATTCCCCGTTTGGAAAATGCGGCGCGCATCGCGCGCGAGACCAATCATCTCACGCAGGCAGGTGTCGCGCATTCGAATTTGGGTGAAGTGTACGATTTGATGGGCGACTATCCGCGCGCACTGCAACATCATCTGACGGCGCGCGAACTTTTTGCCCCGCAGCATTCGGTTTTGCGATTGAGCGAATGTGATTTGGCGTTGGGCAAAACATATTTCCATCTCGGACAACCGCACCGCGCCGCGCGCGCCTATCAACGCGGACGCCGCCTCGCAGCAAAAGGAAAACTGCCGAGCAATGTCGCCCAAGCCGATTTAGGACTGGGACAAATCGCGCTCGCGCGCGGGCAACGCGTGCGCGCCCGCGCGCGTTTGCGCGTGGCGCGGGCGCGCTTCCAAATGCTCGGACAGAACATTTACGTCGCATACTGTGAGCGGTTGTTGGCCGAATGCCACGCACGCAATCCGGCGGCGGCAAAACATTACCTGGACTCGAGCCAAGAACACTTTGCCCGCCAGAATTTATTTGTTCAGGTCGCGTTGTGCGAACTGACACGCGGAGAGCTGCATTGCGCCCGGCAAGAATGGGACGTTGCAGAACACGCATTTCACCGCGCGCAAAAAATTTTAGAGCCCGCGTTTCCTGACCACGCGTGGCGCATTGCCTACGGTTTGGGCAAAATCGCGCGCGCGCGTGGCGACCACGCACGTGCTCTCGCCGAATGGCTGCGCGGCGGCGAAATGATTGCAGCATTGCGCGGCGCAATTCAGGTGGAAGCGTGGAGCAATGACCTCTTTCACACGCGCCGCCAAATTTTTTCCGACACGCTCGCTCTGGCACACACACTGAAACGCGACGATGCCGCGCTGCGCGTAATTGAAATCGCCAAAGCGCAAACGTTTTTGCAGCAGCTGCGCGCGCGCGCGGAACAAGGCGCGGAGAGTTTGGTCAAAGATGCGGCACTGCTGGAACGCGAGCGCGCGCTGCGTGAAAGCATTTTACAGCAACGCAAGCAGCTCGTTTTCGATGTCTGGCAAACATCGGCGGCGACGCCGTTACGAACGCGCGCGGTGCAGTTCAAAACGCTCGGCAAATTGCAAAAGACTTTGCACGCGTACGAACACGTCGCGCAACAAGTGCGTCTCGCGCAGCGCGGCCTCAAGGGCAATCCCGCGCTCGCGCCGTTCGACCTTCAAGAATTCCGCGCGTACGCCAACGCGCGTTGGGGCGAAGCATGGACTGCGCTCGAATATTTTTTTGCGAATGGCGACTTGTATATTGCGTGCATCACACCCGCGCACGTTTCCGTGACCGCGACACCATGGAACAATTTTGACCGCGCGCAGCTCAAATTGGCGACCTCGACCCATCCCGACGAACGCGAGTTGGTCTATGACCGGACGCTGCGCGGCATGCCCATCCCCGCGCAATCGGATGTGTTGGCATATTTGACTCTGCGTTTGATTCCCGAAGCGGTCTATGCGCGCGGCAGCGACTCGGCGCACACGCTTATTCTTGCGCCGCACGGCTTGCTGCATCAACTTCCGTTCCATGCTCTGCAAGCAGAAAACGCGCCACTGCTGGAGCGTTTCAATGTGATGTACACGCCGAGCTTGCAGGCGCTCGTGGAATTGGCGCGCAATCCGATTCCGCAACGGAAACCCGCGCGTTTATTGATTTGCGGCGCGGAAACATTTGACGACCTGCCGCCGCTGCCCTATGCGCGCGCCGAAGTGAATTTTTTGAAACGCTTTTCCAGCGCCACCGTATTGTGGCAAAACGACGCGACCCGCGCGGCGATTTTGGATTTGAATCAGCGCGGCGCGTTAGCTCGCTGCACGCATCTGCATTTCGCCACGCATGCGCGCGTCGAAGCGGACGCGCCGCACGAATCGCACATTGCGTTGACGGACCGTCCGCTGAATGTGTTGGATATTTCGGAATTGAATCTCAACGCGCGTCTGGTTACGCTTTCCGCGTGCGCGAGCGCGCTGGGCAAAGGCGGCAGTGGGGACGAATTGCTTGGGCTGACGCGCGTGTTTTTTTCGGCAGGCGCGCGCGCGGTGGTCGCGTCGCTGTGGAATGTGGGCGATGCGTCCACTGCTGAATTGATGAAATTGTTTTACCGGAATTTGGATAACGGCGAGTCTGTCGCCGCGGCGCTGCGGCACGCACAGCTCGCGCTCTATCGTAGAGGATTGTCAGCATATCACTGGGCGCCGTTCGTGGCGATGGGGGATACATAAAGATAGCGGATTTCTAATTGATGTAAGCAGGGACAAAGCATTCGCCAAGGGACTTGCATAATTGTTGGACAGCTCAGCGAATGCTTCGCCCCTACATCCTGAATCAAATAGGAATTCGCCCTAACACCCGATCCCGTGACATTGACCATTGTTGGGTGTCGGTGTTGCTGTGGGTTCGGTCGCAATCCGTACCACCGGCGCATCGGTAGTACTGCGCGGCACTGTCGCAACGACGAGCGGAACAATCACAGCCAATGCGACAAGCAGGCTGACAATCCACAAACGTAATTTTTTCATAACGCTCACCTCCACGCACAGAATGCGGGTGGGGCGTTATACAATTCGAAAATCGCTGTTTAATTTGGCGCGCGTTTGGAAAAGTGGTATGGAATTACTTTCGCTCGCGCTGCAATATGAAATTGAAAAAGAGCTGGTTCAAACGCTCCTCGACAGCGCACTACGCGAGCGGGGCAGTGAAAAGGAATTGGCGCGCCGAGCCGGACTGACGCCCATTCATCTCAGTTATCTGCGCGCGGCGAAACGAATGCCGAGCGTCCAAACGGCGAAACGGATTGCCAACGCGCTGACGTGGACAGAGGAACAACGCGAAGGATTTGTGCATCACGTCGCGCAAGTGTGGCGTTTGAAAAATTCACTGCGCCGTATGACCCAGCGCAGCATGCCGGGACGTCCCGCGCAGCACATGGTGGATATGGTGCGCGCCGCCCAAAACGACGCGACGTTTGCGCGCGATGGGGCAACTGCGCAAAGGTTGTATCGCCGCGTGCGGACGCTTTCGGAATTGTTGTTGGACCTGACTGACCCGAATCAAGATGCGTTAAATTTTGTCGAGCTCTCGTTCGTCGCACACGACGCGTTGTGTGTACTCAATCGGAGTGATGAAGCATTGTGGCATGCGAAACGCGCACGCGTCGTCACACCCTTTATAGAGAGCAATCGTTCCAACCAAGAACGCGTTGATTTTGTGCGGGTGAACGCGCTGCGCTGTGAAGCCGTTGCGCTGCACAATCTGAAACTTGCGCGTCCGATGCGGGCGATTTGTAATCAAGTAGAAGTGGCGGGAGAATTCAAACGTAACGAAGCGTTTTGGCGTCCGTTGGTGAACCGCGACAAAATTCAAGCTCTCGAAGACACTCCGCGTTTTTCGATTCGCGAAGCAGAAGAGTACGCGCGCCAAGTTTTTCGCTTGTGTGAGCGCCGCGCCAATCCCACCGACCCGTTGATGACTTTGCTCGTTTCGCAATCCCTCACCCGCGCGTACATCAAACGCGGCAATTTTGAAAAAGCGCATCACATTTTGGTCAATCAATTAAATGGTCTGGACTCGATTCCGCAAATGGGTCCATTGCATCGCGTGATTTTTTTCAAAACATTTGCATTATGGTATTGGAGACAAGGTTCACGCGGCGAGGAATGGCGTTATTTTCTAAATCAAGCGGTGCAACTTGGAACGGAAGCAGGTTTGACTCATCAACTGGACGAGCTGCGCCGAGACTTTGACGAAACAAAATTCGTGGAACAATAAAGAACCCGATGCTTTGAGGGCATCGGGTTCTTTATTTCAACCAATCTTGTTCAATTCTTGGCGATTAGAAATCGCAGCAACGCATAGCCAAGTCTGCCAACGCAGGCTTGAAACGGCTCAAAATTATGCAAAATCTCAATCGGCGGAGGCCGATTTCGCTCCGGGTTGCCGCGATTTGAATCGCCCGACCGTAAAATGACACAGTAGTACTAGGCATCTGCGCTTGGCGCTGCCCCATAGCCGTTCGCAATAAAATTGCGCGCGGTGTTGACACTATCGAGCGTGCCAACGAGCGTCAAAGAATCGCCATAGTTGAGGCGCGTGTTGCCGTGCGGCACCAACAGTTCCCCTTCGCGGCGCACCGCAAGAATCAACACGTCACCGGGCAGCGTGAGCTGGCGCAAGGTGCGCCCCACATAATTCATATTGTGGACCGGCACCTCCGTTACTTCTTTGTCATCGTCCGTGCGCGTCAACAATTGATATGTGGAGGGATTGCGCGTGAGCATGACGAGCATCGCCGCGCGGTCAAATGCCGCGTTGGTTGCCACGACTCCCAGTTCTTCGAAACGCGGCAGGTCGGCGGGATTTGTCACGTGGGCGACGACATGCCCAATTCCGTAGGTTTGACGCGCAAGTTGGCACACTCGATAATTCAATTCTGAATCCCCGTACGTGCAAACAACCGCCGATGCCTGGTCAAGGACTTGCGCCGCGACTGCATCGCCTGCTTCGGCAATGGCGTGCCGCGCTTGAATCCCCCGTGCCAGCGCGCGTTGTACGTTTGCTTTTGTATTGTCCAACGCAATGACATGCTCGTAATGCGCTTTTAACTCTTCCGCGACCCGCATTCCCAAATCCCCCAAGCCAACGACAACCATTACGCGTTCGCGTCCCGCCGCGCGACTCGGATTCAGACGTAAAAATACAATCGGCGCGAGCGTCACCGTCGTCACCGCAACGAGGACAACGGCTGCGTTTACCGCTTCGGTAATAATTCCCAATTCGCGCCCAATCTCCGACGCGGCGATAATGAGCGAAAGACGCGCCGCCAGCAGAGCGCCCGCGGCGAGTGACTGCTGCGTAGAAAAATTAAATTTAAAAACGAGTGTGGGGATAACTTTGACGAAAATTGCGGCGAGCAAGAGAAGGGGAACGAGAAGAATTGCTTGCGCGGATTGAAAAATGGCGGCAAGATTAAAGTTGATACCGACCTTGATAAAAAAAATCGGTATGAAAAATCCGAAACCAATCGCTTCGAGTTTGTGAAACAATTCCGCGTCGTCGCGTGTCCGAATCAACGCCAGAATCGCGCCCGCCAAAAACGCGCCCAAAATAATTTCGGTGCCGACCACTTCGGACAGCACTACGAAAATCATCATGATGGTAAACGCGGCGCGCACTTTGATTTGTGTGGTTGCTTGCGCCAATTCTTCGACAGCGCGTCGGACACCCGGCACACGATTCAACAAAAAACCAAAGCGGAACATGAAAAGGAAAACCAGAAACAGTACGCCGATGAAAAGCAGGTCTACCGTAAACCCCCGCGAGAGCGCCGCAACCAAAACCGTGATGAGGAGCATCGTCGCAAAGTCCGCAATCAATGCCGCCAGTAAAATGGCTTGCCCATAGCGTCCGCCCGTCAAGCCGCTTTCCTTGAGCACAGGCACGACCACACCTAACGAAGTGGTGGAAAGAATCAACGCCATCATAAAAAGGTTCTTTACCAAACCCACCAGTGTCAATCCCAAACCGATGAGGAGGGACAAGACGAGCGTGAGGGCAAATGAAATTCCTGCCAACGCCAAAGGACTGCGTTTGCTGTCTTGAGCTTGTTCGCCTTTTTGATTTCCCCCAAGTGCGGAAAAATCTATTTCCATTCCGGATAGAAACATCAAAAAGACAAAACCAAATCCTGCCAAGAGCGTGAGGAGTTCGTCTTGGTACGGAACCAGATTCAGCCCGCTGCGACCGACAACCATGCCCGCCAAAATTTCACCGACGACAATGGGGATGCGAAAGCGCCGAAACCGCGCGAACACGAGCGGGACGAGGAATGCCAAAAAGATGACAACGAGAAGAGGCAAGAACGAAGATGCGTTCTCTGCGTTAGGCGGCACGCTGCTTTAATCCCTCCAACACTCGCCACGGCGTCAGCGGAAATTCGTTGAACCACACACCCGTTGCGTCATGCACCGCCGCGATGACCGCAGGCGCAAAAGGAATGTACGGCATCTCTGCCATGCCGCGAATGCCGTATGCGCCCACCTCGCTCGGAAATTCCATGATGACCGAATCCACGCGTTCGGGAATATCCAATGCGCCGGGCATTAGATAATTGTTGAGGTACGGCGTCAGCACCTGTCCCTCTTGCGTGACAAAATTTTCGGTGATGGTGTAGCCCAGCGCTTGCATCACCCCCCCCTCGATTTGTCCCTCAATCATTTGCGGATTCACCGCTTTGCCGACATCGTGCGCGCTCGTCACGCGCACCACGCGCACTTGGCCCGTTTCGGTATCCACTTCCACTTCCACCGCTTGCGCGACATAGCCGTACAAAAAATTCGATTGCCCGTGCCCGTCCACTGCATCAATCATTTCCGTCAGCGGTGCAAGCCATGTGTATTCGCCGCGCGCGGGACGCTCTTCATTGCGCCATTTTTCTAACGCAATTTCCGCTGCGCCCAAAATCGCGCGTCCCCCCATCGTCGTCAAACGCGACGCGGACGCGCTGCCGGAATTTTCCGTAAACGCGGTGTCGCTCACGACGAGTTTGATTTTTTCCAACGGCAAGTCCAACGCGAACGCGGCAATTTGCGCCATCGCGGTGTGATGTCCTTGCCCAACCTCCGCGCCCGCGATGAAAACATTCGCTTGCTCAATCTCCGAGCTGCCGTGCAGCTCTATCGCTGCCCACGAATGTTCGTGATAGCCAATCGAAAAACCGATATTCTTGAAACCGCTCGCCATCCCGCGCCCGCGTTTCAACGAATTTTCCACTCCCCAGACATCTTGCTCCGGCGCGTGCCATTCACCCCATCCAAACTTTTTCGCGCATTCCTCCGTCACCTCTATCAAAGAAACCTTTCCTCCGCTCAGCGGCGCTTGCGTCACGGTTTCAGCGCCGTCGCGCAGCAAATTTTTCAAACGCAGTTCGACCGGGTCCATGCCCAATTGTTCCGCGAGCTTGTTCATTTGCGATTCCGCGACAAAGTGTCCCTGCGGCGCGCCGAACCCGCGAAATGCCGCTTGCGGAATGTTGTTGGTGTACACCGCGAACGCGTCAATCGAAACGTTCGGAATGCGATACGGTCCCGCGCACGTGAGCGTGGTATTGAACAAAACTTTCGGCGAGGTGTAACAATACGCGCCCGCGTCCGCAATTGCTTCGACCGACGCGGCAACGAGCGTGCCATCCTTTTTCGCGCCCGTTTTCGCGCGGAAAAACATCTGATGCCGTTTGGAATGATACTTGATGGATTCTTCGCGCGACCAAATGATTTTGACGGGACGATTCAACTTCCACGCGGCGAGCGCAAGAATAATTTGCACGGTCATATCTTCGCGCCCGCCAAACGCGCCGCCAATCGCAGGATAAATCACGCGGATTTTTTCCGGCGGCAAGTTCAGCGCGTGCGCGATTTGATGCTGGTCTTCCCACGTCCACTGTCCCGCGACGACAACCGTCACGCGTCCCTCTTCGTCAATGTACGAAATCCCCGCTTCGGGCTGCAAAAACGCGTGCTCTTGCATTGGCGTGTGATACGTTTCTTCGACAATCACATCTGCGTCTGCGAACGCTTTGTCCGCGTCGCCCTTGCGCACGCGATAGTGTTTCAAGATATTGTCGGGATGCGCGGGATTGATTTGCGCCGCGCCTTGGTTCAATGCGTCGCGCGGGTCAAACACCGCAGGCAAATCTTCGTACGTCACCTCAATCAAATCGCGCGCATGTTCGGCTTGGCGTTCCGTTTCGGCGACGACGAGCGCGACTTTGTCGCCAATCCAACGCACAATCGCTTGAGCGTCGCGCGGCAGCAGCGTTCCATCCGCGACCGCGTCGGGTCCGCACAAAACGGGATTGTCGAAAATGCCAAGCCCGTATTCATTCACCGGCACATCTTTTGCCGTAAAAATCGCGACGACGCCCGGCGCGGCTAACGCTTTCGACGTATCAATGTTCGTGATGCGCGCGTGGGGGCGATTTGCAAACAATATTTTCATCCACACTTGATTCGGCATATCAATGTCGCCGGGATATTTTGCTTCGCCGGTCACTTT
>JAKOPZ010000093.1 GCA_029778615.1 Chloroflexota bacterium | reverse complement strand
GCCCGGCGCGGCGACGCGATGCGTCACGCGCAAATAAATTGTCATTTGCGGACCCGTTGCGCGTACGGTCTCTTCCGTATAGAGCCATTTGGCTTCCCCTGTTTCGCGCCACGGATACCACTGCACCGTTTCGGCGCGCGAGTCCAAGCCGCCGGTCAAATCCACACCCAAATCGAGTTCGATGGGCGACGGACTGGGAAAATGAATGCCCCACGCGGATATGGTATAGCGGTGATTTGGAATGACATCAATTGTTCTCAAGAGCCCCGCATCGCCATCACTGGACTCGAACGCGATTTCCTGCGAACGCGCGCCGCGATGCACATTCGCCTGATTCTTGTTTTCGTTAAAGGTCCCCTGTCCGTTTTCGCCGCGATGCCGAAAGTAATTCCATTCGACGCCCACGTAATCTACGCGTCCTTCAAATCCGCTGGCGCGCGCGAAAAATCCATCTTCGAAATCCCACGAACCGCCTTCGCGTGGCGGTTGTGGTGGGAGAGAGGCAGGAGCTGCGTTTATTGTCTCTGTGGGCGGGACCGGAGTCGCTTTTGAAGGCACCGTAGACCGTGGCGCGACGGCTTGCGTGGGCGAAGGTTCCTCGGTTGCTGGAACGGCTGTGGCGACGGGCGGATGCGTTTGCGGCGGCGCGGGAGTGTCGGTGCGAAAGGGCGTGAATGAGGGACGCGGCAACCGTGTTGCAGTGCGTGGACGCGGACGGGTCGGGGTCGGAGCAGGCGCCAAGACGCGACAACCTTCTACTCCCATCACGATTACGCAGGTCAAAAGAACGACAAAAAATAATTGTGGGCGATTCATTCCCGGCAAGCAAAGAGGAATTCTTTTAGCTCTTTTGCGCAAGGCACATGAGCGAGGTTCCAATCGGTAAATTTACATACAGACCTCGCGTGGCGTCGCCTTCTAACGCTCTCCTGAAAATGTAGGACAAATTTGAAATTTGTCCTACGAACTCGGAAAATGTACGACAAATTTGAAATTTGTCCTACCGCGCCGCATTTTCATTCGACAGGGGTGTATCGAGATACATCTTCAACTCTTTGGCACATGCTATGTTGCGCGCAAGCCGTATGCCTTGCGGTACCCCAAATCGGTGCTGAAGATAGAAAATGCTTTTGCATGTGCGCGGCGCAGCGGGTGCCGTCGGAGCGCGCGCACGCCGCGCACAGCAATCGAACGCGGCGAATACAATTGCCGACAAAGCCAGTCATACCCCTCACGCAATTGGTCTGCGGACATCAAAGCGGGCTCAAAGGTCACATGCGCCGTATCATAATGCCGCCACGGCACGTTGGGGAGAAGGCGATTCTGCCGAATGAGCTCTTCGCGCTGTGGTGTGGCAGGAAAGGGTGTGAGGACCGTTGCACTCACGGAATCAAACTCGGTCGCGCGCACAAAATTCCAAGTGTCTTGGAACACGCTCGGCGTGTCGTGGTCAAATCCTGTAACAAACAGACCGACGACAGCAATGCCCTGCGCGTGAATTGCTTTGACCGCCTGCCGATACTCTTCGACCTTGCCTTGGCTCTTGCCGCCCAAATCGCGACGATTCCCCGCATTGACCGATTCAAAGCCGATGAAAAATTTGTCGAGATGCGCCTCGCGTGCCAGCGCGAGCAAATCGGGAAATTGCGCCACCATCATCTCGGACTGCGCCGACCAACTATCGAGCGGCAGCTTGGCGAGGCGGCGAAAGAGCTGCTCCATGTATTCCGGGTGCAAGCGAAAGTTCAAACCGAAATTATCGTCGGTGAGAAAAAAACGTACGAGTTTGCGGCGCTCGATTTCTTCGACGACGTGGTCAATCGGACGGAGACGCATGACCTTGCCTGAAACGCGAATCGCGGTACAAAAACTGCAATTGCGCGGGCAGCCGCGCGTGATTTCCAGCGATGGAGTCCAGTAGTTGCGGTGTTCATCAGTCAACTGGATGACTC
Source organism: Chloroflexota bacterium (assembly GCA_029778615.1). Classification (GTDB taxonomy): domain Bacteria; phylum Chloroflexota; class Anaerolineae; order UBA4142; family SHND01; genus SHND01. The sequence goes on along the minus strand of JAKOPZ010000093.1, from coordinate 1,805 downwards.
GGTCACTGATTGGCGCGAGATGGTCCAGCGATTCCCACGTCTCGTCCACATAGCGCGGTTGCAGTTGGTTCGCCTCGAAATCGGTGATGATGCGCTGCCAGGTGTGATAGGCTTCACCGACAACCACCGCATCCGACCACGCCGCGACATCTTCCGGCACCAGAGTCGCGTGAACTCCGCCAACAACCACTTTGCTTCCGCGTTCATGTGCCTGCGCGGCGATCTCGCGCGCGCCGTCAATGGTCAACGTCATGCTGCTGATACCGACAAGGGTGTTGGCATTCAAGCGCGCATAATCGAGGGGACCAAGATTTTCATCCCAGATTTCGACGGGCAAATCGTTGGGAACCATTGAGGCAAGACGCATCAAGGTATATGGTGATCCGGCGGCTTTGCCCCAGATCGTGCCTTGATGACGGGGTTGAATTAATACGATACGTTCGACATGCATGAAAAATCCTCCTCGAGTCAATGGAAACGCGAATACCACACAGAATACTTCCTGCTGCGGCGAATGGGGAGCGAAACATACTAGCTCACCGCATGCAGAATACATTCAGTGAGGGCAGGCGCGTTCTGTTTTAGGGAAAAGAGAAAAGTGTGCGCTGGGCGCGCGCAAACATCGAACTCAAGGTGGACTAACGACGAGAGGGAACGTGCAAAACGCTACACCGAGGAACTGACAATATACAACCACAAACGTGCCAACCATGCGATTACCCTACCATACACGCATGGGGATGTCAACCTTTAGAATCTTGATCGCGTGCTTGATTGCCACGCTCGATTGATTCTGCGTTACCAAAGTTGGTGAATACACTTGGTGTTACATCCTTTGGTCCGAACGATTATTATGGCTCGTCCTATGTTTGTGACCCGCGCGGTTCGTACTTTGGGGATAAGGCGGAGGTCGCCCAAATGCTTTTCGGCAGTGTGATTGCGCCGCCGCCCGCGTATGGTTTGGTCGGCATGGGCGCAGTGCTCGCAGGCGCGATTCGCGCGCCAATTACGGGTTTGATGCTGCCTTTCGCTCCACCGATTCGTTGAATGTTTTGACCGATGCCTTTGAGCAAACGATGCATCACGGCTTTGTCGTGTTAACCCCGGAGAACGAATTGTTTGGCGTTATTACGCTGACTGACCACGAAGAGGTGCTCGCAAAGCCTATTCGCACGCGCTCATCCAGAAGCAGCAGCGGGAGACGCATCATGAGCGCCTGCGGATGCAAGCTATCGCCGGCGCAGAGATGTCGGAAATCAATGTGACGGACGACGACCCGGTTGCCGGGAAACGCATCAAAGAACTCAAACTGCCGGAAGATTGTGTGATTGTTGCAGTGCGACGCGGCGCGCGCACCTTGGTCCCGCGCGGCAATACGCTTAAATCACTTGGCACGCTTCGTCGTCGATGTGATTACCCAATTGGATTTGCGTCCGATCTATGCACGCTATGCGCCGGTGGGAGGGACCGCCATTGCCCCTGAAATCCTGTTGGGCTTGCTCTTTTACGGTTATGCCACCGGGGTCTTCAGCTCGCGCAAGATCGAAGGCGCCACCACGGAGAATATTCCCTTCCGCTATATCGCCAGCGGTTTGCATCCTGACCACGACACCATCGCCCACTTTGGCAAAACGTTTCTCCCCGAAATTCAAGAATTGTTTGTGCAGATTTTGTTACTGGCCCAAACCGCAGGGGTCTTGCAATTAGGCAACATCAGCCTCGATGGCACCAAGATTCGTGCGGATGCCTCCAAACATCAGGCGGTGAGTTACAAGCGCTGGCTCGAAATTGAAAACGAACTCCGG
>JAKOPZ010000007.1 GCA_029778615.1 Chloroflexota bacterium | reverse complement strand
TTCCATTCCTTCAAAATTGTTAACGGCTCGGGGAGCCGTTCTTGCAGCAGCCATTCTTGGCGCACATAAAATCCTTCGAGTACGGTTGAATGATATGCGCCATCTTGCAAAAGGATTTGCTTGTACGTTCCATCGTACAATGAATACCATTCTGTATATCCCGATTGCGGGTCAAACACCCAATACTCGCGCACGCCTGCGTTTTGATATTCCAGATATTTTTCGCGCCAGTCGCGTGACATGCTGTCAGCAGAAACAATTTCAATTGCCAAATCGGGCGCGCCTTGCACAAAACGTTCCTGGACAATTTCCATTCGTTCCTTTGCAATAAAAATCAAATCGGGCACGCGTCGCAAACCGGGACGCAATCGGATTGCATATTGCAAGCCGAGGACAATCCCCAAATTCTTGCGCGTCACAAACGTATCCAAAAGAATCAACAAAAATTTGAAAAGGAGCTCGTGTTTTAACAATGCAGGCATTTTTGTAATCACCTCGCCGTCTTTGAATTCCGCCCAAACGTCTTCATCCATCCATGCGTCGAATTCTTGTTCCGTCATCACGCGCGGAAAGGTGCGGCTCTCTGCGAAAGTGGCTTTTATCATCTCCAGTCTCCAGTCTTTAATCTCCAATCTCCATTCCTCACAACAACCCGCGTTCGCCGCGCACGTACGGAATCCCCAACGCGGCGGGCGCGCCCAAACGTTTGCGAATCGCCGCGCGCGAACCGAGAATCAAAACAATCACCGTCAACGCGTACGGCAGCATCTCCAAAAAGAACTGCAGATTGCGGTCAAAGAAAAATGGATTCGCAATGCCGAACACGTCTTGCACGCCTTGCACGTCGAGCGTAAACCGCCTCAGTGAACCGAACAAGTACGAGCCGAAGGCGGCGCGCACCGGGTCCCATTGCGCGAAAATGACAAGCGCAATCGCAATCCAACCAAAACCCGACGTCGTAAATTCGCTGAACCAACCGGGCGTAATCGAGAGCGTGATCGCGCCGCCTGCAAAACCCGCCATCAACCCGCCAACCAAAACATAAAAATAACGCCACAGATAAACATCAATGCCGAGTGAATCGGCGGCGGCAGGATATTCACCAATCGCGCGCAAATGCAAACCTGCGCGCGTGCGATATACATAAAACCACACGGCAGGAATCAACAGGTAGCCGAAATAGACCAGCACGCTTTTGTTGTCAAAAAAAATCGGACCGAGAAATGGAATCTGCGCGAGCAGTGGAATCGAAAGTGTAGGAATGGTCGGCACGCCGCGCGCGCTCGCCAATCCTTCGCCAAACACGAGCGCAAGACCAATCCCCAAAAATGTTAATGACAAACCGCTCACCACTTGGTCTGCGCGCAGTGTGATGACGACGAACGCGTGGAGCAAACTCAACAGCGCGCCCGCAAGCATTCCCGCGAGCAATCCAATCCACGGGTCACCCGTCGCGAACGCGGTACTGTACGCGGTGACCGCGCCGACAAGCATCATGCCTTCGACGCCCAAATTCAAAACGCCCGCGCGTTCCGCGAGCAATTCGCCCATCGTCGCAAACAACAGCGCGGTGCCGTTGCCAACTCCGGCGGAGAGTACGTTAATCCAGAAATTCATGGTTAAGGTATCAGGTAGCAAGTAGCAGGTCAAATTGTTCCTTACTACCTACTACTTGCTACTTGCTACATCTTTACTCGTTCCACTCTCACTCGATACCGATTCAATACTTCGGTGCTGATGAGCGCGAACAATAAAATCCCTTGCAGCATCCGCGCCAAGCCGCTGGGTTGAATTTCGCGGCTTCCAATTAACAGCCCGCCAAAAATAATCGCGACGGGAATCACCGCCCACGGATTCAATTTCGCAAGCCACGCGATAATAATCGCGGTGAAACCATAACCGGGCGAGATGCGGTCTTGCAGACGATGCACGACGCCCGTCACTTCGGACATGCCCGCGATGCCTGCCAGACCGCCGGACAACATGAATACAAAAATCGTCATCGCCGCGATATTGACGCCCGCGTATTTTGCCGCGTTTGGATTATCGCCAATCAAACGAATCTCGTACCCGAAACGCGTGCGCGTCAGCAGGTACCATACGCCGACCACCGCGAGCAAGGCGAACAAAAAACCGAGATGCACCGTCATGCCCGCGAACGGTTTCAAGATGGCAGAGTAATCCATCAAACGTGGGAGCCACGCCTGACGCGGAAACATCGGCGTCATTTGAAAACCGCGTTCGCTCCACGAACCAAACACCCAATACGCGACCCAATACAAGGAAATATAATTGAGCATCAGCGTCGTGATAATTTCATTCACGCCAAAACGCGCCTTCAAGATGCCCGGGACAAATCCCCACACCGCGCCAAAAACAAATCCCGACACCAGCATCAACGGAATAAAAACCCAGCCCGGCGCGTCCTGCCCCAACACCGCTTCGACAATCAACGTCGCGCCCCACGCGCCCAGATAAAATTGTCCTTCCGCGCCAATGTTCCACAAACGCATTCGGAACGCGAGCAAACATGCCAGCCCTGTGAGAATCAGCGGCGTAGCTTTAACAAGCGTGTCCGAAAAAACATAACTGTCCCCGAACGCGGCGAGATAAATCGCGCGAAAAGAACGCACCGGGTCTGCGCCCACCGCGAGCAGAATCACCGCCGTGACCAACAATGCAAAAATGACCGAGCCGAGCGTTGTCGCCCACGGCAGCCAGCGCGGCGTTTCAAGCCGTGACTCGAGTTTCATGGAAAATGGAAAGCGAAAACCTCGCGGTTTGGGCGTAGTCGGTGACGGTCGAATCGCCTCAGTCATTGTAAAAATCTTTCCTCGAAAAAAATCGGCTTGTTGTCCCAAACATGGGCACTCCCGCGTTTATTGAATGGTGATGGTGACTTGGCTGTGGCAGTGCGGACAATTTAGCGCGGCAGTGTGTACCGGTGTGAAGCTTGGTGAAACAGGAAGCGGACCATTCATCGCCGCCAAAATAATTTGGCTCATCCAACTTCCAAATCGCTCTCGTTCATCCCAATTCAGTTCGCGCATCCGCCGCTGCAGCTCGGCAAGCGTGGTTTCCAGCTCATCCATTTCTTATCTGCTCCTCTGCGCAAAGCGCTTCATGTTGTCCCAATTTTCCAGAAAGGACAGCATCTCGCTAACTTGGGCAACATGCTCATAAAAATATTTTATGAACTTGTCCATCCCCAGTCGTTCCAACAATTTGGAATCCGCCAATCTTTCATTGCATAACGCCGAGACGAAATCGAGCCAATCGCCCATCTCCAGAATCCAATTCGTTTCCGTCACGTTCCACGGCGGACGCTTCAGCAAGATAGCTTTGGCGCGCGCAATTTCATCGTACTTGGCGAGGTATGCTTGGACCAGCTGAATTGCCATTTCGCGGCGCTTTTGACGTTGCTCAAAGAGAATGGAAATGATTGCTGCGCCCAAACCGCCGGCAATCACGCTCGCAACCAGATTGAAATAGTCCAAATCGTTCGGCATGACCGCTAACCTCGCAGGATCGCCAAATTTTGATACAGTTTGAGTCCCAAGCGCGGATGCGCTTCGCAGACGGCATCGAGCTGCGGCTTGGTCAACGCAAAGACGCGCGAGTTTTCCAACGCGACTGCGCCGGTATCTGCTGCTTCGCCGAACGCAAGTCCCGCGCCAAGTACATCGCCCTGACCGTGGATGCGTTCGCCCGTTTTGAAGGCGCCGCTGACGACGAGATACAACGCGTCGGGTTTCAATTCGGCGCCTTGTGCGACATCAAATGCTTTGCCCGCGCGATTGACCAAATAAAATTCAAGCGGCGTGATATTTTTCAGCGCGGGCGAATCGAGGGCGCGCAGGCGATTCTCATGTTCTGCCGCCGCGCGTTCGAACGCGGGCGCGACAAGATTAAAATACTCGCGCGAAGAATCGGTGAGCTCAAACGGACCGAGTTCCCACGGCGTATTCAGTTTGGCAAATTTCACAATGTCCCACCGCGCGGTTTGATGAAACACCATGCCCGGCACATAACTCGTCGGCAAAAACCCCATGTCCAACAGCGTCTGCTGCATACGCGGACTGTACGCGCTCACGTCACATTCAATCACTTGCGCTTCGTACTCTTCTTGCGCATGATTCACTGCATAGTTCAGCAGCGCGCCTTTGACGACGGCTTCTTGCGCAATCAATTCGACAAGGCGCACGCTTTCGTGCCGTTCATAGTAAATGAAACCCAGCGCGCCCAACACGCGTTCGCCGTCCGTGGCGACCACATAATTTGCTTTGCGCGCGGCAAGCTGCGGCATTCCCTCGTCGAGATGTGTGCCGCTAAAAATTTCCGGTTCGACGACGCGACCCTGTTCGATTTTCAACACGCGCATCAGCGATGCGGCAGTGAGCGGCTGAATGTCCACCGCCGTGTCCAGCGGATAGCCGCGCACATTCTCGCGCACACTAATCGCTTCGTCGAGGTCGAGATTTTTCAGCGACAACCGCGCGAGCGGCGCGATGGCGGGGACCACTTCCGCTTGCCCGATGCGCCGCAGCGTTCGCCCGTTGCCAAAGAGCTGTCCCGCGAGCACTACACTTTCGCGCCATTTCATTTTATAGTGCAGAGGCAAAACGCCGAGCGGCACGAGCCCGATGCGGTCATTGATTTTTTGTGTTTTGGGATGGACGGTGCGCGCTTCGGCAAAGGCAAATTCTACGCGTTCGTCCGCCGCGTCCACAACCGATTCCAAAATCAAGCGTCCCAATCCTTTGCCCGCCGTATCGGGGTCTACCACCACGCGTCCGATTTCGCCGATGAGGTCATTGTAATCGCCAAAATTTAGAATACACGCGCCCGACGCGACAATTTTTCCATCCTCTTCGACGACGAGCCAAATGATGTGGTCAGAATAGATGCCGCGTTTGACCCACTGCGGGTCATAAAATTCGGGCATGGCATAATCATCACCGTAATTTTCTCGAAACAAACTGATGACGGCTTCGATGTCATTTTCTTGAATGGGACGAACGTTCATTGCACCTCGCGGAATGTGAGAATGAAAAACAATTTCTTGTGCCGCGCGCGATTATCGCACAAGTTGTTATTTGTGGGAATAGGGATTACGCGGAGAATAGGAGAGAAAAATAATTTGGGCATATTTCGACACGCCAAGCGGGCTGCTCGCGTTCACAGAACTGGTGTGCCGTACGCGCAAGGCAAGTTTGATTATATCAAACATCTGTAGGCAACCTCACGCGGGGGAATCGAATTCGCCACAACGCTTGGCAAATTCGACCTGTATCGAATGGGTATCCGCTGCCGAATGATGCTCAGGCGCGAACGCGGCGCCGCACTTGTACCTTTTGGGTCTCATCATGGGGTGTCGTAAATGGCAGGACCTGTTTACAACGTTGTGCAATTCAGTTACCGCGTCGCGTTAATTCCCGATGCGCTGCAAGGACGCGTGAACAGTGTGTTTCGTCTGCTCGCCTTCGGCTTTCAACCCGCAGGCGCAGCCATCGCGGGCATTTTGATTGAACGCTTCAATGTGTACGTCGCCATCGCGTTTTTCACCGTGTGGTATTTCGCGTGGGCGATTGCAACGATGCTGAATCGAAATGTGCGCGGGGCAAGGCAGATTGGGCAGGCGGGCGCGTGAATGGCGAATGGGTGTTGGATTGTCGCGCGTTGCAGCGTTCCAGCGAATGGAATTCGCCGTCTGAAAAAAGATAAAATCGCGGAGCGATTGAAAACAAAAATCAAAAATAAAAATCGCTGCGCGATTTGAACATTTTGCGGGCGTGATTTTGAATCACGTTTTTTGAATCGCAGCGACGCGGTTGATTGTCGCGTGTTGCAGCGATTAAAAATCGCCGTCTGAAAAAAGATAAAATCGCGGAGCGATTGAAAACGAAAATCAAAAATAAAAATCGCTGCGCGATTTGAACATTTTGCGGGCGTGATTTCCAATCACGTTGTTTGAATCGTTGCGACGCGATGGATTGTCGCGTGTTCTGAAAAATGACAAAATCGCAGAGCGATTAAAAAATGAAAATCGAAATCGCTTTTGCGATTTCAACACTTTTGAGGGCGTGATTTCCAATCACGTTCATTCAAAAAAGGAGCGCGCAATGCCCTATTGGCGATTGTTTTATCATTTTGTTTGGACGACCAAGAATCGTGAACCGTTATTGACCCCTGACATTGAATTGCGCGTGCATGGATTTTTGCGCAATGAAGCCGATACCAAAATGCACGCGCCGTTGTGTTTTGTAAATGGAATGGCTGACCATATTCACGTGTTGGCGAGCGTGCGTCCAGCAATATCGCCTGCTGATTTTGTCAAACAATTGAAGGGCGCGAGCTCGCGGTGGATTTCATTGGAATTTCAACGTTCGTTTGAATGGCAAGAAGGTTATGGCGTTTTGTCTGTTTCAGAAGAAAATGCACAGCGTGTCATTGGTTATATCAAGAATCAAAAACAACATCACGCCGCAAAATCAAGAATCACCGAATTGGAAACAACCCAAGATTGGGACGGCACAAAATGGATGGACAGCGAAATTTTCTAATTTCCTTTTTTTAATGCTTTGCATTTGACCTTTTTTCAGACGGCGATTTCTAATCGCTGAATTTTTCAATCGCCCACATTTTTTTCAGACGGCGAATTCCATTCGCTGGACTGGACCGCAATGCGAACACGGAAAATTTTTAACGATTTTCCAACACACCATCGCCCCCCTCATCACGTAGATTCGTTATACAAAAATTTGTCGGACGATGGAATATGAACCAACAACTGTATCAACTCGACACAAAAACCGTACTTTTACAATTGCATAGTGACGCGCTAACGGGTTTGACGGAGCAAGAAGCCGAAAAACGTTTGGCGCAATACGGACCGAACGCGACGCAAGAAACGGGCGCGCGGCATCCTGTCTTGATGTTTCTCGAACAATTCAAAGCGACGATGGTGCTGATTCTTATTGGCGCGGCGGTGATTGCGGGACTGCTCGGTTCGGTCAAAGATACGATAGCAATTGGCGTCATCGTCATTCTTTTCGCCATCGTCGGTTTCGTACAGGAATATCGCGCCGAGCAGGCGATTGCGGCATTGAAAAAACTCGCGGTGCCGTTGGTGCGCGCGTTGCGCGGCGGACAGGTGCGCGAAATGTCTTCGACGCAATTGGTTCCCGGCGATGTGATTTTGCTCGAAACGGGGAATTTGATTCCTGCCGACGCGCGCGTAATTGAAAGCGTGAACTTGCGCGTGCAAGAAGCCGCGCTCACGGGTGAAAGCGAACCGATTGAAAAAACGGCGAACGCGCTGACGACGCCCGACCTCGCGCTCGGTGACAGGCGCAATATGCTTTACATGGGAACCGTCGTCACGTATGGACGCGGCAAAGCGATTGTGACGAATACGGGAATGAACACCGAACTCGGCAAAATCGCAAAACTCATTTCCGATGTGCGCGGTGAACAAACGCCGCTGCAAAGAAAACTCGACCAACTCGGACGCATGTTAGCAATCGTTGGTCTCGCGGTAGCGGGGTTGATTGTCGTACTTGGTTTGCTGCGCGGTGATTCGTTGACGCATTTGTTGTTGACAGCGGTGAGTGTTGCGGTTGCGGTTGTGCCTGAAGGATTGCCTGCGGTCGTGACGATTACGCTCGCACTTGGCGCACAGCGCATGTTGAAACGTCAAGCATTGATTCGCAAATTGCCTGCGGTTGAAACACTCGGTTCGGTCACGGTGATTTGTTCGGACAAAACGGGAACGCTTACCGAGAATCGGATGACGGTCATCGCGCTCGATGTCGCAGGACAGCGCGTGGAACTCGACCAAGAGTTGGTGCGCAATGCGCCGTCGCTCATTTCATACACACAATCCCTCGCGCCCGCGCGTGGTGAAGGTGATGGAATTCAACAAGGACAAGCGTTGACGCTGTTGCTCGCGGGCGGCGCGTTGTGTAACGATGCGGCGTTGACGACCGAAAACGCGGAATCGAAAACATTTCGCGCGTTGGGTGACCCGACGGAAGGCGCGTTGGTGATTGCCGCCGCGCAATTCGGTCTGTGGAAACCTGATTTGGATGCGGTGCTGCCGCGGGTGGCGGAATTGCCATTCGACTCGGAACGCAAACGCATGACGACAATTCACGCGACAACCGAGTACGCCAAACAAGCGCCCGAAATCGTCACGCATGTTTTTGAAAATCAACCGTTCGTTCAATTCACCAAAGGCAGTGTGGATGGTTTAATCGCGCTCTCGAATCGTTACTGGATGAATGGGCGCGTAAATCTATTGGACGACGCGACGCGCGCAAAAATTTTGAATGCGAATCAAGACTTGGCAATGCGCGGCATTCGCGTGCTCGGCGCGGCGTTTCGTCCGCTGGATGTCATTGCGAGCGGAGCGAAGCAATCTCATAATTTGGGCGAAGAGATTGCTTCGTCGCACAGTTCGCTCCTCGCAATGACAAATGAACAACTCGAACGCGATTTGATTTTCGTCGGGCTGTTTGGAATGATTGACCCGCCGCGTTTAGAAGTGCGCGACGCGGTGGCGACCTGCAAAACGGCGGGCATTCGTCCCGTGATGATTACGGGCGACCATCCGCTCACGGCAATTCAAATCGCCAAGCAACTCGGAATCGCTCAAGAAAATTCGCGCACGTTGACAGGACAAGAATTGGAAAAAATGTCTGTGGCGGAATTGGAAAATGTTGTGGATTCGGTTTCCGTGTACGCGCGCGTTTCGCCCGAACACAAATTGAAAATTGTGCAAGCGTTACAAAATCGCGGCAACATTGTTTCGATGACGGGGGATGGCGTGAACGACGCGCCTGCACTGCGCCGCGCGGATGTCGGCGTCGCAATGGGCATCACGGGGACCGACGTGGCAAAAGAAGCGTCCGACATTGTTTTGCTCAACGACAATTTCGCAACGATTGTCGCGGCAGTGGAAGAAGGACGCGTAATTTTTGACAACTTGCGCAAGTTCATCAAGTTCAGCATCGCGGGCAATATCGGCAAAGTGGGCGTGATGTTACTCGCGCCGTTCATTGGCACTGCCGTTCCGCTATTACCACTGCAATTGTTGTGGCTGAATGTGTTGACGGACGGTTTGCTCGGTTTGGGACTCGGCGTCGAGCAAGCGGAACGCGGCATTATGACGCGTGCGCCGTATTCGCCGCAAGCGCCCGTGTTGAGCCGACGGACGGTTGTGCATATTACGTGGGTTGGTTTGCTCATTGCCGCGCTCGCGTTGGGCGTCGGATACTATTACGACATTTTCACCAACGTGTCGCAGTGGCAGACAATGATTTTCACCACGCTCGCGTTCGCGCAAATTTTTCAAGCGCTCGCGGTGCGTTCCACCGATACATCCGTGTTTCGTATGAATTTATTTTCGAATCCATTGATGCTGCTCATGGTGAGCATCGTATTCGTTTCGCAAATGTTGGTGTTGTACGTTCCGTTTTTGCAAACGTTCTTTAACACCACGCCATTGGCGCCGCTCGATTTGGCAATTTGTCTCGTGCTCGGTTCGCTCGTTCTCATCGCCATCGAGTTGGAAAAGTGGTGTAGTCGGCGCGGTGAAAAAATCGCGCCTGCCATTTCATCTGCACCTGCTTTATAATATGCAGTGCCGCGGCGCAGTGTGCAATGCAATAAGATCCTGTACAATGTGGGAGGCGTGTCACGGCGCTCTCCCACGTTTTTTTCAAATACCGCAAACCCTTTTGAAAACGTTTACCGACAACGCAGAGCTCGATGATGCGCTCGTACCCAAACGCGCCTTTCTGGACGCGCTGCAGGATGCCCTTGCGCGGCGACATGGGTTCGCCGCAGCCAAACTCGGCGCGACGGAACAATCTATGCTGCAGTACGTGATGGAGCGTGAACGCAACGCGACGCGCACCAAGATGCACATGCTCGAACTATTGCTCAAAAAAACGACGATAGCGTACTCGGGCATCTTTCCCGCAGAGAGCGAGTTTCATTTCAAGTACGGAAAATTTTTTATACACTGTGTGCGCGAGTTGGATGTGGTCGGTTTGTTTCGCGGCAAGCACGCGGATTTGGAATGGATGCTCGTAAATTATTTTCAACTTGAAAACCCACTCACGCCATTTCAAAATTTGCACCCTGACCGTTCGATTCCCGATGACCCGACGAATTGTTATTTGCCTTGGCTGCGCGGTAAAAAAATTTTGCTGATATCTCCGTTCGGCAATTTGCTCGCATCCCGCGCAACGCGCGAAATTTTCGAGGGCGTGTGGCGCGCAAGCGGCAAAAAATTTTTTGAACCGGCGCGCGTAGAAGGTTTGGAATTTCCGTATGGCTTTGCGCGCGAGACGCGCGCACGTTATGCGACCGTATTGGATTTGATGCGTGAGATTGAGGATGAAATTGCCAAACGCGATTTCGATGTCGCGTTGATTGGCGCGGGCGGCATGGGCGTGCCTCTGGCTGCATTTGTAAAACGTTTGGGCAAAATTGGTATTTTGCTCGGCGGACAGTTGCAATTGATTTTTGGGGTCAAAGGCGCGCGCTGGAAAAATGACCGAACGTGGCGCGACACTTTTTTCAACGAGTGGTGGATTGACATGCCCGCACACTATCACCCCCAACAAGGCGATGACGCGGGCGAATATGCGTATTGGTAAAAAAAACTCACGAGGAGTCACAATGGACAACGTTGTTCCCGAAATTCAAAAACGCGTTGCGGACAAACGCGATTGGATTATCGAATTCATGCGCGACATTTGCGCGATTCCATCGGTCATGTCGCAAGTCGGTGAGGTCGGCGCACGCATAGCCGATGAAATGAAAAAACTCAAATTCGACGAGGTGCGCTTTGACAAGATGGGCAACATTCTCGGACGCATCGGCAATGGCGAAAAAATTATTGTGTACGATTCGCACATTGATACGGTGGGCATCGGCGAGCGCAGTACGTGGGAATGGGACCCGTTCGTCGGCAAAGTGGAAAATGATATTTTGTACGCTCGCGGCGCGTGCGACGAAAAAGGTTCGACGCCGGGCATGGTGTACGGTCTCGCCATCGCGCGCGATTTAGGACTGCTCGACGGAATTACCGCGTACTATTTTGGCAATATGGAAGAGGACTGCGACGGCATCGCGCCGAATTCGTTCGTCGTCGCCGACCCGCAGGTGCGTCCCGATTTTGTCGTCATTGGCGAACCAACCAAGATGCAAATTTATCGCGGACACAAAGGACGCCTCGAAGTCAAAATTGTCGCTGATGGACGTTCCGCGCACGCGGCGCATCATTACCTCGGCGATAACGCGGTGTACAAAATGGCAAACATCATCACTGCCGTTCGTGAATTGGACCGTCGTTTGCCGACTGACCCATTTTTGGGTAAAGCCACCGTCGCCGTTACCGACGCGCACACGCGCACTGCCTCAATCAACGCCGTCCCCGACCAATTCACAATTTTCCTTGACCGCCGTTTAATTTTGGGCGAGTCAAAAGAAAAAACGCTCGCGCAAATTCGCGGACTGATTCCCGATTATTTGCAAGATGAAATCCGCGTCGAAGATTTGTTTTACGATACGCCAAGTTATACGGGTTTTGTCTTTCCTGTGGACAAATATTTTCCGCCGTGGGTGTTGGAAGAGGAGCATCTGATTGTGCAAGCGGGACAAGAAACGATTCAGCAATTGTGGAACGAAACGCGTCCGACAGGCAAATGGGGTTTTTCGACGAACGGAACGTACTGGGCGGGCAAGGCAGGGATTCCTTCCATTGGCTTTGGACCCGGCGATGAAATCTACGCGCATCGTCACGACGAACATGTGAGTTTGAACGAGGTTGTGCAAGCGACGGAATGGTACGCGCTGTTTCCAAAGTTGCTCAAGGAACACACGAGCGCAAATAAATAAATCACGTGTGGAGAGAATGTAGTAACGATTTCAATCGTTCTATTCATGGAAGGCACGCGTGAAACGAATGAATTCGTTACTACGGGCGCGTCATATCAAATACCTTTCGTCCTGCGCGACCTTTCATTCACTCAATTCTCACCATCCTTTGACTGCGCGCCGTTATGGTTCGTTGTGAACGCAGAGTTTTTGCGTTCACAACGAACCAAGTTCACGGAGGCAAAACAATGCGTAGTTTCATGGGACGCGACATTTTGTCGCTCAAAGATTTCGAACGCGAGGAATTTTTTCGCGTGTTTGAAGTGGGGAAAAAATTAGAACCGTACGCGCGCAATCGGCGCAACGGCGACATGCTGAAAGAGAAAACGCTTGTCACCGCGTTTTATCAACCGAGCACGCGCACGCGCCTCGCGCACGAAGCGGCAATGCATCGGCTCGGCGGACACGTCACAGGATTTTCGGACGCCAAGATGACGCGCGCGGGCGATTTTTATCAAGAGTCCATCAAAGACACGGTAAAGATGCTCGAGTATTACGGCGACGTGATTGTGATGCGGCATTTTCAGCAAGGCGCGCCGCACGAAGCCGCGAAATGGGCGAGCATTCCCATCATCAACGGCGGCGACGGCTGGGGCGAACATCCAACCCAAATTCTCACTGATTTGTACACGGTGCTGCAAGAAAAGGGACGCATTGACGGATTGAAATGGCTCGCGGTCGGCGATATGCGAATGCGGACGATGCACTCGCTCGGTTACGCGCTCACCCAGTTCGATTGTCCCATCACATTCGTTTCGCCGCCCGACATGGCGCTCACGCAAGAATTCAAAGATGAATTGAATCAATACAGTTTGAATTTCCGCGAAGTGGAACATGTCGAACAAGCCATTGCGGACGCGGACGTAATTTTGGTTGAGCCCGTCGTGCAGCCCGATTACACAAAATCGCGCGACGAACGCGCGGGCAAAGATGTTGGCATGACGCCCGCGAATTACAAAATCACGCGCGAACTCTTGACGACGAAAGCAAAATCGGACGCGATTCTTTTGCACTCGCTCCCACGCATGGACGAAATCCCGACCGACGTTGACATTACGCGCTGGTCACGCTATTGGCAAGAAGCGTTCAGCGGTGTGGTGATACGCATGGCGTTGTTGGCGCTTGTTCTTGGTGCGATGGAGTGAACAGGATACAGGGAAACAGGTAAAGAGGGAAACAGGTTACTACTTGTCTACTTTTTTACCTGTCTACGTGTTTCCCTCTTTACCTGACTACCTTTAGACATGCTCAACTTATCCGACCTCAACGACGCGCGGCGCGTCATTCAAAACAAACTCCACCGCACGCCCACTATCTCTGCGTCTGCGCTCGGCGAAATCGCGGGCGTGAATCTTTTTTTGAAATGCGAGATGCTTCAAAAAACGGGTTCATTCAAACCGCGCGGCGCGTTGAACAAACTCGCGCATCTTTCGGAACAAGAACGCGCACGGGGACTCGTGAGCGCGAGCGCGGGAAATCACGCGCAAGGATTGTCGTACGCGGCGCGCGCGTTTGGAGCACACGCGACGATTGTGATGCCGCAGGACGCGCCGCAAGCAAAAATTGACGCGGTGCGCGGCTATGGCGGCGAAATTGTTTTTGCGGAATCGGTGAACACAATGTTCGATAAAATGCTCGAACTCCAACGCGAACACAATTACACCATCGCGCATCCGTTCGATGACCCGTATGTGATTGCGGGACAGGGCACGATTGGGCTAGAAATTTTCGAGGACGTTCCCGATGCCGAATATGTTTTCGTGCCGATTGGCGGCGGTGGATTGATTAGTGGAATTGCTGCCGCGTTGAAATGGAACAATCCGCGCGTCAAAATCATCGGCGTCGAATCGAACGCGGGTGGCGCGTATTTTGCCAGCGTGCGCGCGGGCAAAAATACGCGCGTGGTATGCTCACCAACCATTGCGGGCGGCATCATTTGTCCGATGATTGGCGACAACAATTATCCGCTCATGCAAGAGTTTGTTGATGATGTTGTGCTGGTGAACGACGACGAAATCAAAATCGCAATTCGTTTGTTATTGGAGCGCTGCAAGGTGATGGTCGAAGGCGCGGGCGCGGCGGCAACGGCAGCGATTATTACGAAAAAAATTCCATTACCGCAAAACGCGCGCGTGGTGTCGGTGTTGAGCGGAGGGAATGTGGATTTGGCGCGATTGAAGGAGTGGTTGTAAGCAGGTAAATCGGGAAACAGGGAAACAAGGAAACAGGTGTCTATCTGTCTACCTTTTTTCCTGTCTACTTGTTTCCACCAAATTACACGTATAGGAGTTGCAACATGCAAACCAACCTTCGTGGTCGCGATTTCATCAGTGACCTCGATTTTTCCAAAGAAGAAGTCGAGACGGTAATGGAGGTGGCGTTCGATTTGAAACGCAAACGCGCGCTTGGCGAACCGCACGCGTATTTGCGCGACAAAGTTCTCGCGATGCTTTTCTTTTTCACGTCCACGCGTACGCGCGGTTCGTTCGAAGCGGGCATGGCGCAGTTGGGCGGACACGGCGCGTTCATTGATTCCGAGACGACGCAAATTTCGCACGGCGATACCGCCAAAGAAATCGGCGAAATTTTTGGACGCTATTTCGACGGTATCGCGATTCGTCAATGCGATTGGCAATTCGGCAACAAGTACGAGAACGAAGTTGCCGCCGCGTCGCGCGTCCCCGTTCTCAATATGCAGTGCGACATTTATCATCCGTTCCAATGTCTCGCGGACTTGATGACGATTTTTGAAAAAAAGGGTCGCGATTTGCGCCGCAAGAAAATGGTCGTGAGTTGGGCGTACGCGGCATCGTATTCAAAACCAATCTCTGTTCCCCAATCTCTAATTCTTCAAATGACGCGTTTCGGAATGGACGTTGTCCTCGCGCATCCGCCCGAATTCAAACTCATGCCCGACATTGTGCAGCAAGCGCAAGACAATGCGAAAAAATACGGCACGGGCTTTGAGATTGTTCACGACATGGACGAAGCGTTCAAGGACGCGGACATTGTGTATCCCAAATCATGGGGTCCGCTCGTGACGACGACGGACAAGAACGAAGGCAAAGCGCTGACGGAAAAATACAAATCGTGGATTACGGACGCGCGTCGCATGAAACTCGCGAAAGAAGACGCGATTTATATGCACTGTTTGCCCGCCGATAGAAATTTGGAAGTGACCGATGAAGTGATTGATGGTCCGCAGTCCGTCGTCTATGACGAAGCCGAAAATCGCTTGCACGCGCAAAAAGCGGTGATGGCGTTGACGATGGGTTGATGGTAGACAAGCTGGATTGGTAGACAAGGAAACAGGTACACAGGTAGATAGGTAGAGAAGGAATCAAGGAGACAGCGGATATGGAGCTTGTGCGGTCGAACTACAAGTCGCCTGGGGAAGCAGGCAAGCGTGGGTTCGAGGATTTGGAATGTTATATGCTTGCGCTTGATGTGATTGCGAACGCCTATCAACTCGCACGCTCCATTCCGAACGAGGACAAGTATGACCTCGCGCCGCAAATACGACAATCCGCAAAAAGTGTCACGTCAAACATTGCCGAAGGATATGGGCGATATCACTATCTCGACAGTCTCAAGTTCTATTCCAATGCGCGCGGTTCCCTCAATGAAACGCTCTCGCATTTTATTGAAGCGCGTGTGGTTGGGTACATTGACCAAGCGTACTTTGACCAAGTGTACGCGCTCATTCGTCAGACCGAACGCGCACTCAACGGATACATGACATACGTTCGCAAGCAGCAGGCAGGTGCAGATTTGTACAGCAACCGCGCCGCGCGGGAAGAACAGAGCGAGTACATTTTCAGTGATGATGGCGACACGCTTACATGAATACCTATTTCCCTGATTACCTGTTTCCCTGTTTCCCTGCCTACCTGTTTCCCTGCCTCCCTATCTACGATACTCTTTTGAAAGGTAAATACCCATGTCAAACGTCGCCGTCATCGCCGTCGGGGGCAATTCGCTTATCCTCGACGAAAAGCACAAAACCATTCCTGACCAATATGCCGCAACGGTGGAAACATCCAAACACGTCGCGGGCATGATTGAAAAAGGATGGGACGTTGTCCTCACGCATGGCAACGGACCGCAAGTGGGATTCATTTTGCGCCGTTCCGAACTTGCGCTGCACGAACTTCATCCCGTGCCGCTCGATTATTGCGGCGCGGATACGCAAGGTGCAATCGGGTATATGTTTCAACGCGCGCTGCACAATGAATTTCAAAAGCGCGGCATCCACAAACAAGCCGCGACGATTGTGACCCAAGTGTTGGTGGACAAGCACGACCCCGCGTTTCAAAATCCCTCGAAACCGATTGGTTCGTTCATGAACGCCGAACAAGCGGCGCGCAAACGCAACGAAGAAAATTGGCAGATGGTGGAGGACGCGGGACGCGGCTGGCGGCGCGTCGTGCCATCGCCATTGCCCAAAGCGATTGTGGAACGCGACGCGATTCACGAATTGATTCACGCGGGGTTCGTGGTGATTTGTTCGGGCGGCGGCGGCATTCCCGTTGCCGAAAATGAAAATGGCGAACTCGTCGGCATCGAGGCGGTGATTGACAAAGATTTCGCGGGTTCGCTCCTCGCGCAAAGCATTCATGCCGACATGTTTCTAATTTCCACCGCCGTCGAAAAGGTTGCGCTCAATTTCAACAAGCCGAATCAGCAGTGGCTCGACCACATGACCTTGGACGAAGCAAAAAAATATCTTGCCGAAGGACATTTTCACAAAGGTTCGATGGGTCCCAAAATTCAAGCCGCGATTTGGTTTCTCGAAGGTTCCGACAAAAGCGTCGAGGCGCTCATCACCAATCCCGAAAATCTCGAACGCGCGCTGAACGGCGAAACCGGAACGCGGATAAGCAAGTAGAAAGGTACACAGGTAGACAGGGAAACATGTCTGTCTACCTGTCAACCTGTCTACCTGTCTACTCTTTTTACCTATCTACCATGTTCTTACAATGCACCCTCTGCGGTAAAACCTACGCGCCCGATTCACTCAAATACGTTTGTCCCGACCACGGCGACGACGGCATTCTCGATGTTGTGTACGATTATGCGGAAATTAATCGCGCGACATCGCCCGAAAAAATTTCTGCCTCGCGCGAAAATTCGATTTGGCGCTATTGGGATTTGCTGCCGCTAAAAAATCGCGACGACATTCCAACGTTGCAAGTCGGTTGGACGCCGATGTATCGCGCGAAATTTCTCGGCGCGCAGCTGGGTCTCGACAATTTGTTTATCAAAGACGACGGGCGCAATCCCACCGCGTCATACAAAGACCGCCCGAGCGCGGTTGCGGTTGCCAAAGCGCGCGAGTTGGACGAACGCGTCATCACCACCGCGTCGAGCGGCAACGCGGGCGCGGCGCTCGCAGGAATGGCAGCGAGCGCGCATTTGCCCGCCGTGATTTTTGTTCCCGAATCCGCGCCGCAAGCAAAAATTACCCAGCTGTTGATTTACGGCGCGCGCGTGCTCCTCGTGCGCGGCACGTACGACCAAGCGAGCGATTTGTGTCTCGCCGCGTCAAAAGAATTTGGCTGGTACTGCCGCAACACCGCGTACAATCCGTACACGACAGAAGGAAAAAAGACAGGCGCGCTGGAGATTTGCGAACAGTTAGCACTAATCAGTAAGCAGGTAGCAGGTAGTAGGTATCAAGTATCAGTCTCCAGTCCCCAATCTCCAGTCCCCAGTCTCCAGTCTCCAATCTCCAAATGGCTCGCGCCCGACCGCATTTTCGTCAGCGTCGGCGACGGAAACATCATCGGCGGCATTTGGAAAGGACTGCGCGATTTGTACGCGTTGGGATGGATTGACAAAATGCCGCGCTTGATGGGCATTCAAGCGCAAGGCAGCGCGGCATGTTACAACGCGTGGCAAGCGGGTACGGAAGAAATCACGCCGATTGACGCGCACACGATTGCGGACTCGATTGATGTAGGATTCCCGCGCGATGGACGCCGCGCCGTGCGCGCAGTGCGTGAGACGAACGGCGAATTCATCACCGTGAGCGATGATGAAATTTTGGACGCGATGCGCGAACTCGCGCGCGGTGAAGCCGTGTTCGCGGAACCTGCCGCGTCCGCCGCGTACGCGGGACTATTGAAAGCAGTGCGCGCGCAAAAAATTGACCGCGACGAAACGATTGTGGTGCTGATTACGGGAAATGGATTAAAAGATGTGAAAAGCGCGATAAAGGCGGCAGGCGAAGCAACGGTGATTGAACCGACGTTGGACGCGGTAAAGAGATTGGAGATTAGAGAGTAGAGATTGGAGACTAGAGATTGGAGATTGAAGAACGCGCGTTTTCTGCCGCTTGCCATTTTCGCGCTGACGCTTTTGTGGGATGCCGCGCTCGTCATCCGTTTTCCCACGCACGGCGCGATTGGGACTGACCCCGCGACGTATGTGCAGATGGCGCTCGACCTCGCGCAGCGCGGCAGCGTCGTACACGAGTTTCCGCTCCTTACAAAATTATTCGAGCAAGGTTTCAGTTGGGACGCGTTCATCACGCCCGG
>JAKOPZ010000092.1 GCA_029778615.1 Chloroflexota bacterium | reverse complement strand
GGCGTTGAAGCCAACGCCCCTACCTTTTTATTTGAGCGCGGATGCTGCCGCCGCTTCGATTGCTTTGGCTACTTCTTCGGGCGAAGCAGTTCCGGCGAAAAGACCCTGTGTGGCATCATTCACCGCGTTACCAACGGCGGGCGGCATGTATTGGTCATAGTAGAGTTGGTAATATTTCGCCCCGGCAACGTTTTGCGAAACGATTTGGAGCAGCGGGTCGAGCGTGGATTCAGAACCTTTGGCGGTTGGAACGCCCGCGATACCCGCTTTGGTTATGGCAATTTGCGCGGGTACGCTGGTGAGATAACGCGCAAAATCAATTGTTTCAGGGGGCGCATTCTTGCCAATCGCAAAACCATTGCCACCGCCCAGCGCGTCCGACGGATTGCCTTTGCCACCGGTTACGGCGGGGAAGGGGAACCAGCCGAGGGATGCCATGAACGGTTTCGGGTCTTGGAGTTGCGCCGAATCTGCGCCCGGCGCCCATTGACCCATCAGTTCCATCGCGGCTTTGCCGTTTGCCATAACAACTTGCTGGTCGGGATACGCGGCGGCGAGGAAACCTTCCTGGAAAGGTTTGAGGTCAACCAATTGTTTGAGGTCTTGACCGGCTTTGATAAACGGCTCGTCGGTAAAAGAACCTTTGCGCGAGTACGCGTTCACAAACGCTTCTTGCCCGCCTTCGCGCGTTGCGAGATATTCCCACCAGAACGCGCCGGTCCACGAATCTTTTTCGCCGAGTGCAATGGGCGTAATGCCGGCGGCTTGGAGTTTTTTCACGTCGGCAAGAAATTCATCCCATGTTGTGGGCGGAGTGTCAATGCCGGCTTTTTTGAACAGGTCTTTGTTGTACCAAAAACCGACCATGCCGGCGTCCCAGGGCACACCATAGATTTTGCCATCCGCCGAGTAGAGTGTGAGCGCGCCGCCGGAGAGACTGTCACCCCAGCCATCTTTTTTCATCGCATCGGTGAGGTCTTGTACCAAACCTGCATCGGCGTACTGTTTCAAAACGCCGCCGCCCCAACTTTGGAACAAATCCGGCGGGCTGCCGGACTGCATCACGGTTGCGAGTTTGTCTTTGAAGGCTTGATTCTCCAGGACGGTGATATTGATTTTTACGTTGGGGTGGTCTTTCATATAATCATCCGCCAGCTGCTGCCAAACGGCTTTTTGCGCTTCGGCGGTGGTAATGTGCCACCAGTTGATGGTGACGGGCTGCGCGGCGGGTTGAGTTGGCGCGGGCATTGCGGTAGGTTGCGCGGGGGCTTGTGTGGGCGCAGGCGCGGCGGTCGGTTGTGGCGCCGGTGTCGCGGGGCTGCCACAGGCGACCATGAGGATTGCGACCAAGACTGAAATCGCAATGAACGAAACAAACGCTTTCGAGATGCGCATGGCATCCTCCTTTTCGTCAATGAAAATGGTACGACTGCGCGTATCGTCTAACACGCGCAGGTCCGCTTTGGTTCGATGCGTCAGGGAAAACAGTTTGAGGTATAATACGAGGAGTGTGTCGGACTCCTTTCTTGGAATGGGATTCCACACGCCGGTGAAAAAAGCGCATTGGCTTGGCGGTCAGGCGCTTTTTTCTTTTGGGTGTGTGTGCCTTGGCATTTCGAGCGGTCTTGGGAAATCTCGATGTGTCCGTCCGAGATTTTCTCACGCTGTTCAAAGTGCCGCGTTAGCGCAACACGCGCGTGGATTCGCGCATCACCAGTTCGGTCGGCAATTCAATTTTTTCTGCCGCTTGTTCCGGATGCTCAATAATCTCCAATAACATTTGCGCGGCGCGGTGCCCCATTTCTTCCAACGGTTGACGAATGGTAGTGAGGGGGGGGTGAACCTGCGCCGCCTGCGGAATATCGTCGAACCCGATGATGGAAATGTCATCGGGAATTTTTTTGCCGCGCTCGCGCGCGGCTTCCATCACACCAAACGCCATCACATCATTCGACGCAAAAATCGCGGTCGGCGGGTCTTGCAGATTCATCAATTCAATCGCCGCCGCGTAACCACCGGGCTGTTGAAAATTTCCTTCGCGCACAAGTTCCGCGTCCGCCGCGACGCCGTGGTCGCGTAATGCCGCACGATAACCATCCAGACGTTCACGCGAACAACCCAAATCCATAGACCCGGTAATGAATCCGATGCGACGATGTCCCAGCGCCAACAAATAACGCGTTGCGTCATAACCGCCCGCACGATTCGTCGCGCCCACCGCCGGACCGCGGTCGTCAATGCCTTGATGGTCAATCACAACGTAGGGGAATTTTTTCTGCCGCAGGGATTTCAAATACCCTTCGGGATGACGCGGCAGGACCAGCAGCAACCCATCTGTCATCCCGCGCGTGAGCGCGGTGACATATTCATTCTCTTTGGCTTGGTGGCGATGCGTGGTGTACAACATCACGTCGTACTTGTTTTCGGCGAGTTCCGAATCCACCCCGCGCATAATTTCGCCAATGTATGCGGTGCCCAGGTCGCGCACGAGCAACCCGATGAGATGCGAACGCCCGCCGCGCAAACTGCGCGCCTGAAGATTGGTCGTGTAGCCGAGGCGCTTGATGGCGCGGAGGACGCGCGCGCGTTTTTCGGGTTTCACATTCGCGCCGTCGTTCAACACTCGCGAAACGGTCGCGAAGGAAACGCCCGCTTCTTTGGCAACATCCACAATCGTCACGTTGGTGCGGCTCATCTTTGCAAACGTTTTCAATTTGGATTCGTCCAAAAAAACCGATGGCAACGCATCGGCATGAAACAATGAATATTCAGCGCAGAAAGAGCGGAAAATGTATCGGCTTGAAAATTGAAAACGTTTTCAATTTTCAAGCCGATTGTATCACGGGAATTTGATTTGTCAAGAGCTCGGGGCGTGCCAAAACGACGCCGTGAAACCCGGCGCGCGAAAAATGTCCCGCGCCTCAATTTTCCTTGAGCACGCGCCGCAAGACGCGCAGCCAATTGCCGTGCAGCACATTCGCAATATCGTCTTCGTCGAAATTGCGCGCGGACAACGCCTCGGCGATTTTTTGGACATCCGCGATGGTATCCAAATCATACGGCGATGCTTCGCGCCCAAAACCGCCGTCGAGGTCGGAACCGATGCCCGCGTGCAAACTGTCGCCCGCGAGTTGGCACACATGGTCAATGTGTTCCGCAACAGTGGCGATGCTTGCCGCGCGATTCGACACACGGCGAAAACTCCATTCGGGAATCAACATCCACACATCGAACGCCGCGCCGATGACCGCATCGCGCGCAACGAGCGCGCGAATTTGTTCATCGCTCAATTGACGTTGATGCGGCACGAGCGCGCGGCAGTTGTGATGACTCGCGATAAGCGCGCCTTCATAAAAACCCATCGCTTCCCAAAATGCTTCATCGCTCAAATGCGTGACATCGAGCAGCATCCCCGCGCGTTCCATTACGCGCAAGAGTTCCAGACCCGCGTCGTTGAATCCGCTTGCGGTGCCCGTTCCGCCGACATAACGATTCTGTCCGTAATGCGCGGGACCAATGGCGCGCAAGCCCGCGTCGTACCAATCGGGCACTTGCGCGGGATTCAAAATCGGGTCCGCGCACTCCATGCTCACGATTACGCCCGTCGGCGGTGTAATGCTTGTGACCTGTGCGGACTCGTCAAAGAGCTCCCATTCGCGCATGTGCGCGTCAAGCTGCGTGCGGTTCCGAATCAAGCGAATGTGTCCTTGCTGCGCGAGCGCGTGATAGTACAACAAATGTCCGCGCGCGGCGGCGAACGCTTGCGCGGGCGAACCGTAATCTATTTCAGGTGAACCAAAGGGATTCACGCGCGCGAGCACTGTGCCAAAACACAGCGCCACGCGCCCGCGCCGCAGTTCCGGAAAACTCACGGTGTTTTGTCCGCGTCCCGCGCCTTCCAGACGCGCTTCGCGCGTGCGCAAGGTGTAAACGCTTTGCAGTAAATCGCGATTAAATTGCAGCGCGTTCCACGCCAAATCGAGATGAGCGTCAATGATGAGCATGAATGTGCAGGTCCTTTATTCCTAAATATTTTTCAAACACGCGTTCGCGCCATGCCCAGCGCGCGAGAAACAACCACAGCCCCGCGCCGACAATGGCAATACTCAATTCGAGCGCGCCCAATTCGCTCAACGCGAACAGCTCGCGCAGGGGTCTCACAAACACGATGACGAAAAAGACGAGCATCAACAGCAGCGCGAGAATCGTCGGTCTCCAATCGCCGTCCAATTCATCGCCGCCCGTCCACCATTCCGTCGGCGGTGCGACAAAGATGACGGTAAGCAAACCCACAAACACCAGAAAGGAGACGAGTGTGGATTTGGCGAGCAGCAGCGCGTTCGGATAAATGGCGGTCAGCTCTTCCGGTGTAAATCCGAGTGAACCAAAACGCAAATACAATTCGCCGACCAACGTGCCGTAAAAAATAAACAGCGACAAAAGCGTCGTCACCGCAACGGGTGTGAGGATGAAATGAATCATGCGCTGTGAAAGCGTATCGCGCCCAATTGCGCCGGGGCGCGCCCAAAGTGCCAAAAAGACGGTGGGAATGCCGACGGAAAACAAAGTGACAAGCGAGCCCTGCCGCAGTTCGAGCGGGAATTCGCCAATGACGAGCGCGGACAAAATGACCATCGCCATTGTCACGATGCGCGTGAGGAATAATTTCAAAATGTCCTGCATTCCGTTCACAATGCGCTGACCTTCCGAAACCGCCGGTGCGAGCGCGGCAAAGGAATCTTGCATCAACACCAAATCGGCAACCGCGCGCGCCGCCTGTGTGCCGCTCTGCATGGCGATACCCAAGTTTGCTTGTTTCAACGAAAGCACATCGTTCACGCCGTCGCCAATCATGGCGACGTAATGTCCATCGTCGCGCAGCACGCGCACGATTTTTTGTTTTTGTTGGGGTGTGATGCGTCCGAAAATCGTGCCGTCGCGCGCGGCGACGGCGAATTCCGCGTCATTCATTTTTTCCATAGCCGTGCCGGAAACGAGGACCGCATCCTTCAAGCCCGCTTGTTTTGCCAACGCGGCGACAGTTTCGGGATTGTCGCCCGAAATGATTTTGGGCGCGACGCCCGCTTGAATGAAATTGTTTAATGCTTGGCGCGTCTCGCCGCGCAGTTCATCGCGAATGCTCACCAGTCCGAGCGCGGTCATGTTTTGCGGCAAGCGCGCAGCATCGCCGTCATCCTTCAGTTCGGTAGAAGGATGATGCGTCACGAGCAGCACGCGCAAGCCCTGCCCCGCGAGTTCGCGCGTGCGCGTCATAATTTCGCGCCAGACCGGATTTTCGTTTACATCTTCCGCGTCCACCAAGTACGGCTGTAAAAATTCCGGCGCGCCGAGTGCAAAGATGCCGGATTGAAAACGCGCGGCTGGAGTTTTTTGCGAGTCCGCGTCCCGAGTCGCCGGTCGCGCGTTGGCGAAAGCTATCGCGCTCCACTTGCGCGCGGAGGAAAATGGAATTTCGCCGACGACCTCGCGTTGGACGCCGTGAAATTTTTCAGCAAGCGCTTGGCTCGTCTTGTTGCGCGTGGTCGTGTTCGTCGTCATGTCGCCGAGAATTTGCGCGAGTTCGCTTTCCGCAATGCCAAGCGGATACAGCGCGTCCACTTGCATCCGATTCGTCGTGAGCGTTCCCGTTTTGTCCAAACACAGCACATCCACATTACTGAGCGATTCAATCGCGTTTGCCTGCTGCACCAGTACGCCAAAACGAATGATGCGGACCGCGCCGAGCGCATAGGCGATGGAAATGGAAAGAAACAATCCGTTCGGCACGAGTCCGGCGATGAGAGTGGAATGCTGTACCGTGTCGCCGAGATTGAGCGCTTTTAACACCGCGTTAAGCACCACGAGCACTTCGATATAAATGACGACCAACAGCATGAGGCGCACGACGAGCGCGACTTGTTGTTGTAACGGCGTAAGGATGCGGCGGAATTGTTTTGCGCCTGCCGTGATTTGATTCGCCAAACTTGCGTTTCCCACTTTGTCGGCAACATAGTACGCGCTGCCGTTCACACAAAAACTGCCCGAGTACACCTCTGCGTTTGTCTCTTTGGCAATCAAATTCGATTCGCCGGTGAGCTGTGATTCATCCACTGCCATTTTGCCCTGCACGATATGTCCATCCAAAACAATCTGGTCGCCCGGCGCAACATGCAATATATCGCCGACGACCAATTCCTCCGGCGCCACCTCCCGCGCTTGTCCCTCTCGAATCACGGTTGCCTTGGGGCGCGTGAGCAGCGCAATTTGGTCGAGGGTGCGTTTCGCGCGAATTTCTTGCACCACACTGACGAAAATATTTAACGAGATGATGCCGATGGAAACGACTGCGTCCATCGGGCGCCCGACGAGCAGTAACGCGAGTCCGAGGAAAAAAATGACGCCGTTGATAAACGTAAAAACATTCTCGCGAAAAATTTCCGCGTACGTGCGGCTCGTGGGTGGCGGCGGCGGATTGCCCAGACCTTGCGCGCGTTTTTCCAAAACGTCGCTTTCAGAGAGACCGCGCATTGGAGATGGGGGACCGGGGACCGGAGACGGGAGAATGGTGGCTGCGCTCATTGAATGGCATCATACAACAAAAAAGTTGAAAATGGGTGAACCCATTTCCAACTTTTTTCCCCTCTCCCCAAACGTTCTCCGCGAAACGCTATTTCCCATTTGCCGCGCGCAATACATTCGCTTCCTGCGCGTCGAGCAATTGCTGTAAATGGTCGAGCGTGTGATTGTAGCTGTGCAGGGCGATGTACTCGATAGAAATGTTGCCGTATTCGGGATGCACCGCGAATTTTTTCCAGTCGGCGTCACGCGTGCCGCGCAGCAGTTTGACCAGTTTGCGGCGCGCCGTGACAAATTCCTTGACAATGTGTTCAATCGGTTCGCTCGACGAATAATGTTCGCGGCTGTATTCTTCTTGATTGAAACTCGCGACGACGGGCGGTTCCGGTTCTTGCAAGATGCGCGCGGTGCGGTACAAGAAAACCCGCGCGTCCGTGTCGCGCAAATGCGCGAGCGCCTGATGCAAAGACCATTCGCCTTGTTTGGGAACACGATTGATTTGTTCGGCGGACAATTTTTTCACCGCGTCCGCGACCTGCGCCGCGCTGTCTTGCAGACGCTCGAGCAGTTGAGCGTGTTGTTTGTTCATTGGTCGTTGATTGGAAATACAAGGGCAAACGAATGAAAGAATGAAACCAACGCAAGGTGCGGCGTTCGTTCTTTCGTTTGCCGTAGTTTTCTAAACTACGGAATTATGGACAAACTTGGAAATCGGTCCACAGTTCGCCGCCGCGTGTGGTGGTAAATACCAAGCGCACGTTATCGGTATCGTGTTCGTGCAACACGACGCGCGCGCGCACGGGAATACATTCTTTGATGCCCGTACCAATCCAACTGCCGATGAACACTTGGCTCGTACCGGGCACAATGGTCAGCGTATCACAGTTGGTAATGCCGAACGACTTGGCGGCGCCGGGGTGAAAAATTTCGGCGCATACAGGATAGTGTTGGTCTTTACCCGTTTGATTTATCAAGGTGGCATAAAACATAACGGGGTCGTTGCGGCGCGGATAATCGGGTTCATAGCGCAAGCCCGCGACATATAAACCGGTGAGCGGACCGCGGTCTACGGTCGGGGCAGGTTTGTTGTTTGATGCGGCAGCAGTTGGTTGTGGCGCATTGCTCGCCGTCGTTGCCGGAGGATTTGCGGGAGCTTCGGTGGGCGCAGTAGTTGGGTTCGCCACATTTGCTTCCGTCGCGGCGGGCGGCGGCGCTTGCGTTGGTAGTACGGCGGTTGGCGCTTCGGTCAAGGGAGGCGCAGTCGGCGCGGGCGGCAGGGACGTTGGCACCTGAACCGTCGGCGGGACGGGCGTGGACGTGGGTGCGGGTCCGCGACATGCAGCGACGAACACGGCGATTCCGATGATTGCAAATGCAAACAAATGGCGTGCGGCAAAAATTTTTTTCATCTCTCCTCCTGTGGATTGCGAATCGCGCGCCGCATGGTGCCGGTATCGGCGGCGTTAAACCTTAGACTTGGCGGGAATACGATTTTTGACAGGATTAACACGATAAGATGATTTTCTAAATCTGATTCTGCATTGAATCCTGTACATCTTGTTAATCCTGTCTATTTCCGAGAGTCCATTATGGACAAACGCTAAAGTCGAGCCACAACACATTGCCGTCGGGCTGAATAAAAGCCGAACGGTTGTCGTCCTCATCGCGCGCGATTACGCGTGCACGATACGCGTGACACTCACCCAAACCCTTTACCGTCCACCCCGTCGAGGTGAGATTGGAAATGCCCGGAACCATTGTAGAATTTTGCGGTGTCGTCAAACCAAACCGCTTGTTGTCTTCCGCATCCCAAATTTCCACCGCCCAATTGTATCCTTGATTCTCGCCGCTCGCGTTTTGGAACGTGACGAAAAATGTTCCGCCGTCACTCGCCTTGGGCGTCGCGGGTTCCACGCGCAGCGCGGTGACGTACACTTTCGGCACATCTTCGGGAAACGGCGTCGCGGTTTCGGCAGAGGTCGGCGTCGGACGCGGCGGCTGTGTCGCCGCGCGCGCCACGGTGGCAGTTAACGGAATCGGCGTAATCGTCGGAATGGCGGTGACGAGTACGGTTATGGCGGGCTGTGTCGGGGGAACGACTATAGTAGGCAAAAGTGTCGGCAGGGGCACCTCTTGCGGATTCGGCGTGAACGGTACGACAACGGTTCCGTCGTTCAAAGGCGCGGTGGGCGCGGGTCCCGGCGCCGCGCACGCCGTAAACAACAATAGCGCACTGCTGAACAATGCGATGCAACGATAAAGGACAAAGGATGAACGCTGCAACATTTTTCCGCTCGCGCTCATTCGTCCTTTGCCTCGGCGGGCGGCGCGGGCGCGGGCGTATTCTTGCTTCCGATTTCCACCATTTGCACCTGCGTTTGATACCGCTTGCCGTTGAAATCTATTTTACCTTGCCCATGAAACCCGCGCGAACCGGTTTTGAAATTTTTTTCATCAGCGGTAAGCAAGGCAATGGTTTGTCCTTCCGCCGTTTTGATTTCGACAATGAGACTCATGTTCCTCCTCTAACTTGTTACTTTACCGTAAACGGAATCTTTTCCACAGCATACGTTTTGCTTCCATCTTGCGCGATGGCTTGGAGATACAGGACATGTTCGCCCGCTTTGAGTCCTGTGACTTGGATCGCGCCCATCCCCGCGCCGAGTTGTGAATTGTCCAGCGCGTCGGAATCAATGCTCCACTTGTATGTAAAAATTTGGTCGAACGCCGCGCCCGTCACGCCAATGGAAAAGGTGCCGGGGTACAAGTTTGTCGAAAAATCGAGCGGCTGTTGATTCCACGTCGCAAACACCTGGCGCACCTCAAATTCTTGCTCAAACACTTGGCTCGGCGTGTCGTTCGCGTCAATATACTGCAAGTACAACGTGTGTTTTCCGACAGGCAATGGAATTTTGCCGATGGTCATGTTTGGAAAACCCGTTGCGGAATTGGTGCCCGCGTCGCGCGCGGGCTTGGCGTTGTCAATATCGAACAATAATTTTTTTACGCCCGCTTCCGCGAGCGCGACGATGAACTGCATTCCGTCGTTGTACTGGTACACATAAATTTTCAGATTGCCTGTTGTATGGCGCGCGTTCGTCGTCGCTTCAAGGCGCTGCTGCGCGTTCGCCAGATTTTTTTCCGCGAGCGATTTGTCAATGAAATAGCGCGTATAGCCCTGCGCGTCTTGTTCCAATTTCAACAGAGTGCTGTACGCCGCGCCCTGTTTTTGAAAAAGGTCCGCCGTCGCGGACGCGCCGAGCGCGCGGTCGTACTCCAAGCCCAATTCGTAAAACACCGGACCGAACTGCGGCGCACGCGCGGCGAGCGTATTATAACGCGCGAGCCGCGCGGCCGCATCGTCCAACAAACGCGCGGACACGAGGTCGAGCGTCGGACTGTCCTTGCGCGCGTTATAGTACGCGTCCACTTGTTCCCGCGCGCGCACAATTCCATCCGTCGCTTTGAGCAAATCGCTGTATTCGAGATACGGGTCCACGTATTCGAGATTGTATTGAAAATATCCTTCGTACGCTTTAATCGCGTTCGCGGTATCGCCTTTTAATTGGTACAAACGCGCGTTGCTGTACCATTCCTGCGGCGTCGTCGGATTTTCCACAAGCGAACCTTTTTGCAAATTCGCAAACTGCGATTGCAAATCCGCGAACCCTTTCGCCTGCGCGGTCGCGGCGGCGGATTGAATATCTACCCCTTGCGCTTGTTTCGTCGCCTGCGCTTGCTGCACTTGACTCGATTCCGCTTGCGTCGTCGCTTGCGCCGCTTGCACATCCGACTGTTGTGCAACGCGCGTCGCGGTCACTTGGGTCGTTTGTTTAATATCCGTCACGTCCGCTTGCAGTCCGAGCAGCTGCGCCTGCAATTGTCCAATCGGTTCCACATTCGTCGCGAGATACCCGCGTTCGGGTCCGACGGAAAAAATAATTGTCCACACGGAAAAAATCACGAATGAACCGATGCTGATGACAAAGATACCGGCAGCAATCGTGTCCCATACTTCTTGCCCCGCGCGGCGACGCAAAATAATAATCCACACGAGCGCGGCAACGGCAATCACAAACGACAGCGCCGCAATCCACAACGCGAAATCGCCGAGCGGCTGAATAATATCGCCGATAAAACCGCCGACCGCGCCGATAATCGCAATCGGACGCGCGGCGCGCGAAAATGCTTTTTGCAGAGATGCGGCAGGAAGATTCGACATGATAAGTTTGTCCTTGACCAATGCGCGCTCAAAAGAATCGCCAAAGCGAATTGGACGCGCGCGAATGTTTCCAGCGGCGATATGCCCAACACAACGGATACAGGGCAATCAGCCCCGCCAACCACCACGGATACATCGCAAGAATTCCTGTGCCCGCCGGAAAAAAAGTTCGCCCGATGAATCCGTACAGATACAGATGTGCGATGTAAAAAAACAAAGACGTCATCCCAAAAACCGTCAGCGGTGACCGGTAAGCGGTAAGCAGTGCACAAGTTCTGCGCGCCAAGGCAAATAACAGCGTCAAATCAATCCCCAGCGCAAGCAGCAAAAATGTAATGCTCGGCGGATATTTTACATTATTCAAGAATGCCATCCATCCCGTACCGCTTGCTGCGCGGATATTACCAAATCCGTTCCAGACGCGCAATGGGACATACACCACAAGAAACGCGACGCCAAAATACAACGCGCGGCGGTACGCGCGTTCCGGATTTTCGACACACCATTTGCCGAAAGCGATACCGAACGTTGTCACGCCGAGCCATGGGAGAATCGGGTAGAGAACATTGAATGGTCCCGCCGTCCCGGGGAGCAAAAGCATCTGGGCAACAGGCGCCAAACGAAAAACGTCATTCGCAAAATAACGAATTACAATCTCTGTGCCAAGCAACAACCCCGCGCCGAGCGCCAACAATACGCGCGTATCCAACCAGAACAACAGCGCGCCCAAAATCATTGCGCCGCCCAAGCCGTACAACACGCCGAGATAAATCGGCAGAGCCAAAAAGGTGAACGGTCCGCCCGCGCCCCAAATCCACGCGGGATTTTCCACAAAGCATTGCAGCAAAATCAAAATGACGCCGCGCGTAATAAAGTAACGCACGATTTGTGCGCGCGTCCAATGCAGCGGCGCGCGCGACGCGGCAAACAATGTCATGCCCGCGCCGAGCAAAAAGAAAAAGCCCGGCGCGGCAAGATGCGTGAGCGCGCGCGTGAAAAACGGCAACGGTTCCGTGTAGGTCGGGAAAACGCCCGTCCACATTTCGGGGCGCGGATGCCCGTGCGCGATAAAAAGATTCGCATGGTCGAGCGCCATCACGAGCATGATGAATCCGCGCAATGCGTCAAGAGGAGCAAGGCGTTGCATAGCAGATAAACGAAACCCACTCCATTGGGAGTGGGCTCATTTCAATTTTCAAATCAAATCCAACAGTCGTTTCAGCAAGCGATTCAATTCCGCGAGATAATTGTCTTCCAGTCGCCCAATTGTTTCAACAATCCGTGAACGGTCTATTGCGCGCAATGGCGAGACAAGGAGAACGGATGCGGTTGTTAACCCGTTTTGTGCAGAGGGTTGCACGCGCCAAGTAAATGGTAACTTGGCAGCACTGGGGCGGCTGGTGAACGGAACAACCATAATCGCCCACATTATACTCGCATTTTATTCCGCACATTCTTTGTACTGCGTCAGCCACTCTGCCTCATGTTCCGCGTAATAGTTCCAATCGAGCGGTCTGTATAACGCTTTCAAATCATTCACAGTTGGATAAACCTTGAAATAGTTTTCTTGTAGCCACTGCGGAATCGCGCGCACATACGATTCGCCCAGCAGCCCTTCTTGATATTCGCCCCACGCTTGTTTTGAAATATCCCACGCGGCATTCGGAAATTGTCCCGCGTCGCTCAAACGCCAATTGACCCACAATTGCGCGAGCGCGGGATGCGGCGCGCCTTTCGGAATCCATGCGTAACCGTTCAGCGCGGGTTGTCCTGACTTTAGCGGACGAAACATTATATCGTCCGTCCAGTCCGCGCCCGACAATCCTTCCAGCCGCGCAAGCATATTCCACGCGACGGCGACATCAATTTTTTTCTCGCGCAGCAGCTGCTGCATCTCTGCAAAATCGTTCGTCGCCTTGAACGCGTTCGGCACGATTTGTTTACATACAAAATCAATCGCCGCGCGCATTTGGTCAGGATTTTTGTAATCCTGATTTTGGGAATATGCGACGCCGATGAGAAACGCGCCCGCTTCCACACCTTCCGCTTGGGGAATGGTGATGCGGCCTTTCAAACGCGCGTCCGCCAAATCACTCCAGTCGTGAAACCACGCGCCCACCGCGTCGTTATGAAAAATGGGCGCAATCGTCGCGGCGGCTTGAAACGGCAACGCGTAAGGTTCGTGCAAAGGAACCGTTTCGATGCGCGCCGCGTTGTCGAGTAAATCGGACGGCAAGATTTTTTCTGCCGCGTTGTGCTGCCGCGCGTCCGTAAAAATATTTTCGTCCAGCGCGACCACATCGTACGGCGCGGGTTGTTGTGCCTGTTGCGCCGCGTACACCTTTTGCAAAAAGGTCGCGGGCGTTTCCTCCGCAACATATTCCAGAGTCACATCCACGCCAAATTCATTTTGCACCCACGCTTGAAACTGTTTGACCATTGCGTCGCGCGCCGCATAATTCCAGCCCGCAACGGTGAGCGTTCCTTCTCGGCGCAGCACGTCCGCGAGTTCTGCGCGCGTCAAACGCCGATTGAGAATCGCCACGAAAAAATTGCTCGGCGTCGGCGACGGAAGCGGCGTGGGTGTGGCAGAAGGTGTTGGCGTAAAAACGGGAGTAAACGTCGCGCGCGGTGTGTTGGTGGCGCGCGGGGGGCGTGAAGTGGGCGTCGGCGTTTCGCCGCCGCCGCACGCGGTAAGAAGCACCAGCGCGGCGACGACAAACAGATACGCGCCCGTTCTGATTTGCAATCGTTGCATGTGTTATATTTGGGAGCGCCGCGATTATAGAAGCGGTGCGCATGACTGTCAACGCACGGACGCGAAATCGAACCCGCGCGCGCCTGTGCCCGCATTTCAGTGTTTCCCTATTTTCATCATGCACATTCTGCTCGTTTTTTGTGATGGGGTTGGTTTGGGTGACGACGACCCCGCGACCAATCCTTTTTTCCACGCGCCGATGAAAACGCTCCGCGCGTTATTTGGAAAAATTCCCACGCGCGCCGACGGCATTCTGTACGGCGAACACGCGATTCTGGTTCCCACCGACGCGCGGCTCGGCGTCCCCGGACTCCCGCAAAGCGGCACGGGACAAACGACCATTTTCACGGGCATCAACGCGCCCGCGCACATTGGCGAACATCTCGGTCCGTACCCGAACGACGCACTGCGCGAACTTTTGAAACAGCACAGTATTTTCAAACAACTCGGCGCGTTAGGATTTTCGACCGCGTTCGGCAACGCGTATCCACCATTTTTCTTTGAACGTTTACAGCGCGGCAAAGCGCGGCGCACCGCAACGCTTCAAGCCGCTATCGCAGGCGATGTGCGCGTGCGCGACGTGAATCATCTCGCGCGCGGCGAAGCGGTAAGCGGTCTTTCGATGAACAACAAATTTTGGGTCGAGAGCGGCGCGTCGGTTCCCCTCATCACCGCGCACATTGCCGGGGAAAATTTGATGCGGCTCGCGCAGCAATTCGATTTCACCGCGTTCGAATACGCGCCGACAGACATGGTAGGGCACAAAGACAACCACGCGGATATTCTTGGCGTGTTGAACGAAGTAGACGAATTTTGGGGCGGCATCGTCGCCCAAATGAATTTAGAATCGGATTTGGTCATTATCACCAGCGACCACGGCAACATCGAAGATTGGACGGTCAAAGGACACACGCTGAATCCTGTGCCGACGATTTTGCTCGGCGCGCGACGCGCGGAGGCGGCAGAAAAAATTCGCGCGTTGACGGACATTGCGCCAACGGTTTTGGATTTGCTCCGCGACGCGGGAAAATTTCATTGAACGCGTAATGGATTGGTGTTAGAATGTTTTGCGTTCAGGAGAATAATGTATGCCATCATCGTTTCCCGGAATGGACCCGTACATCGAACATCCAGAGATATGGAGTGATTTTCATGGCGCTCTGGCAGTTGAAATTCGCGGTCAACTGAATTCTTCAATCCGACCACGTTACGTCGTGCGCCTTACTCCTTACACAACCTATGAAACCGTAGAAATCGAACGGTTGGACTGGAAAAATTCGAACGGCGCAATTGCTTACGACCTCGAACTGCGCCGCGACAGCACGCACGGCGCGCTGATTGCCAATCCGCAGCTGAACGTTTCTGAATACAAACCGGCAACCGCGCGCGCGAAGAAACAATACTTTTGGCGCGTGCGCGCGTGCAATGCCGACCGATGCAGTGGATGGTCGGCGTGGTGGAATTTCACAATTCAATAAAAAGCAGCGACCTTCTTCGATTTGAAGAAGGTCGCATTTTTTCAGCTGTAATAAATAAACACCGTTTCGCTCTCTAGACTTATATCTAATTCGGTGCCGTCGAACTGCACATGATACGCGCCGTCGTCGGTGAGCGGCGCTTCAAAGCCGCCGCTGCCGTACTGTTTGGCGCCGCCGCTGACGGTGACGATGCTATTGCCCCGCGCATCGCGAATCGTCACCACTATTCCCGCTTTTGGCAAATTGCCCGCAATCACGCGCGGACCGGGTAACGAGTCCATCAACACTTGGGGTGGTTTCACCGCGTACGCGTTTTCATCCATCGGCGGCGGCGCAACCCACGCGAACGGTGTTTCGTCCGCGATGGTTTTTTCAAAGGACGGCAAGTCTTCCGGCATCGTCGGCGGCGCATCGAGCGGGGTGTAAAATTTTTCCACCGGCGGCATGAATTCCGCAAGGTCGGGTTCGACAGAGTGCGCGGCGGGCGACAAGAATTCGGGCGGCGGCGCGCCCAATTCATCTTCGGGCAAACTCGACGGCGGGGCGATAAAATCCAATTCCAGCGCGCGCGGCAATTCTTCCGGCATCGAAGGGGGGGGGGCGGCGAACAATTCCAAATTCACCGCATCGGGCAGCGCTTCCGGCATGGAGGGCGGCGGCGCAAAGGCAAGCGGTTCTGTGGGCGGAGCCGTCGCCGTTCTTGTCGCATCGTCCGTCGTTCGTCGTTCGTCCTTTGGCGCGCCAACGTCTTCCACTGCGAGAAACAACAATAAATCATCGGCTTCAACGGCGCGCGCATTATCGAGGGTGACGAGCGGCTCTGCCGTTTCCGACGCGGCGGCTTGTTCAATTTTGGGGCGCGACGAACGACGCGGCGGCGTGGTTTTGCGCGCGGGTTTTTCGGGTTCGCGCTCCGGCGCCGCCGCGTCGCGCCCGCGCAGTGGCGGCGGTGTCGTCGCGCGCGGCGGCGCGGTGGGGGGGGGTGCTGCCGCTTTCGCTTTTGCCG
The DNA here is from genome assembly GCA_029778615.1 of Chloroflexota bacterium. GTDB lineage: Bacteria > Chloroflexota > Anaerolineae > UBA4142 > SHND01 > SHND01. The sequence continues at coordinate 6,269 of JAKOPZ010000092.1, read as the reverse complement.
CCGCGCGCGGGCTTGCTTTGGGTTTCTCGGGCGCGACGCGCGGTTCGGCGACGGGCGCTTTGTGCTTGGGCGGCGGGAGCGGTTCCGCGTTCCGTGTTGCCTCGTCAATCTGCAAGGCTTGAAGCGAAACGCCGCTGTAATAGTGGCGCAGAATGAGCTGGTAATTGTCGCCCGCACGCGCCATCGCCAACATGCCGCGCAAACACATGCCGATGCCGTGTCCCTTCATCGAAGCGAAACCGCAGGGACACGAAACACTTTTTAAATACGCGGGCGCGCCCATCAGCACGCCGCGTGCCTCACGCGTTTTGCCGTCGCAGTGTTCAAAGTAAAACGCTTCAATCAATTGGTCATGGTACAACGCGACGACGCCGCGCGTTTCCATCACGGCGCGCGCGGCGCGCGGATTCGCGCGTTCGTTCCATGCTTGACAATGCCTCTGCGTACATACATCCGCGCTTTGTTCGGCGTGCCGATGCGTGTTCGCGGCAAAGGTGCGCGCGGCGACCGCCAACGCTTTTTGCGCTTCGAGCGGCGCATCGGCGGACAACGCGGCGGCGACGACTCCGCGCAAATAATCTTCGAGCAAGATGCGGCGGACGCTTCCGTCAGGCAAAAGGAGACGCAGAGATTCGGGGAGGAACATGGGAGTAGCGAGTAGAGATTGGAGACCAGAGACCGGGAAAAATTTATACTTTCGGATTTAGGATTTTGGCTTGAGAAACAACCCAGCCGTTTTCGACGCGCAATTTTTTCGCGTGTGTCATTTCGTCGAGCAATGATTTTAGTTCGGGACGCGGAATTTGAAATAAACGCGCGAGCGCGTCGGGCGGCGCGGCGAGCACCGTTTTGAGATAGCGTTCGACGAGCGCGCTGCGCGCGGGATAAAGGTCTATCTGTTTCGCCGCGCGCGCTTGCGGTCCAAACCAATTGGCAACAAGGTCAAAAATTTGCGAGGGCCACGCCGCGCCTTCGTTCGTCGCGCCCATTGCGGCGACGAGCAATTTGGTTTGCAATTCATCCAGCGCGTGATGATACCGCGTGTTGCTTTGTTTGCCGACAAACCCCGCGTTACGTTTGAGTGTTTGCGTCGGCTGCGCGCCGACCTGCGCGAGCGTCTCGTACACACGTTTCGCATCGTACGAAAGGGCGCCCCGCGCGTACGCCTGCGCGGCATCCTCCACACCGAGCGCGGCGATTACATACGGCAGCAGGTTCAAGGAGATGAAAACCGGTTTTCCCGCGAACGCTTTGCCATAATACGCGCGTTTTGCGGCAGGCAAATCATTTTTCCACGTCCAGACTTTGTCCGAGTCGGCATCCCAATCGTCAATGTGCGCGTCGCGTTTGCCTTTGACGGCTTCAAAGAGCGAAGGCAATTCGAGTTTGCGGTCACGCGGGGCAAAGAGCCAGCAAAAACCAAAATGACGAATATAGCGCGCGGCATCGGCAAGAGTCGTGAGGCGTTTTGCAAAGGCGATTTGATAGTGAACGAGGCGTTGTTGTTCGAGGAAGCGCGCGTCCATAAAAAATTGACGCCAACCTCGTTTGAGGTTGGCGTCGAAACTATAGCATGCGCGTTGGGGTGTGTCAATTCTAATACAGAATCGAAATCTGTTTGAGCGCATTTTCAACAAATGTGCGCTCGCCGGTAATGATTGCCTTTGGGCGCGCTTGCTCAAAAGTAAAGCGTCCCGACGCATAAACGTTGAAATCGAGCGCGTCCATTTGAATTGTTCCGCGTGGTGTCATTCCGTGCGAAGCGTGGGAATCTCCGATGCGCCACGTGTTGCCCGCGATGCCTGTTAATTCAATCACGAGCGAATCACTGCCCAATTTCGGCGCGAGCAATTCATTCACGTCGCGCATAACGAGTTCCACAATGCGTCCGTCATGTTCGCGTGTCAATTTCATTTCGCGGTGTGTCGCGCGTGCGAGGTCACTGCGGTGCATCCACGTATCGCGCGCGTAAATCACATCGAGCAAATATCCGATATTGAGTTTTGTGCCATCGGAACGCGGCAGAGTTATCGCGCGGAGGAAAAAAGGAACGCGATGGCGGTTCGCAATGGTGCGCGCACCGTGTTGCTGAATTTCGGAAATCAATTCCGCGTTCGTTTTGTGTTGGCGGTCGGCGATTTGAATTTCGTTGATGACATCTTCGGGCAGGCGCCCTTTGGGCGGTATGTTCAAGTACTGCCGTCGAAATTCCTTGAACGAAGCATATGCCGCATACGCGCCCGCTTGATGCGCCACCATGTCGCGCACGTTCCACGCGGTGCACATGGTCGCTTGATTCCAATCGTCCGCGTCGAGCGTTTCAAGGAACGCGAGCAAACGTTTCCATTCTTCAAGCGCGAGCGAATCTACTTCGGCACGCGTAATGGGCTCGATGTGCGCGGCATCAATGGAACTTGCGGCTGCCTCATGGGACAGAGTCGGAGCAATCATGCTGGCTTTTCCTTTTTTGTGTGCTTAATGTCCGTGCAGGCGCGGGCGGCTCGTTTGGTTCGAGTTGTTCCACGCCGCTTGAAATAACGCGAGGGCAGCGGGGATTAAACTGCCGTAGCGTCCTTTACCCATTGGCAGATGGGGTTCGTTCGCCAGATGCTGCGCGGTGAGACCGTGCATCATCGCAATCCCCAAATCATTCACTTGAGCGGGAGTCAGCCCCAGCCAGCCGCCGCTTTCGCGCATGAATTGTTCTACGCGCGCGGTGCTGGATTCCAAAAGCGCCAAACTCACACGCATACTCTCTTCGGAAGGGACAAAGCCCGGCACCGGACGCTCGAAACACAACTGGTACAACTCTGGATAATCGAGCGCAAACTGCATGTACGTTTCCATCGCGTTGCGAAGCGACTCTTGCCACGTTTGCGTGTTTTCCAATACGCGATTCATCCGTTCCGCAAATAATTCAAACCCGAAGCGAAACAACGCATCATAGAGCGCGAGCTTGCCGTCAAAGTATTCGTACAGCGAAGGGGTCTTGATGCCAATGATGGCGGCGACCTGATTCAAGTTGAGCGCGGCGACGCCGTTTTCGCGCATGACCGCGCGTGCGGCGTCGAGAATTGCCGTGCGCATCTCGGCGCGGTTGCGTTCGCGGCGGGTCCGGTGAGCGAGGGGCTTTGGCAGCGTAGTGGAAGGCATATAATTCCTAATATTGGTAGGTTTACCTAATTATATTAGGTATCATATTGCATTTTTCCGCCTTGTCAAGTGCAAAAAAACGCGGGGGTGTAGTTCAGTTTGGGGGTGGCTTTTTTCGGGCGATTCAAGATCGCGTGCGATGCACCGCATCGCCACACACAGCAAAGTGAACCTGCGTTCACTAATCGGCAAAGGCCGATTTTGCGATGCGTTGCTGCGGTTTCTAACCGCGAGGGGGCACAAACTTAGATTGAATTGGAAGGAAAAGGCACGCGCTGAATTAGGGTATTGAGCCATAACCCGGCGCGCAAAGTTTCGCCTTCGTCCATCCGCGCCCGCGCCTTGCCAGAAAAAAAGACGCGCGGCGTGGCAACGAGTTTTGCCTGCCGCGCCCGCAGCTCGCGTGCCAAGCCATACGCATATGCCGCGCTTAAAGGCGAATCCTCCCTGCTCTGGACTTGATAGACGGTGAATGCTTTGTCTGCCAGCAAAGCATCCGCCAACGCGGTAATTGGGTTTTGGCGGGGCAGTTGCGCGGACGAAAACGCGTGCGTGGTCCCGAGCAAAACGAGGTCTGCCCATACCCATTCACCGGGGCGGACATCGTACTGATACATGATTTGCACAGTGGCACGACGGGAGAGGACTTGCGCCAGATGATTGGTCAGCTCGCGCAGGGCGGGGTGTTCTGCTTCAAGTAAGCACAGGATGTTCATGGTCCCTCAAGGGGGAATGGAATGACGGGCCCAACGCTCAATCCGGGTCAGTGAAATTGAATGCGGCGCGCGGAACGCGGTGATGATAATTTACTGATTCACCGTACGCATGTCATTTCGAACCCCTCAATCCTTCGGGGTAAACTCTGTGAGAAATCTCAGTTTTTTCCACCGAGATTTCTCGCAAGCCCCCTCGAAATGACAATTCTGTGTAGCCTGAGTTACTGACTCTTGTTACGCAGAATCATTCCAAATGAAAAGATCTGAAACGCGAATTTACACGAATTCCAACAAAGCTATGCGAACTCTGAAAAATTCGCGGAAATTCGTTTCCGATTCGTGACCATTCGCGTTTGAAAATCCTACATTTCAAGTAATGGTGCGTAGCGCGAGGTACTAAATTATACTACCATCATTACATTACGAAACGCATAAAGTTGACGGGATAATGCACGCGGTGAATCCGCGCACGGCTCCGCGCTTGATGTGCGTTTTCTATTGCTTGGCTTGCAGACGCGCGGCTTCTCCTTCCAATAATTCTGCCGCGCGCTGCACCGCCGCTTTGTCCTTGACCTGCGTGTCGCGCCGCGTCACTTCTGCACCTGCGCGAAAACCCCACGGGTCGCGCGGAAAGCGGACGCGATATTTGCCGAGCGCTTGTTTCGCCGCTTTCCATTCCTGCAATTCTGCGAGCGTGTTTACGAGAATCAATGTGAACGCGTAATACTGAAACACTGCCGCGCCGGGGTCTGCTTGTTGTGGCAGCTTGTTGTTGCGCGCGGGAATTTGTTTTTCGAGCGCGGCGAGTTCCTTTTCACACAGTGCGACAGTTTCGTGAAACTTTTTCGCGTCGAATAATTTTTGCGCGTCCGACGCGGGCGGTACGAGCTGGGTGGGAAAGGGGAATAACGGTTTCATAGTGAACTGGGTGATTGGGTGATTGGCGATACGCGATTCGCCATCCGCTAAATGCTGAACAACGCCAACTGCCGCGCAGGTTGTTTGCCGTTCAACAAAATAAATTGCGCGGCGCGTTCCGCGTCCGCGCCCAATTTTTTCAGCTCTTGAATTGTAGTAAAAGTGTGACGATGCCGCAAATCCAAAATGCGCTGGACGCTTTTGGGTCCAAGTCCGGGCACGCGCAATAATTCTGCGCGGTCGGCTTTTTGTACGTCGAGTGGAAATTGTTCGGGGTGCGCACGCGCGTATGCGGTTTTGGGGTCTGTGTGGAGGGGCAAGAGTCCGTTTTCGTCAAACGTCAAATCGTCAAACGTAAAGCCGTATTGCCGCAAGAGAAAATCGGTTTGATACAAACGCAGTTCGCGCAATGGATTCGTCGGCGCATGATTTTCGAGCGGAGTGTCTGACACCGGACGAAACGCACTGTAGTAAATGCGCGCCAATTCGAGTTCGTGATACAAACGCGTTGCAGTGGAAATAATTTCGCGGTCTGTTTCACCAGCGGGTCCGACAACGAATTGTGTGACCATTGACGTGCGCGCAAATTCGGGCTGCTGACGCATCACATCACGCGCGGCGCGCAATGGCGCAAGCAGTTCTTGCGTGAATGCTTTGGTGCCCGAAAGTTTTTGCAGGCGTTCGGTGTTCGGCGCTTCGAGATTCACCGACACGCGGTCGGCGAGTTGCAGCGCGCGTTCGACAGCCGCGCGTTCCGCGCCGGGCATCAATTTCAAATGCACATAGCCGCGAAATTCATATTTGCGCCGCAGAATGTCCACTGCCGCGATGGTTTTTTCCATCGTACGCGTCCCGCCCCCGATGATGCCGCTGGATAAAAATAATCCTTCGGCGAGACCGCGCTGATGAATGATGTTAAATCCCGCTGCAAGTTCTTCGGGCTTGAAGGTTTCGCGGCGCAAGGAATTTCGTCCGCGTCGCGTCGCGCAATAATAACAATCCTTTTCGCAGGCGCTGGTCATAAGTGTCTTCACCAGCGCAATGCGCTTCCCATCGGAACGAATGGCTGAGGAGAGCCACGGTTTGAGGTCGCGCGGGCGCGCTTGAATATCCTTCGCCGCGAGGGGTTGGTTCGCGCGATGCGTGACGATGGACGCGTTTGGATTCACCGCGCACGATTGACATGCAATGTCATCTGCCGCGCCGCCGCCGAGCAAATCCAGTTTCTCTGAGAATTCGAGTCCCATCCTGCACACTATTGTAACAGAACTCTTGTTCTATTTCTAGTTACCTGACACTTTAACAAAAAGGTTGAACGACAGCTGATCTCCCGTACAATTGGTTTGCCAAGACTAATCGTGGGAGAACATTATGTCGTCCAACCAAACTTATCATACTTGGGTCGAGCGCATCCTGCAATTGCGCCCCAGCGAACGCATCACGCGCGTACATAATATGGCGCAATTGGTCGCCGGGATCTTT
>JAKOPZ010000091.1 GCA_029778615.1 Chloroflexota bacterium | reverse complement strand
TCTCCAATCTCCAGTCTCCAGTCTCCAGTCTCTCGCCGACATGGTTACTGAAAAAGTTTTGGATATTGTCGCAGCGAAAACTGGTTACCCGCGTGAGATGCTCGACCTCGATTTGGATTTGGAAGCCGATTTGGGAATTGATACGGTGAAACAAGCCGAGACGTTCGCGGCGATTCGTGAAACGTTTGATATTCCGCGCGTCGAGAATTTGAAATTGCGCGATTATCCGACATTGAAAGCAGTCATCGGTTTTGTCGAAACGATGCGTCCCGATTTGGTGCAGTCAACAGTCAATAGTCAACAGTCAACAGTAATCAGTAACCCGTCACCAGTAATCAATGAACAGTCGTCGGTCGCAAGTCTCCAATCTCCAATCTCCAATCTCCAGTCTCCCCGCGATGTCGTCACCGAACAAGTGCTGAACATCGTCGCTGCCAAAACGGGCTATCCACAAGAAATGTTGGAACTCGACGCGGATTTGGAAGCCGATTTAGGTGTGGATACGGTGAAACAAGCGGAAACGTTCGCCGCAGTCCGTGAAGCGTTTGGAATTCCGCGCGTGGAAAATTTGAAACTGCGCGATTATCCAACGCTGCGCCATGTGATTGGGTTTGTGCGCGCGAATACGAGTAATCAGTCAACAGTCGAGAGTCAAGAGTCAACAGTCTCCAGTCTCCAGTCTCCGGTCTCCAATCTCCAATCTCCAACCTCACTTGGAACGTTGCAAGACGCTGACCGCATCCCGCGTCGCGTACCGACGCCAACACTTCGTCCACAACTCGATTGGTGCAAGCCGACGGGTGTGATGCTCGACGAACATTCGCGCGTAATCGTGATGATGGACAAAGGCGGCGTTGGTAAAGCGTTGGTGTCGCGATTGCAGAAACGCGGCGTGACGACGTTGGGGATTGATGAATTGCTTGATACAGAAGCGTTAGATGCGCGCGTAAAAGCGTGGTTGAGTGAAGGCGCGATTCAAGGTGTGTATTGGCTCGCCGCGCTCGATGTCGAACCGAACATTGACGAAATGGATTTGGCAACGTGGCGCGAATTGAATCGCGTGCGCGTGAAAAATCTGTACACCACGATGCGCGCGTTGTACGATTCGATTAACAACGCAAATACATTTCTCGTGAGCGCGACGCGGCTCGGTGGATTGCACGGATATGATGCAAATGGAGCAAGCGCACCACTCGGCGGCGCAGTCGTTGGATTCACCAAAGCGTACAAACGCGAACGCAATGATGTTTTGGTCAAAGCGATTGATTTTGAAATTTCGCGCAAAACGGCTGAACCTGCCGATGCGCTGCTCGACGAAACATTATTCGACGCGGGTGTCGTTGAAGTCGGTTATCGCGATGGAAAACGCTACAGCATTACGCTCGTGGAAACACCGAATGTGCCGAGCAATACGGGAATGGAATTTAACAAGGAAACTGTTTTCGTCATCACGGGCGCGGCGGGCGGCATCACGAGTGCGATTACGACAGACCTCGCGGTCAACAGCGGCGGAATTTTTTATCTGCTCGACCTCGTTGCGCCGCCCGAGGCGAATGACCCGTACATAAAATTGTTCCGCGAAAACAAAGACGCGTTGAAAGCAAAACTCATCGAGGACGCGAAAGCGAATAGTGAAAAACCAACGCCCGTGCTGATTGACAAAAAGATTTTGGGAATCGAACGCCAAGAGGCGGCACTGCGCGCACAAGAATCGGTTGAAGCGGCAGGCGGCACCGCGTATTTTTACGCGGGCGATTTGCGCGATTACAACGCGGTGGAAAACATGATGAACGAAATTCGCGCGCGGCACAACAAAATTGATGTCATTGTTCACGCGGCGGGTTTGGAAATCAGTCGCTCGCTTGCGGACAAGGACGCGCAACAATTCAATCTCGTGTTCGATGTGAAGGCGGACGGATTCTTTAATCTCTTGCGCGCGGCAAAAGGAATGAGCATCGGCGCGACGGTGGTGTTTAGTTCTGTCGCGGGACGCTTTGGCAATAATGGACAAACCGATTACAGCGCCGCGAACGATTTGTTGTGCAAAATCTCGTCGTCGCTGAAAAATTGGCGCCCCGAAACGCGCGGCATCGCGATTGATTGGACGGCGTGGGGCGGCATCGGTATGGCAACGCGCGGCTCGATTCCGAAAATTATGGAGATGGCGGGCATTGACATGCTGCCTGCCGAAAGTGGTGTACCAACGGTGCGGCGCGAATTGACCTACAATGATTTCCGTGGCGAGATTGTGGTGGGACAGCGATTGGGAATCCTCACCCAAGAATTTGACGAGACTGGAGGACTGGAGACTGAACAAGTTTCGCAGTGGTTGGAAGCACAGCGTCCGCGTTTCGCGCAAATCGGCAAAGTTGTTGCAGCAAAATTGTACGGCGGCATTCAAGTCGAAACGACGATTGACCCGAACGAACAAGCATATTTGTTTGACCATCAAATTGACAATGTTCCGTTGTTACCGGGCGTGATGGGAACGGAAACGTTCGCGGAACTCGCGCAGTTGCTTGCGCCTGACATGCGCGTGGTACAAGTGATGAACGAAAAATTTGAACGTCCGTTCAAGTTTTATCGCATGTTGCCGCAAACATTGTACTTGAGCGCGTGGGCAGAACCGCGCGATGGTGAACTCGTCGCGCATACAATGTTGAAATCCATTACGCAAATGCCGCGCGGGGAGATGCCGCCGCAGGACAAAGTTCACTTTACGGCGGACGTTTTGCTCACGCGCGGCCAACCCCCGACTCCTGACCCCGTGCGCGTGAACGCAAACGAACAAGGCGAATGGATTGCATCGCAACAAATCTACAGCATCTTTTTCCACGGACCCGCGTATCAAGTGTTGGAGCGCGTACAAGTGAACGGCGATACCGCAATCGGTGAAATGAAAATGAATTTACCTGCGGACACGTCGCGCGGGGAAGGCGAATGGCTTTGCGCGCCGCGTCTCGTCGAGTTCTGTTTCCAAACGGCTGGCATTTGGGAAATCAAAACACACGGCATCATGGCGCTGCCGCTCGCAATCGGTTCGGTGAGCGCGTCTCGTCAACTGCGCGAGGCGGATGGGAAAAAATTGTTCGCGGTTGTGAACGCGTTGGACAATGGTAAGGCATTTGATGCAACTGTTGTGGATGAAACGGGCGCGGTGTATGTGAAATTGTTCGGCTATCAAACGGTACAGTTGCCGGGGAAAGTGACAATCTAAGTGTCAGGTGCCAAGTGTCAATGTGTCACATCACATTTTTCACTTGACACATGATACTTGATACGTGATACCAATGTATTGGCTCTTGGAATCCGCGCAAAACATGACCGAACCGCCCGAAGCGTTCTTGAGCGCGGCGGAATTGGAAAAATTTCGCACGCTCCGTTTTGAAAAACGGCGTAGTGAGTGGCTGCTCGGACGGTGGACGGCGAAACGTTTGCTGCAAGCCGTACTGTTGCAACAAAGGAATGAGTTGGTCGCACGCGACGCACTTGAAATTTGCAATGATGCAGATGGAGTGCCGCACGCGCAAGACCTTCGAGTGTCTCATGGCGAACATCGTTCGCCCGACCTCGAAGGTCTCAAACTCTCTATCAGTCATTCCAACGACCACGCGTTGTGTGCGGTGAGTGATGGTCAAGTCGGCGCAGATTTAGAATGGATTGAAGCGCGCGCAGAATATCTCGTGCGTGATTATTTCACGGCGAATGAACAAGCGCGCGTGAACGCGTCATCGCCTGCACAACGCGATATCGTCGTTACCGCGATTTGGTCCGCGAAAGAAGCGGCACTGAAAGCGATTCACAAAGGATTGAGTTTGGACACGCGCGTAGTGACGATTTCAATCGTCCCCTTTGCAAACGCGCCCGCGCAGTGGACGCCCTTTGAAATCCAATGGAATGTGGAACAATCAAACGCGCTGCGTGGTTGGTGGCGCGTTGAACAAGGATTCGTATTGACGGTGGTAACAACTCTGGCGGAAATGCCGCACGCGCAGCCGCTGTCCATTGAAGCCGAAATGCTTTTGCATTCGCAGCACACACAGGATGATTCGCACGCGCGCATTGCGCAACACACACATCATCACGCGCGCCACAATTCGTGAACGATAGGAACAAGAAAATGGTCAAAGACATGGAACTGTATCTGGGCGAATTGCGCGCGCGCCGCGAAATTACGCGCGGGACGGCAAAAGATATTGACGGGCAGCACGCGAAAAAACGTCTCACCGCGCGCGAACGAATTGAACTTTTGTTTGATGCGGGCACGTTCACCGAAATTGACACGCTCGTCACACCGCGCACAGATGTTTATATCGGCGGCAAATCGTCACGCTACGGGGATGGCGTCGTGACGGGATTCGGTTTGATTAACGGACGGCGCGCGGCGGCGGCGGCGCAAGACGCGGCAGTGATGGGCGGCTCGCTCGGCGAAATGCACGCCAACAAAATTGTCAAAGTGATGCGCATGGCGCTCGAGTACGGCTGTCCGTTTATCGCGCTGAATGATTCGGGCGGCGCGCGCATTCAAGAGGGTGTGGACTCGCTCGGCGGATACGCCAAAATTTTTGATGCGAATTGTGAAGCGTCGGGAGTGATTCCACAAATTTCTGTCATCATGGGACCGTGCGCGGGCGGCGCGGTGTATTCGCCCGGACTCACCGATTTTATTTTCATGACCGAAAACAGTTACATGTTTATCACGGGACCCGACGTGGTGAAAGCGGTGATGTACGAGGACTTGACGCAAGAAGAATTGGGCGGAGGACTGATTCACGCACAGCAAAGCGGGGTGTGCCATTTTCTCGCGCGTGACGATGCGGACTGTCTCGCGCGTGTACGCGCATTGCTTTCGTATTTGCCTTCCAACAATCAAGAAGACCCGCCGTACATGGCGCCGCGCGATGACCCCGAACGCCGCTGTAGTGAACTCGAACAGCTTGTGCCGACGGACCCGCATCAACCATACGACGTGCGCCAAGTCATCACGAGCATTGTGGACGACGGAAAATTTTTCCCTGTGCACGAATTGTGGGCGCAAAACATGGTCGTCGGTTTCGCGCGCATGAACGGTTATGTCGTCGGCATTGTGGCGAATCAGCCGATGGTTTTGGCGGGCTGTATTGACATCAAAGCATCCATCAAAGCGACGCATTTTATTCGCATCTGCGATGCGTACAACATTCCCATTATTACACTGCAAGATGTCCCCGGTTTCTTGCCCGGCAAAGACCAAGAATACGGCGGCATCATTCGCAACGGCGCGCGTTTGATTTATGCCTACAGCGAAGCGACAGTGCCAAAACTGATGATCATTTTGCGGAAAAGTTACGGCGGCGCGTATTGCGTCATGAGCAGCAAAGGACTGCGCGGCGATTTGTTGTACGCGTGGCCCAATGCCGAAATCGCGGTGATGGGCGCGGAAGGCGCGGTGAACATTCTCTTTCGCAATGAAGTGAAAAACGCGCCCGACCCGCAGGCAAAACGCGCGGAACTGGTGAACGACTATGAAACGCGTTTCAACAATCCGTACGTCGCGGCGGCGCGCGCATTGATTGATGACGTCATCGAACCGCGTGATACGCGACGCGTGCTCATTCGCTCGCTCGATTTCACCTTTTCCAAACGTGAGCGGCATGTCGCGCGCAAGCATGGAATTTCGCCAATGTAGGTATCCGGTAGCAGGTAGTAAGGAGTAAG
>JAKOPZ010000090.1 GCA_029778615.1 Chloroflexota bacterium | reverse complement strand
GCGTAAGGTGAACTGTAATTTTTATTCGCGCAGATTCGCGCAGATTCGCGGTTCAAATTAAACTGAGTTGCTTGAGCAAATCCACCACTCTCGGTGCCGCATCCGCGCCTTTGCCCAAAATTTCTATTTCGTGTTTTTCTTCGGGCGGCGTGACGAGTTTTATTTTTTCGAGACCGCCGTTTTCCCACGCGGGCGCACTCGTCGCAATCGGTTTCTTTTTTGCTTTTAATCGTCCGGGCAGTGACGGATAACGCGGCAAGTTGATTCCTTCTTTCACCGTTACCACCGCAGGCAACGCGACCTCAAAGATTTCCCAACCGCCGCCGCCCGTTTCGCGTTTGGCGCGCGCGCGAGCATTTTCGATTTCCAATTCTTTGATGCCTGTCACGCAGGGCAAACCCAACGCATACGCGACGCGAATGCCGACTTGATAACCGCCCGCGTCCGCCGATTCGTTGCCGAACAGAAGCAAATCGAAATTGGTGCCGTCCGCGCGAATCGCTTGCACAATCGCGTTTGCCGTTGCAATCGCGTCAAATTCGCGTCCATCGGTTTCGAGATGAATCGCGCGTTCGATGCCAATGGACATGGCGTCGCGCAATTGTTCCACCGCGTCGGCGGGACCGAGTGTGAGAACTGTCGCGCTGCCGCCATATTTTTCCACAAGCCGTACCGCTTCTTCCACCGCGCACTCTTCATGCGGACTGATGGTGAAGCCCAACACGCGCGTATCAATATCCTGCGCGTCGGCGGTCAACACAATTTTTCCGCCGGTGAGTGGAACGCGTTTGATGCAGACGAGGATGTTCATTGTTTCGGGTAGCAGGTAGCAAGTAGCAGGTAGCATGACATCTTTATTCCTTGATACGTGCTACCTACTACATGCTACGCTTTCAATCGTTTATTCTCCACATCCAACAACGGCGTCGCTCCAACTGCCGCGACGGTAACGGGATAGTGTTCGCCGAAATATTCGACTTGGAGTTTTGTTCCCACCTTTGCATATTCGGGCGGAAGATAACTCATCAAAATATATTTGCCGAGCGATGGGCCCGCGCCCGCGCTGGTGACGTACGAATTGCGTCCGCGCGCGTCGGTGATAGTTTTTCCGTCGAGCGTGAGAATCGGTTCGCGTCCTTGCATGAAACGTTTCACACCGGACGCTGATGTGTTGTCGTCAACCGTGAGCGAACACAACAACGCGGCGGGCGGTGTGGCGAGTTGTTTTTCGTATGCGGCTTTGCCGATGAAATTTTGCGGTTTCACTTTGCGCGTCATGCCCGCTTCGACGAGATTGTATTCTTGTTCCAGTTCCGCGCCGTACAGACGATAACTTTTTTCCAAACGTCCCGTCACCGCGTACACGCCAATGCCGACGGGAACGATGCCAAATTTTTGTCCCGCTTCGTACACCATATCCCACAAACGCGCGCCTTGTTCAAACGGCACATACAATTCCCAACCGAGTTCCCCCACATACGAAATGCGCGACGCAAGCACATGCACCGTTCCAAAATCAACCCACTTGCACGTGGCAAATGGAAACGCGGCGTTGGAAAAATCTGCTTCCGTGATGGATTGCAAAACATTGCGCGCTTGCGGTCCCCACACGCCGAGCGTTGACCACGCGGAGGTAATGTCGCTCAATGTTACGCTGCCATCATCGGGCAAATGGTCAAGCAACCATTTTTTATCGCGCCCGCCATCGAACGCGCCGGTGACGACGCGGAAATGATTTTGCGCGAGCCGCATCACCGTCAAGTCCGCTTTGATGCCGCCGTGTTCGTTGAGAAAATTGGTGTACGTGACGCGTCCGATTGGCACGTCCATTTGGCTGACTGCCATGTTTTGCATGAACGCGAGCGCGCCCGCGCCTTGAATATCAAAAATCGCAAACGCGGACAAATCCACCATGCCGACGCGCTCGCGCATCGCAAGATGTTCGGCGTTGATAATCGGCGACCACCAACGCGCATCCCATTCCGCGTCGCGTTTCATTACGCGGTCACCAAATTCATCCAACAATTTCGCGTTCGCTTCGTACCACGTCGGACGTTCCCAGCCCATCGCTTCGTAAAAAACCGCGCCGAGATTTTTTTCGCGTTCATAGTACGGTGACAAACGCACGTTGCGATTGCTTGCCCATTGTTCGCGCGGATGCACGATGCCGTAGGTTTTGTTGAAACCTTCCGCGCTGCGCGCGTTGACGTGCGTTTTTGTTTTTTGATGCGGATAAAATCGCGCAATGTCGGAACCGCTCGGGTCAATTTCGGGGTTTCCATCCGTCATCCATTCCGCGACGGCGCGCGCAATGCCCGGCGCTTCTTTAATCCAAATCGCCGCAACCGACCAAAGATTTTTTACTTCGGGGGTTTCGCCGAGAATCGGAAAACCGTCGGGCGTCAGCGAAAGCAAACCGTTAATCGCGTATCGAATGCCGACTTGTTCATTTCCCAAAATATCGGGAATCAATTCCAACGCTTGTTCCATCTGCGGGTCAAAATCCGCTTGCGTGAATGGCGCTTCGGTGGGCGATAACGCGGCTTGTTTAATCGAAGGCACATCGTCGGGTTCCCACAGAATCGGGCGATGCGCGTATGAACCCACTTCCATATCGCTGCCGTGTTGGCGTTCGTACATGTTCGTATCCATATCGCGCACAATCGGATATTTGATTTCGCCAACCGTGTCCATCAGTTGCGGTACGGGTCCGACAGAAATCATTTGATGCACGGCGGGCGTGAGGGGAATGTACGCGCCTGCCATGCGCGCAATGCGCGGACTCCACAAGCCGCACGCGATGATGACAATTTCCGCGTTGATGGTTCCTTTGTCCGTTTCCACCGCGCGGATGCGCGCGCCGCCGTTCGGCAGAGGTTCGGTTTTCATTCCCATAATTTCGGTGTTGGGAAAAATTTGTAACGCGCCGACGGATTGCGCGTACTCGCGCATCAATGTTCCCGCGCGCAAGGAATCTACGGTGCCGATGCCTTCGGTGTAAAAACCGTTGAGAATAATTTTTTCGTTAATGAACGGAACGAGATTTTTTACTTCGGTTGGCGAAATGAGATGCATTCCGTCCACGCCCCACGATTTGCCGGACGTGATGCGCCGTTTGAATTCCTCGACGCGTTCGGGCGTGCGTGAAACTTCGATGCCGCCGCTTTGCGTGAACACGCCGAGTTCTTTATATTGTTTCACGCTGTCGAGCGTGAACTTGCACATTTCTTTGGAATGGTCAACGAGGAAAATAAAATTGGACGCGTGTCCGGTGGAACCGCCGGGATTCGGCAGGGGTCCTTTGTCGAGCAGCACAATGTCTTTCCAACCGAGTTTGGCGAGATGATAGACCATGCTGTTGCCGACGATGCCCGCGCCGATGACGACGACGCGCGCGTGCGAGGGAAGATTGGACATGAACGAGACTCCTTTGTCAGTGATACCGTGTGAGAATGAATTTTAGCATACAAATTTCTGAAAAACGCGAAAGGGACAAGCGACATGAAACGCGGGGGACAAATGCGGGGAGTGAGGAGGGAGGAGGGAGTGTGGTAAAAT
>JAKOPZ010000089.1 GCA_029778615.1 Chloroflexota bacterium | reverse complement strand
GTCCCTGCGGACGTTGCGACGGTCTAGTCTGCGTTGGCAGACTTGCGTTGATGTGGGTGCGATTTCGCGCCTACCACGTTGGTGACGTCGCTTGTAAAGCGCCGCGACCAAAAAAGCAAGCGAGAGACAGTGGATTGTCTCTCGCTTTTTTTGACCGGTCAGATTCTTAAGGAGTGATGCAGCTCGTGCGTCGGCTCGCCTTGAAGCTGCGGTAATTTATTTTTTTCCCCTATCCGTTTCTCTACTGTGCGGTCCTCCTATGGCAAACGTTGCAGGACTTGTCATCTGTCATTTCGAACCGTCTTGCGAGAAATCTCTGCGCGAAAAAAAACCAAGATTTCTCACAGAGCTTATCCCGAAGGATTGAGGGGTTCGAAATGACACGCAAGTCATGGGTTGTTGTCCCGCGCGAAACAACGTGTAATTCCGTCGCGCTCCACAAAACGCGCGACGACAAACCCCATAAGACATCTCTATTGTGCCCTGGTCAAGTTCCCGCGCGGTCAAAACCAAGTCAGACTTTGATATGGCTTTTTCCGCCTATTTTTAGGGAGTTACAATCACCTCTTCCAGCGCGCCCTCCAGCACTTTGCCCAACCGCGTAATGCCTTCGTGAATCTGTTGCGGGTTTGCATTCGAAAAATTCAGACGCATCGTATTCGCGCCGCCGCCGTTGGCGTGAAATGCGCCGCCCGGCACAAACGCCACGCGCTCCTCCAGCGCAGGCACCAGCAAGTCCGTTGTATCCAATCCTTCGGGCAGAGTGACCCACAAAAACAGACCGCCTTCCGGATGCGTCCATCGCACCGCCGTCGGAAAATGTTCTTCGAGCGCGGTCAACATCGCGTCGCGGCGCGTGCGATACAGGTCGCGCAGGGTTTTGACATGGCGATCCAAAAATCCTTCGCGCGCCACTTCGTACACCAGCATTTGATTGAACGTCGCGGTTTGCAAGTCCGCGCCTTGTTTTGCCTGCACCAGTTTTTGAATCACTTCGGGCGCGGCGACAATCCACGCCACGCGCAAGCCCGGCGCGAGCAATTTGGAAAAGGTGCTCAAGTAAATCACATTGCCGCGATAGCACAATTCGCAATCGTCGCGCCCGCGTTTGTCCAAATTGGCAACTGCCGGAATATGTTTGCCTTCGTACCGCAGCTGCCCGTACGGGTCATCTTCAATAATCGGAACGCCATGATGATTTGCCAGTTCGACGAGCCGCAGCCGCCGCACCGCCGAAAGTGTGACGCCGGACGGATTCTGAAAATTCGGCAGCACGTAAATGAATTTCGGTCCGGTGCGGAGCGCGTCTTCGAGCGCGTCCATTTCCATCCCGTTCTCGTCCACCGGCACCGTTACATATTCCGCGCCATACGCATTCCACGCTTGCAGTGCGCCAAGATACGTTGGTTCTTCGACGACGATGCGGTCACCGGGATTGATAAAAATGCGTCCGAGCAAATCCAATCCTTGCTGTGACCCCGAAGTAATGAGAATATTCTCGGCAGTAATGTCGAGCCCAAAGCGCGAAGTGTGACGCGCAATCATGTCGCGCAGAGGCAAGTAGCCGTCCGTCGAACTGTACTGAAATGCCGCGCCGTCCAATTGCGCAATCACGCGATGCGCCGCGTCTTCAAATTCTTGCAGCGGAAACGCTTCGGGCGCGGGCATCCCTCCGGCAAAAGAAATAATATCGCGTTGTTCCGCGAACTTGAGTAATTCCCGAATCGTCGAGCTCTTGATGCGCTGGGTGCGCTGGGCATACCGTTGTTCCCATAAGGTCTGCATAAATCGTCTCTCCATTCCTACGCCACAACCTTGACCATCGCGTATTGCGCGCCGCGCTGTAACGCGCGCCGATTCGCTTCCAACGTGTGTTGATGCCGCGCGCCGAGATGTTCTTGGAGCACGCGGTCAAGCGTTTCGAGGGTTACGACGCCGGTTGCTTGCGCGAGCACGCCGAGCATTACAACATTGGCTATTTGCGGCGCGCCCAATTCGGTTGCGATTTCTTTGGCGGGCAGCGCCAATTCCTGAATGTCTGTGCGGTCCGCCGTTTCCGGAATGAGTGAAGAATCGCGAATGAGGACGCCATCCGTTTGGACGAGCGGCGCGTATTTTTCAAACGAGGGGCGATTCATCACCAGCGCGGCAGTCGGGTGACGCACGAGCGGTGAGCCAATCTCTTTATCCGAAACAATCACGGTACAGTGCGCGGTGCCGCCGCGCATTTCGGGACCGTACGACGGAATCCACGTTACATTTTTTCCTTCCGCCAGTCCCGCGTACGCGAGCAGCTGCCCCGCGAACAAAACGCCCTGTCCGCCAAAACCGGAAATAACAATTTCGTGTTGCATCATTCCTCGCTCTCGTTTCACTCTATTAGGACTTTCGCTTGTCATTTCGAACGGAGTGAGAAATCTCGGTTTTTCCACTGAGATTTCTCGCAAAGACGGCTCGAAATGACAACTGAGCGAAAGTCCTGTCTATACAAAACCATTCGCTCACACGGCGGCGGGTTGCGCGGGCGCAAAGAAATCATTGGCGCTCGTTTGCAAGAGCACCCATAACGCATAGATGCCGAGCACGGTGCCAATTGGGAAATTGAGCAGATTGAGCAGCGCAAGCACCAACGCGAGAATGCGTCCCCACACCGCGTGCTTGAGCAAGCCGTATCCCGCGAGGAATCCGGGCAGCGCCAGCACGGCGAGCACCACGCCAATCCATGTGCCCACAATGCTCAAAATCGCGAGCGCTTCGGGGTCACGCGTGACCGCGCCAATGCTCGTCAAGAGGAAAAAAATCATTGCGCCAATTCCGACCATCAGCACACTAGAGACAATGTACAGCCAGCCCAAAATGCCGACATGCAGCTCCATATCACGTTGGGTTAATTGATTCATCCTTACCTCCCATTGTCTTGCTTCACGCGTGCAAGCTGCGCGAGTGCCCCCGCCGACACGGGACGCCGCGCTGCGCGCGCAAATACGTTTCCAGTTACGAGCAGCAACACAAGCGCTGCCGCATACACAAATTCATCCGCGAAAATTTCCAGCAGGTGCGGGACACGCACATACAACGGCAGCCACGTCGCGTACAACATGATGACAAACCCCACAAAAAAGAACAGCGCCAGTCCGAGCCGCCAAAACAACGCGCGCGCGGAGGCTTGCCACAAAACAAGGATGGGCAAACACGCGAGCAAGAATAAAACACTACGCGTGAAAAGAATCGGCAGCAGCGTTTCAAGCGTTGGCGCGACGAGTCCGAACATTTGTTGACGATAATATTCGCCGGTAAATGGGAGCACGAGCAAGCCGAATACAAAATAGATGGGCATGAACGCGACGGCAGCAATTGCCAAACGCCACAACCAACCGACAACGCTGTGTCGCGCAAAAAAATTCTCTGCGGCTTGACGCGCGCTCACGTTCGAAATATTTGGCGCCAAGAAAAACGCGACGGCAATCCCGCAAAACAACGCCGCAAAAAATCCCGAGACGAGGGCGAACCAAATCCCTGCCGCGTACGTAGAAACAATCGTCGCTTCCAACTGCGTATTCACCGTGTACGCAATCCACAGCAAAAGCGACAACGCGCCCGCGCGCACAATGAAATTTCCCGCGAGATGCTGCGCGAGAATGGCGAGCGCGAACGCGATGAGCGGTGTCGTCAAGAGCATGTACAGCGGGAGCATGCTCATGTCCGCGCCTTGCGGTGCAGTGGGCAGCGGCAGTCCCAGCATCGTCGCAATCATTCCGCCGAGCATTGTCCCGACATAGAACGCGAGTCCGCACAGTATTAATTTTCCGAGCGCGATCAAGATTTGTTTCGTGGACATACCGCGCGCCCCTTACTTGATTTGTTTTACCGCGTCCGCGATTTTGTAATCGCCGAGCGGAAAGTACGGAATCATTTTTTGTTTAATGTAATCCATTGACTCGTGCGGCGTCATGCCCCAATTCACCGGACACGACGAAAGAATTTCCACGAGCGCAAAGCCGAGCCCGTGCATTTGTACTTGAAATGCGGTCTTGATGGCTTTTTTGGCTTGATTGATGTGTCCGGGGTCATGCACAGAACGCCGCACCACATAACTCGCGCCGCTCGTCGTCGCGAGCAGTTCGGACATGCGGAGGGGAAAACCCATCGTGTGCGTATCGCGTCCCGTCGGCGATGAAGTGGTTTTCATGCCGGGCAATGTCGTCGGCGCCATTTGTCCGCCGGTCATGCCGTACACGCCGTTGTTGACAAAGATGACGCTGATGTTTTCGCCGCGCGTCGCGGCGTGAATAATTTCTGCGGTGCCAATCGAAGCCAAATCGCCGTCGCCTTGATAGGTGAATACAAATTTGTCGGGATGCACGCGTTTGATGCCCGTCGCCATTGCGGGCGCGCGCCCGTGCGCGGCTTCGACAAAATCACAATCGAAATAGTTGTACGCGAACACAGAACAGCCAACGGACGCGACGCCAATGGTTTTTTCGCCCAAGTCCAATTCGTCCATCACTTCGGCGACGAGGCGATGTATCACGCCGTGCGTGCAGCCGGGACAATAATGTGTGACCACATCGGTCAACATGTGTGGACGTTCATAAACAACTTGCATCGAATCTGTAAGCATCACGTCTCACCTTTCCTCAAGTATGCCGCGCGGCTCACCGTCCGGCGGCGTATGCAACCCATCCGCGCCGCGTCAGATATTGCCACGTCAACGCAAACGCAGAGCCGATTCCTACAATGACCTGAAGCGCCAGAACAATTTTGGCAACGTCATCGGTGACCCACGCCAAAATAAAACGCAGCGCGCTCGGCAGCACATCCGCAAAATGCGCGTATTGGAATGGAAAAATCATCAACAGCCACAGCGAGCCGCACGCCAAACACAAATCGCCTGCCGCTTCAAACGGACGCGCAATATTACGCTGCCGCGTCAAGGCGCGCACCAGCGGCGCACTGCATGACACAAGGATTGGACCGTACAAGCACACCATCTCGAACACGCCAAATTTCGACGTAAAGAAACCCGTATTCGTGAATTGATGATACGCAAAGAAAACAAACAACAACAACAAAGCGGCAACGATGAGTAACTCTGCCCAACGCGCGGTCGGGGACAGAATTTCCTTGTTTGCTTTCTCTGTGAGCATGTTCATGGCATTGTGCTCCTTGCGTTATTTCTCATGCCACTTGTACAGTCCATTCCAAATCGAACAAATCCGCTTGCGCCAATGTGGTGCTTTAGACCGCGTCCCAACCGCCATCCGCCGGCACAATCGCGCCATTGATATTGTGGGATTCATCCGAAGCAAAAAAGAGCGCGAGCGCCGCAATATCACTGGGTTCGAGATATGCCGGAATGAGCGCCGCAAATTCGCCGGCGCGGCGCGCGCCGTTCGGGTCAAGCCGTTCTTGCGGCATCGTCTCGGCGATATTTGTTTTGGTCGCGCCCGGACAAATCGCATTGCAGCGAATCCCGCGTTTGGCGTACATCCACGCCGTACTGCGCGTAAGTCCCACGAGCCCATGTTTTGAAACGGTATACGCCGCGCCCGCCGCGCCGCCGTGTAGCGCCGCCGTCGAGGCAATGTTGATAATCGAGCCGCCGCCGTTCACCAGCATATGCTGGACCGCGCGCCGACTTGTGAACATGGGACCATCCAAATTGACGCCCAAGACGCGCCGCCAAACGTCATTCGACAACTCGCCCACTGCCTGCATATAGTCCATGATGCCGGCGTTGTTCACGAGAACATGCAGTCCGCCAAAAGTATTGATTGCCAATTCGACCAGACCTTCTGCCGCCGCTTGCTCGGCAATGTTGCCCTCTGCTCCGACAATGTTTCCGCCGCTCGCTTTGATGCTTTCGACGGCAGCTTTCAATCGCTCTCCATTCCAATCACCCGCGACGACGCGCGCGCCTTCGACAGCAAAGCGGGTTGCAATCGCAAGTCCCATGCCGGACCCCGCGCCCGTGACCACTGCAATTTTTCCTTCAAGTCTCATGTTTACCTCCAAAAGATTTGTATGCCTCTCACTTTACCATCGTCGGTTGAAACATCGCGGTGAGTTCGTTTGCCCACGCGCGAATCTTGTTCCAATCGCGTATGTCACTGGCGGGCATACTTTTGATTGCCGGGATCCAAGTATGCGGAAAGGTCAGCTTGTTCGGGTCGAACTTGCCGCCGAAAATTTCGGTCGCTCTCGGCGTCAGCCAAGAAAACTTGGCGAGTTCTTTGTCCAGCTGTGCGCGCACCGTCTGAAATTCTTTTTCGTCTTCATGCCAGGGACCGAGCGCAAAAATTGCGACGGGCATTTTTACGAGCGCATCACGGTGCTGCGTAAGAAAATGCAGCGCGTCCTTGTGCCAATGAAACATATAGAGCGGCGCGCCCATGACCACAGCG
>JAKOPZ010000088.1 GCA_029778615.1 Chloroflexota bacterium | reverse complement strand
CAATGCACGATGAACAATGCACGATACTCAATGTACGATATTCAATGCACGATGAACAATGCACATTAAATCAAGGAGTTGAATGCCAAAACAAGTCATACACACACCGAACGCGCCGAATCCCGTGGGTCCGTACAATCAAGCGATGGTCGCAGGCAACACAATGTACGTGGCAGGGCAAGGACCGATTGACCCCAAGACCGGGAAAGTGGTCATCGGCACCATTGAAGAACAGGCGACCCTTACGTTTGAAAACATCAAAGCCATTCTCGAAGCGGGCGGCTTTTCTCTGCGCGATGTAGTCAAAGTCACCGCCTATTTGACGGATTTGGGCGATTTCGCAAAATACAATGAAATCTACAAACGCTATTTTACGGAACCGTATCCCGCGCGTGCAACCGTCGGCTGTCAATTGTTAATGCACACATTTATTGAGGTAGACTGTATCGCGGTGCGCGACAATGTGCAGTGAACAATTCGTAAACGCAGGGAACAAGTTCGTCCATTGCGCATGCCGCATCGAGTATTGAGCTATGCGACTCATCACCTTCCAGATTCATGGCAAGACACATTGGGGCGCGGCGCAGAATGGTTTCGCCGTTGACCTCAACGCCGCCCACGCGGCGCGCGGGGTTCAAATGTTTAATGCGCCCTCCGCGCTGGAATTTCTTTACGCCGGCGAAGCCGCGTGGGATGCCGCACGCGACACGCTCGCGTGGCTCGGCGAAAAGCAGCTGCCCGAAGTGACGTTTCCGCTCGAGCGGGTGCATTTGTGCGCGCCGATTCCCCATCCGGGCAAAGTGATTGGCATAGGTTTGAATTACGTTGACCACGCGCGCGAATCGGGCATGGCAATTCCCACCAAACCGATTGTGTTTGCCAAATTTTCCTCGTCCGTCATCGGTCCGTACGATACGATCCACATCCTTCCCGACGTTTCACAGCGCGTAGATTATGAAGCCGAATTGGGCGTGGTCATCGGCAAACGCGCGCGGAATGTCAGTGTCACGGATGCGCTCACTTTTGCGTTTGGATATACAGTGGTCAACGATGTAAGCGCGCGTGACGTACAACTCGATGCGGAATATGGCAGACAGTGGGTGCTCGGCAAATCGTTCGACACATTCTGCCCGATGGGACCGACAGTGGTCACGCGCGAACACGTGGCGGACGTACAAGCATTGTCCGTGCGCGCAACCCTGAACGGGGAACGTTTGCAAGACGGCAACACTCGCGATATGATTTTCGATGTCGCCACGCTCATTGCGTACTTGTCGCGCGGCATGACCCTGGAACCCGGCGATGTCATTGCCACCGGCACACCGAAAGGCGTCGGGCAATCGCGCACGCCGCCGATTTTTTTGAAAAAAGGTGATGTAATTGAAATCGAGGTCGGCAATCTCGGTAAACTCGTGAACCCAGTGGAGGACTAGCCGCGTTCGCAAAATTTTTTTTGCGTTGGCGGCAAACAAAACCATGTCAAACCGTGACGTACCTGTTATTGGCATTCCCGCGCGTTCCGTCGTAGATTCCAACAACGGTTTTCGCTATTCGGGCATTCCGCTCACGTATTCCAGCGCGGTCGAACGCGCGGGCGGCGCGCCCATTTTGATTCCACTGCATCTTTCGGAAGAAACCTTGCGCGCCATCTATGCGCGCATTGACGGGCTGCTGCTCGCGGGCGGCGTGGACGTACATCCAAAAGAATTTGGCGAAGAGGTGGAACCGTTCTGCGGAGAAATTGACACGGCGCGCGATGAAACCGAGTTGCGCGTCACGCGTTGGGCGCTCGCCGACGGGCATCCCATTTTCGGCATTTGTCGCGGGATTCAAATGTTAAACGTCGCGGCAGGCGGCAGTTTGTACCAGGACATTCCCGCGCAATTGCAGACCGAGCAAAATCATTCCTATCGCACGGGCGACCCGTACAACTTGCGCGCGCATCCGGTGGAAATCGACCCCAAGTCAAAAATCGCGCAATGGCTCGGCACACCGGAAATTCAAGTGAACTCGCTGCATCATCAAGCATTGAAAAATGTCGCGCCCGGCTTGCGTGTGATTGCGCGTTCGCCGGATGGCGTTGTCGAAGCGGTCGAATCGGAAGACGAACGCTTTTTGATTGGCGTGCAATGGCATCCCGAGTTGATGGACGACGACGAACGCTTTGGAAAATTGTTTGAGGCGTTCGTCGAAAGCGCGCGCACATTTCGCAATCGCCGGAATGGAGATTGAGCTTTGATGCTTGACCCGATTGTCATTCCGCAGGCGTTGCCTATAAAAAAAGTGGAAGGGTACAGAATGCCGGAATCCCACGAACATCTCTTGTCGTGGGATTTTGTATCGGCGGAGATGGAACCTGCGCGGCATTATTGGTTGAACACCGTCACGGCACGGCACGAACCTCACGTCGTTCCGGTTTGGGGCATCTGGTACCAAAATCGCATACACTTTGAAGGCAGCATGAAAACGGCGTGGGCGCACAATCTCGTACGCAATCCGCATGTCGCGGTCCATCTGCCCGACGGTGCGCGCGTGGTGATTATTGAAGGCAGCGCGCGCATCATTCAAGATGACGAGTTGACGGAACGCGAATGGCTTGACCTCGATACAACCTTTCAAAACAAATATCAGGTGCCGCAAGGTTCACCGTATTGGTGTGTCGAACCCAAAAAAGTTTTGGCGTGGGATGGTGAAGATTTGCAAACCATGACGCGCTGGGTATTTCGTTGACGAACTGAATTTTGCCGTGAGCGACACTTTCCAAATCGGTCTGTTTGATTCGGGCGTCGGTGGTTTGTCCGTCCTGCGCGCGGTCGCACACGAACTGCCCGCACATGACTTGGTTTATTTCGCCGACCAAAAATATTGCCCCTACGGACCGCGCCCTGCATCAGAGATTCGCGCGCGTTCCACACGCATCACGGAATTTCTTATGGCAGAACAATGCGAGGTGGTCGTGGTCGCGTGCAACACCGCGTCGGCGGCGGCGCTTGCGTACTTGCGCGCGCGTTTTCCCCACACTCCTTTTATCGGCATGGAACCCGCGATAAAACCTGCCGCGAGCGCAACGCGTTCGGGCAAAATCGCGGTGTTGGCAACGCGCGGCACGTTGGAGGGCAAACTCTTTTCCCGCACACGCGCGCACTATGCGCGCGATGTCCAAGTGCAAACGGTCTATCCAACCGATTGGGTCGAACGCGTCGAACGTGGGGACATTGATTCGCCCGAAACGTTAGCGAGTGTGCGCGCAGTGATTGAACCGCTGCTCGAAGCGGGCGTGGACGAAATCGCGTTGGGCTGTACGCATTATCCGTTTCTCATTCCAGTGATTCAAGCCGTTGCGGGCGGGCGCGCGACCGTTTTGGACCCGAGCGAGGCGGTGGCGCGGCAAACCGCGCGTGTCGCGCCAAGACATCCCGCGCGCCAAGCCGGAGCGGCGCACGCACAGTTCTACACCAGCGGCGACGCGAACGAATTTGCGCGCGTTGCAAGCAAATTGTTGCAGATGCAAAATACCCTCGTGTTTCGTTCCGATATATGAGCACAAGTTCGCACGCACCAGATCGAGTCGGCGAGAGAATGGGGCACCCACCGTGCGCGCAAGCAGCAAAAATAAATTGACGTTCCCAACGAAAACTGCTATAATTTTGCCCGTAAGAAATTCGTCGCCCACTCGACGAATGCAAGCGGCAAGGTTAAACCTCTGACTACAACCGTTGTTGTAGCAAAGCCAGCCCCACGCAACTCTCATTATCCAAATTTTCAGTATTGCACTTTATTTCACGTCAGTTTTGACGTTATCTCCAAATAGATTGTGGGCAAAAACCCCACGCGCGTTTATGCTTTGAGCGGCGCCACACGATTACCCGGCGCGTCGAATCCTCGCTGTGTTACTCGAAAACAGTAACGCGCTGCGCGCGTTTGCTTCCCCAAAGGAACATTTACACGTATGCCTCGTACTCCTGACGTTATCGTCAACGACCACATCAACTATTCCGCGCTCGATGAAAAATCATTGAGCGAACTCCGCGACTATGCCAAAGAACAAGGCGTCAGCGGTTACTCTAAATTCAAAAAGAGCGATTTAATCTTTCGCTTGCTGCGCGCCAAAGCCGAGCGCGAAGGGCTCATCTTTGGCGGCGGCGTGCTCGAAATCGTTCAGGACGGCATCGGCTTTTTGCGTTCGGACCATCTCTTGCCCGGCGACGAAGATGTGTATGTTTCGCAATCACAAATTCGGCGCTTTGGTCTGCGTACGGGCGATATGGTCATCGGGCAAGTGCGTCCGCCGAAAGACACGGAAAAGTATTATGGACTTTTACGCGTCGAAGCGGTGAACGGCATTGACCCCGAATCCGCCAAACAACGCCCCGATTTTGACAAGCTCACTCCCATCTTTCCCAACGTTCAATTTAAACTCGAAACAAAAGCGAATATCCTCGCCACTCGCGTCTTGGACTTGCTCGCGCCGATTGGCAAAGGACAACGCGGCTTGATTGTTTCTCCGCCGAAAGCGGGCAAGACAACGCTGCTCAAACAAATTGCCAACGCGATTTCGGAAAATTATCCGGATACGCATTTGATGGTTGTGCTCATCGGCGAGCGTCCCGAAGAGGTAACGGACGTTGACCGTTCGGTGGACGCCGAAGTGTTCGCTTCGACGTTTGACGACGAAATCGAAAATCAAACGCGCGTCGCGGAAATGTCACTCCAGCGCGCCAAGCGGCTCGTCGAAGGCGGCAAAGATGTCGTCATTATGCTCGATTCCATCACGCGTTTGGCGCGCGCGTACAATTTGGTCGTGCCGCCGAGCGGGCGCACGTTGACCGGCGGCTTTGACCCTGCCGCATTATTCCCGCCCAAGCGCTTTTTTGGCGCGGCGCGGAATTTGGAAGAGGGCGGAAGTTTGACTATTATTGCTACGTGTCTGGTGGATACGGGCAGCCGCATGGACGATTTGATTTACGAAGAGTTCAAAGGCACCGGCAACATGGAAGTCCACATGAATCGCAAACTTGCCGACCGCCGTATCTATCCCGCGATTGATTGGGAACGCAGCAGCACACGCCGCGAAGAGCTTTTGATTCCCGAAGATTTGCTGCCGCGTGTTTGGACGCTCCGCCGAATGCTTTCGCAAATGGGCGGCGGTCCCGAAGAAATCGAACTCGTCGTTGAGCGCATGGCAAAGACACGCAGCAATCGCGAATTTCTGGAAAAATTGAATCGCGACGATTTTTGAGATTCTGTTCCCACATTGAATCCATGATGCAAGACCCAACAAGAGAGCTCACCACCCGAGTCCACTCGTTAGCCAACCGCGTTTACGTTCGCGTCGAGAATCTGAAATACGAAAACGCCAACAACGTTTCGCTGTTGACGCGTCTCACCGCTCATCTCGGCGTCATCGCGCTCGTCCTCATCGCGTTGTTGTTGAGCGGAATTCAAATTCAGGCACAGCAGCAGCCGCGCAATTACGACGAACCCGCGCCGCAAGAAAACTTGCCCGACGTGAATCTCGACCCGACGAATCCGGAAAATGACTTGCGGATATCGGTCATTGTCAATACCGCGCCCGCGAAAAAAGAACGCCGCGATGTGACCCAATACACGGTCAAGCCCGGCGATAACGTCAGCGTGATTGCCGCGCGCTTTGGGATTACGCCCGATTCGTTGATTTGGGCGAATGGCAAACTGGAAGACAATCCCGACGCGCTGTCCGTCGGACAAGACTTGTTGGTCCCGCCGGTGAACGGCGTCTTGCATCAAGTTGCCAAAGGGGAAACCATCCAAACGATTGCCGCGCGTTTCAAAGCAGACCCGGCGGCAATTTTGAATGACCCGTTCAATCAATCTATTCACGATTTCAAATCGTCGCCGCCCGTTCTCGTCGAAAACGCGTTCATCATGGTTCCCGGTGGCAGCAAGCCCATCGTCATCCGCAAAGTGCAATACAGCGCGACCACTCCACAGAATGCCATCAAAGGCACTTCAAATTTTCAATGGCCCACCGCTGCGTGCGTAAGTCAGTACTATTGGGGCGGACACCCGGGCATTGATTTGGCAAATTCCAAAGGCACCGCTGTCGTTGCGTCCGATGCGGGGTATGTGGAATTTGTCGGTTGGGACAATTCCGGTTACGGCAACATGATTTTGATTAATCATGGTAACGGCGCGGTCACGCGCTATGCGCACTTGAGCGCGTTCGCGGTGAACGCGGGACAATCCGTGACCAAAGGACAACTCATCGGACGCATCGGCAGTACCGGACGTTCGACGGGTCCGCACCTGCACTTTGAATTGATTGTGAACGGCGTGCATCGTAATCCTGTCGGCATTGTGCGCGGCAATACGCCGGGGCGTTGTCGCTAAAAGCCATCCCACAGCGCGGGGCAAATCACCCCGCGCTTTTGTTTATGTTTGCTATCTTTCGTCCCTGGAACATTGGAAAAATTTTCGGAATACCAATTCGCGTGGACGCGAGTTGGATTCTGATTTTTTTGCTGCTCACGTATCAACTCGCCTTTATCATTTTTCCAATCGAGCTGGGCATTCGCATTCGGCGCGGGGTGCCGTGGGAACTGCTTGCGCTGGCGGTGTTGGCGAGTTTGCTTTTGTTTGCCAGCGTGCTCGCGCATGAAATGGCGCACGCGTTGATGGCGCGCGGACGCGGCGTGCAGGTGTTGGGCATCACGCTGTTTATTTTCGGCGGCGTCGCGCAAATCGCGGACGAACCCGATTCGCCACAAACCGAATTCCTAATCGCGATTGTCGGTCCGTTGATTTCATTTGTGATTTCTATTTTTGCGGCGGGAGTTTGGATTTGGCTGCAAGCGTTGAGCACGCTCGACGTATTTTCGCAAACACCATTTCAATTTACGTGGGTGTATGCGGCGGTGATTGCGTTTTATCTCGCGCAGGCGAATCTCGTGCTCGCGTTGTTTAATCTCTTGCCGGGTTTCCCGTTGGACGGCGGACGCGTGCTGCGCGCGGCGCTGTGGGCGCTTTTCCAGAATCAACGGCGCGCGACCTTTTGGGGCATGCTGAGCGGACGCGTGCTGGCAGGATTGCTCGTCGCGCTCGGCGTGTTTTTGATTGTGTCGCGCGAGTACGGCGGTGCGTGGTTGTTTTTGATGGCGTGGTTCTTGTGGCGCGCTTCGGGCGAAGCGTATCACGCCTTGTTGGCGCGCGAACTCTTGAGCCGTGTCCGCGTACAAGAAATTATGCGCGCGCCGCTGCCGCGCATCAGCGAAGCATTGAGTTTGCGCGAAGTGGCGGACGCTTTTTCTTTGTGGCTGCACTCGCCCGCGCTCGCGATTGATTTGAATGGGAGCGCCGTGGGGCTCGTCGGCATCGCGCAGGTGAAACAAATTGCGCGCGCCAAATGGGAAACGACGCGTGTGCGGCAAGCGATGGTACCTTTGCAAACGGAAATGAGCGTTACGCTGAATGATGACGCACTGCGCGCCCTGAAAATTTTGACTGACCGCGAGATGGATGAGGTCGCGGTGATGGACGATGGCCAAGTTCTCGGCGTCATCGGACGCGGTGAATTGGCGCGCTATTTGCACGCGCACGGCGAGTGAATTTGATTTATTCGCGAATGTGTGGTATTTGCGGTATGCTATTTCATCGTCGGCGCGCGTATATTTTGCGTTTCAAGTGATTCGCGTATAATTGTGCCAGATTGCACAAAGTCGTGCGCCTTTTTATTGCGCGCGGAGAGCGCGCGATTTTGTGTCTAACGCTTGCGCAAACAGCGTTACAAGGAGAGCAGCAACTTGAGCAAGATTGGCTGGCGTTGGGTATACATGCTTGCCCTCAAGTTGTTGGTGGTTACGGTACTGCCAATTATGTTAGGCATTGTGCTTGACCAACGCTTTCGAACTTCCCCCATAATCACTTTGTCTATGATGTTGCTGGGTTTGAATATTGGCATTTTCACCATCGCCCGCAGTGTTGCCGCGATTTACGCGCGGGTCGAAGAAAACTCGCAACGCGTCGGAGGAGAGCAGTGAGAAATCCCAAGTTGTGGATTGCCATCATCGCGCTGGTCGTCGTGGGCGCGGCGATTAAACTCTTGTTCAATTTTTCGGTGGATGCGGTGCGCGCGTCGGTTGCCATCGCCCCCGAAATTTTGTTCAATGTCGCCGGTTTCGATGTGACGCCCACCATCATCACGCTCGTTATCGTGGTGGTGATTATTATTTTGCTCGCGGTACTGTCCACGCGGAATATGCAGGTTGTTCCGAGCGGATTGCAAAATGTCATGGAGACCGCCATCGAACAGATGATTAATCTGTTTGAAGGCATCGCGGGTCCGAAATGGCGCGACTTTTTTACGATTGCGGCTTCGATTTTTATCCTCGTCATCGTTTCCAATTTTGTCGGTTTGATTCCCGGCGCCGGTTCCATCGGCGTTATCAAAGTCGGCGAAGAAACCCACACGCGCGTCGAAAATGGGCAAATTTGTTTTGAACATGACGGCAAATGTGACCCCAGCGGAATTTTTGTCTTGGGCGATGCGCCGGAATTTATCGAAACGACTTCGCTGTTTGTCAAAAATGAAATCGCGCGCGGCGCGCATCCGGAAGAACATGCCGCGCTCGTGCCGTTCCTGCGTGCCCCGTCGTCGGACATTAACCTTCCCCTCGCGCTGGCGCTGGTTTCTGTTATCATGACGCAAGTGTACGGGATGCGCGCGCAGGGCTTGAAATATTGGACGCGGTTTTTCAGTTTCGGACGTTTGCTCAAGGGCGACATTGCGTTCGGGTTGATTGATGTGTTTGTCGGCATCGTCGAACTTATCAGCGAACTGGGCAAAATTATCGCCTTTACCTTTCGTCTTTTCGGCAACATCTTTGCGGGTGAAGTGATTTTGCTTATCATGGCATTTCTCTTTTTCATCCTGCCGATTCCGTTTTACGGACTCGAATTTTTTGTCGCGTTTATTCAGGCATTCGTTTTCGCCGTATTGACGGTTGCGTTCATGCGGCTCGCTACCGCCGAACATGGCGGCGAAAGTCACGAAGCACATCATTGAAAAAAAGACCGGAGACTGGAGATTGGAGATTCTTAAAATGATTCGAACTCTACTCTCCGGTCTCTAATCTCTAATCTTTCACATCTCGGAGGACTGCAATGACAGATGAAGGTTTGAAATTAATCGGTGCAGCGTTAGCAATCGGTCTCGCGGCAATCGGTCCAGGCATCGGCATCGGTTTGGTCGCCAATGGCGCGCTGCAAGCTATCGGGCGGAATCCGGAAGCGGCGGGAACTTTGACGACGACGATGTTTATCGGCATCGTGTTCACCGAAGCGTTGGCAATTTTCGGTCTCGTCATTTCCTTCCTGATTGGTTTCGGTATCTTTTAAGCGTAGAACAATGATCGCGATGTAGTGCAATCGCATTTGTTCCACAAGGAAACCAACATGGAAAAACTTGGTATTAATCTGCCATGGTTCTTGGCGCAGTTGGCGGGCTTTTTGATTGTCCTCTTTATCTTGCGCCAGTTCGCCTACCGCCCCATTCTCAACATGCTGGAAACGCGCAAAAAGAAAATTCAAGAAGCGCTGGAGAATGCGGACCGCGTGCGCGCCGAAGCCGCCACGCAACAACAAGAGTTTGAACGCAAACTCGACGAAGCGCGCCGCGAGGCACAAGCTGTCGCCGCGTCCGCGCAACAAGCCGCCGAAAAAGAACGTCAGCGGATCATCGCCGAAGCGCAAGAGGATGCCGAGAAAATTCGCGTCGCCGCGCGCGGCGAGTTGGACTATGAACGCAAACAAATGGTGTCGGAATTGCGCCAACAAGTGATTGACCTCTCACTGCTCGGCGCACAGCGCGTCATCGGCGGAAATTTGGACGAACGCAAATCGCGGCAGCTCGTGGAAAATTTCCTGAACGAAGCCGACTTTGGGGGCACAACGGAACCGGGTTCCGTTGCCAACCGCGCGGGGGCATAACATGTCCGACGCAACCAATTACGCCCGCGCCCTTTTTGAAAAAGCGGTCGAAAAACACGTCCGCGATTTACACGCGCTGAACAGCGCGGTGGAAAAAAGCAATTTGCTGCCGCGTCTCGACAACCCGGCGGAATCGTTCGACGGCAAAAAGGCGCTGCTCAACGGAATGCTTCCGCCGAACGCCGATACAGAGGTGCGAAACCTCGCGTTCTTGCTCGCCAGCAAAAATCAGGTCCACCTCTTGCGCGATGTGATTGCGGCGTTTGACAGCTTTGTGGCAGCCGGCGCGCCGGGCACGACCGCGCAGGTGACCACCGCTATCCCGCTCACGGAGCAAGAACGCGCGACATTGGAAAGCAAACTGCGCGCTCAATACGGCACAGAACTCGGCTTTGCATATCGGCTCGACCCCGAAATTTTGGGCGGCGTTATCGTACGCATTGGCGATGTGGTGATTGACGGCAGTGTTTCGGGCAAACTCGCCGCAATGAAACAGAAAATGGAGACCGCGAGATAATGCAGAATGCACAATGCGCGATGCACAATGAGAATTCAGGTTGTGCATTGTCCATTGACCATTGAGCATTGAATTCTATGGCATTAAACGTTCTAGACATTACCGCACAAATCAAGCGACAACTCGAATCATTTCAAGCGCCCGTCCAAACAATGGATGTGGGACAGGTCATCGAAATCGGCGATGGCATTGCGCGCGTGTCCGGTCTGTCCAATGTGATGGCAGGCGAGCTCGTCGAATTTCCAAAGAATGGGACGCTCGCGCTCGCGTTGAATTTGGAAGACAACAACGTCGGCGTCGTCATCATGGGCGATTACGAAGATTTGGAAGAAGGCGATTTGGTGAAAAGCACTGGACGTCTCGCTTCCGTGCCTGTCGGCGCCGCGCTCGTCGGTCGCGTCGTCAACGCCGTTGGTCAACCGATTGACGGCAAGGGACCGATTGATGCGACATCGTTTCGTCCCGTCGAACGCATCGCGCCGTCCGTCGTCGAACGCCAACCCGTCAAGTCGCCCGTGCAAACGGGTATCAAAGCGATTGACGCAATGATTCCGATTGGACGCGGGCAGCGCGAATTAGTTATCGGCGACCGCCAAACCGGCAAGACCGCGTTGTGCATTGATGCAATCATCAATCAAAAAGGGCAAGACATGATTTGCATCTATGTCGCCATTGGGCAGAAACAGTCCACCATCGCGCAAGTGGTGGCGACATTGGAAAAATATGGGGCGATGGGATATACGACCGTCGTCAGCGCGTCGGCGTCCGACCCCGCGCCGCTTCAATATCTCGCGCCGTATTCGGGCACTGCCATCGGCGAAGAGATTATGGAAAATGGCGTCACCGTTGACGGCAAGACGATTCGCGACGCGCTCATCATTTATGATGACCTTTCCAAACACGCATGGGCGTATCGCCAAATTTCGTTACTGCTGCGCCGACCTCCGGGGCGCGAAGCATACCCCGGCGACATTTTCTATCTGCACTCGCGCTTGTTGGAACGCTCGGCGCGTTTGAATGATACACTGGGCGGCGGTTCGCTTACGTCCCTGCCCATCATCGAAACGCAAGCAGGCGATGTGTCCGCGTATATTCCCACAAACGTCATCTCCATCACCGACGGACAGATTTATTTGCTCTCGGATTTGTTCTATGCGGGCATTCGCCCTGCGCTCGACGTTGGCATTTCCGTGTCACGCGTCGGTTCGAACGCGCAGACCAAGGCGATGAAAAAAGTTGCCGGTCGTCTCAAACTCGACCTCGCGCAGTATCGCTCGCTCGCCGCGTTCGCGCAGTTCGGTTCCTCGCTCGACAAAGCGACGCGTGACCAACTGGAACGCGGTCAGCGCATGACCGAACTGCTCAAGCAGCCGCAGTATCAACCGGTCTCCCTCGCGAATCAGGTGGAAATTTTGTACGCGGGCACGAACGGACTTTTGGACGATGTGCCGCTCGAAAAAATTCGCGCGTTCGAAGTCGCGTTCCAACGTTATATGGACGCATCGCATCCCGACATCGGACGCAAGATTACGGAAACCAAAGACCTCGACAGCGAAACCGAAAAAGCATTAAAGCAAGCCATTGATGATTTCAAACGGGCGGGAGCGTATTAGAGAGACGCGAGACTAGAGACTCGCACTTGCAACGATTCGACTCGAGTCTCTAATCTCTCATCTCCAATCTCTATTTGTACGTGAACGTTAAAAAAACTATAGTACTCGTTTTGATGAGTGCACTCGCCATTGTAGGCGCGGCGTGCAGCGGCGGCGATGCGACACCCACGCGGACGCGCGTTGCCGAAGCACAGCCCACGCAAACACCTTACATTATTTACATTCCCGTCACCGTTACGCCGGGTCCTGTAATCGCAACTCTTGAGCCGACCAGCACGGCGAGCGCGCCCGAACCGACCGCCGTGCCGCCAACGCGTGTCCCGCCTACACCGCGTCCCGCGCAGCCCACAACGCCGCCGCAACCAACTACGCCGCCGGAATCGGCAACGCCCGAACCGCCGACTGCAACACCCGCGCCAACGTGTGGACAAACGTATCAAGTGACAACCTTGACGTTTCCCGAAAACGGTGCGCTGCGCCGAGCCAAGTCCGGTTCGGGGGCAGGCGCCACCATTCAGTTCAAGTGGGAACCGATTGCGACATACGAACTGGACCCGCACATCGGGTATCGCGTAAATATTACCAGCAGTCGAAACAGCCAAGCGCTTTATATCTCGCACAACGATTATCTCAAGGAACAAGTTGCCATCCTGAGTCAACAGGCAACGTATGGTATGACGCAAGGAGATGATGTGACGGCGAGTTGGTCGGTGGATGTCATCATGGCATCGGGAGAATTCAACGACGTAGGCGATGATACGCAGCCGCCGGTTGGCACAGTCACCGTCTGCGGTCCAACTTCGCCAACGTTCACCATTGACCTTGTGGTAGAAGGTTAGCCTGGCTTGACTTGAGGAACAAGTATGATTCGTTTGCACTGGCTCTTTTTGAGCGTCTTGGGTTTGGTTGCGCTGTTGGGTTGCCAACAGCGCCCCGCTGTACCAACGATTGCGCCGGAACCAACTGAACCTGTCGTCGTCGTCGTGGTCACGGCAACCAGCCAGCCCACGCTCGCGCCGACGAAAACGCTCGAGGCGACCATAACGCCCATTCCTACGCTGACCCCGGTTCTTACGGAAACGGTCACGGCAACGGTGCGTGCGACGAATGTGGCGCAAGCAACGCGTCCACCTGCTAGAACGTCTGCGGTGCAACCGACGCAACCACCAACCGAAGCCGCGCCGCCGACAACCGCCGCGCCAACGAATTTTGTCGCGCCGATGGTGTTTGCGCCCGAAGGCAAAGCATTTCGCGATGGCGACACGCTCAAGTTTGAATTTTCATCAGTCGGAGCGCTTGCGCCGGAACAATGCTATCGCGTGGATATGACACTCGGTAACCCAAACGGTTCCGGCGGCGTCGGTGATTATTGGGTCGGGCTGTGCGGGAATCAGAGCAATGCAGGCGACCGTTTGACGTTTGATGTCAAGCCGGGTCGTTTTCGTGACCAAGCCAATTATGGAACGCTGCTCGTCTCGGCTGACAGCGTAATTCCACCAACGCCGGAATATGTGATGCGTTGGTTTGTGACCATCGTACACGTGACAAATGCGAGTGACCCAATTCATCCGACAACCGAAGGATTGAGTCCCGCAAGCGCATCGTTGGAAAATTCTTTTTTCCGTTAAACCGGATTCGTTCGGCGTACATATCAGGGGGTGAAAGGCAAACCAAGGAATGAAACGATGGCTGTTGCTCGTAATAATATTTTTCGTTTTCGGTTGTTCCAGCTCACCGAATCCGCCGCCGACAAGCCAAGCCATTTCAACCAGTGAAATTGCCACCGTCGTTCCCTTTCCAACCTTATTGCCAACTGTGACAACCGCGCCGATTCCTGCTGTCGCGACTGCCATTCCCGTCACCGAAACGATTGCGCCAACTGCAACCCGCCGCGCGTCAACGAACACCCAAGCCAACACGCGCTTTGCCGCGCCGCGCACAATTGCGCCGGACGCGTCGGCAAGTTTCAGCGACGGCAGTGACATTCCGTTTGCTTTTGCATCTGTTGGCGCGTTGCAGCCGAATCAATGCTATCTGCTTCACATCGAGCTCGCCGTTCCTAATTTGCCGCAAGGAAATCGGGGGGACGATTTTCTGGATACCGAACACTGCGGCGACCAGGGACCGGCGGGCAAAGAATTGACCTTTATTCTGTATCGCGGCAAGTTTACCAATTCACCCAATTACGGAACGATTCTTTCCCAAACACACGCGCTCGCACCCGAAGTGCGCTTGCTGAAAATGACGTGGCAAGTACGCGTTGTGCAAAATAATGGGCGCGCGGCGGATGGAGTGCATTACAACACCGTCGCGTTAAGTCCTGATAGCCCGGTCAGCGAGTTTAATTTTCAACCATGAAAGCTCTAATCATCACCTTGCTCATTGCCTTGTTTGCCGTAGGTTGCGCGAGTACGCCGACCCCTGCGCCAACAGCGGTGCCACCAACGGATATTCCCACGCCAATTCCACAGCCGACGCAAGCGCCGACGAATACGGCACTGCCACCGACGCCGACCACCGCGCCCAGTGCGACGCCGCTGCCCGCAACGAGTACGCCCATTCCCACAACACCCGCGCCGACCGCGACGAATACGTTCGTCCCCGTCACGCGCCAACCCACGTCAGTTCCGACCGCCACCCAAGTCGCGCTCAAATTTGGCGCGCCGGAATTGTTGGAACCCAAAGACGGCGACACGCGCCGTTTGCGCCGCGACGCGTTTGTATTTCGCTGGAATCCGGTTGGCGATTTGGAACAGAACGAGTGCTATCAACTGCGCTTGCGGATTACGAATCTCGCCGACCCCGCGCAGCATTATGCGGAACAAACTTATTTGGTCGAGAGTTCGTGCAATTCAAAAATTGGCGGCGGCGTAGTCGAGTTTGTTGTGAGCGGACGCGCGCCCGCGCCAAATTATGACGGGCTCGTAGATGAAGCCAACGGACTCGCCGGCGGCATTGACAGCCAAGAATATTTGGTGCAGTGGGATGTGGTCACGGTCGTTCGTCAAGACGGCACGGTTGCGCCCATCAGCCCTGTGAGCGCAACAGGTGAATTCAGATTGTTGGCACAGTGAAATTAACTGAATGCCGATTCGGGATTTATGAAGCGCAAGACTCATAAATCGAAACGCATTTCCCAAATCCTTCAATGCCTACTCTACGTCAAATTCGTCAGCGCATTCGCAGTGTCAAGAATATTTCGCAGGTCACGCGCGCGATGGAAATGATTGCCGCCGCCGAAATGCGCCGCGCCCAACAAGCGACGCTGGCGAGCCGCAACTATTCCGAAAAAGCGCGCGAGGTCATGCAGTACGTTGCCGCCGAACCGGGGCGCAGTAAAAATTTGAATCCGCTGCTGGAAAAACGTCCCGATGTGAAAAGCATCGCGGTCGTGCTGTACACGGCGGACCGCGGACTCGCCGGCGCGTACAATGTCAACGTCATTCGCAAGACGATGGACTTTATCAAACCGTTTGAAAAAGAAGCCAAGTCCATTCGCTTGATTACGGTTGGCAAACGCGGACGCGACCTGATGCGCCGTTTTGGAAAACAGGTCGTCGCCGATTTCAGCGATATGGGCACGCGTCCCGAAATTGTTCAGGTGAGTGCTTTGGCGCGCGCCGCGTTGGATGAATTCTTGACCGGACGCGCCGACGAGGTGTATCTCGCCTATACCGATTTCGTGAATGTGCTGCGTCAAGTGCCCACGGTCAAACGCGTGCTGCCGATTGAGCAAGCAGAAATTAAACGCGAAGGTCCGGGCGCAGTTTATTTGTACGAACCAAGCGCGGAACAAATTCTCGCCCAGGTGCTGCCGCGCTTTGTCGAAATGCAAATCTATCAAGCCCTTCTCGAAGCGATTGCATCCGAGCAAGCCGCGCGGATGGTCGCCATGCGCAATGCGACGGATAACGCCAAAGAATTGATTGAAAACCTGACCCTGCTGCGCAACAAAGTACGGCAAGCATCCATTACCAAAGAAATCTTGGATATCGTCGGCGGTGCAGAAGCGCTGCGACAAGCGAAATGAGTGGTTGGTTATTAGTTATTCGTATTTAGCCAAATCACCTACGACGAATAACTAATAACGAACGACCAACAACTATGGCAAAAGGAAACATCGGACGAATCGTTCAAGTCACGGGCGCGGTGGTGGACATTGAATTCCCCCCCGAACAACAACCCGAAATTTTTAATGCGGTCGAAATCAATCGCGAAGGAACGAACGTCATTGCCGAAGTGCAACAGCAGCTGGGCAATGACCGTGTGCGTTGCATCGTGATGGACACCACCGACGGTTTGCGGCGCGGGATGGAAGCGGTTGACACGGGCAAGCCGATTGCTGTGCCCGTCGGGCCCGCAACGCTCGGACGCATTTTTGATGTCGTCGGAAAAACGATTGACTATGGCGAACCGGTCACGACAGAAGTGACTTCGCCGATTCATCGTCACGCGCCGAGTTTTGAAGACCAGGTGACGACGCCGCAATTTTTTGAAACGGGAATGAAAGTGGTTGACCTCATCGCGCCATTTACCAAAGGCGGCAAGATTGGCGTGTTTGGCGGCGCGGGCGTGGGCAAGACGGTTATTATTCAAGAGCTCATTCGCACGGTCGCGACGGAACATTCGGGCTATTCGGTGTTTTGCGGCGTGGGCGAACGCTCGCGCGAAGGCAATGACCTCTGGCTCGAAATGAAAGAGTCGGGCGTCATCAACAATGTCGTCATGGTGTTTGGTCAAATGAACGAACCACCCGGTGTGCGTCTGCGCGTCGCACTCACAGGTCTGACGATGGCAGAATATTTTCGCGATGAAGGACGCGATGTATTGTTGTTTATTGACAACATTTTCCGTTTCGTCATGAGCGGCTCCGAAGTGTCCGCGCTGCTCGGTCGTATGCCGAGCGCGGTGGGTTACCAACCGACGCTCGCACA
The DNA here is from genome assembly GCA_029778615.1 of Chloroflexota bacterium. Classification (GTDB taxonomy): domain Bacteria; phylum Chloroflexota; class Anaerolineae; order UBA4142; family SHND01; genus SHND01. The sequence goes on along the minus strand of JAKOPZ010000088.1, from coordinate 3,707 downwards.
AGAAATGGGCGAATTGCAGGAACGCATTACGTCCACCAAACGCGGCTCGATTACTTCGATGCAAGCAATTTATGTTCCGGCGGACGATTATTCTGACCCCGCGCCTGTCGCCACGTTCGCACATCTCGACGCGACGATTTCACTCGAACGCTCGATTGCGGAAAAAGCATTGTTCCCCGCCGTTGACCCGCTCGCGTCCACTTCGCGTATTCTCGACCCGCTCGTCGTGGGCGAAGAACATTACAACTGCGCGCGTGAAGTCCAGCGCGTCCTCCAGCGCTACAAAGATTTGGAAGCGATTATTGCGATTCTCGGCGTCGAAGAACTGAGCGAAGACGACAAACTCACCGTTGCGCGCGCGCGCAAGATTGAACGTTTCTTGTCCCAGCCGATGCGCGTTGCCGAGCAATTTACGGGACGCCCGGGCAAATACGTACCGATTACCGAAACGATTCGCGGGTTCCGCATGATTCTGGATGGGCAACTCGACGATGTGCCGGAACCTTATTTCTACATGCGCGGCGGGATTGACGAAGTGCGCGAAGCGTATGATGCGGATTTGAAAAAGGAAAACGCGTAGGGAACGTTCGCCGTAACGTTCCTTGCCATCGTAACGTTCCTTGCCATCGTAACGTTCCTTGCCATCGTAACGTTCCTTGCCATCGTAACGAAACGGCGTTCGTCCGCTACAAAATATCATGCCCATTCATCTCGATATCGTCACCATTGAACGCGTCATCGTCAGCGAAGATGTAGATTACGTGAGCGCGCCGGGCATTGACGGTGTGATTGGAATTTTGCCGCGCCACGAACCCCTGCTCACCGCGCTCTCGATTGGCGAACTGCATTATCGCAAAGGCAGTGAAGAATCTTCGTTCGCCATCGGCGGCGGCTTTATGGAAGTCCGTCCCGACAAAGTGACCGTGCTCGCCGATGTGGCAGAAAGCGCGGACGAAATTGACGAGAGCCGCGCGGAAGCCGCGCGCAAACGCGCGCAAGAATTGATGGCGCAAAAAGTTTCCACCGATTCGTCCGCCGCCCAAGCCGCGCTTCTTGAACAAACAATGCGTCGCGCAGAACTGCGTCTCAAGGTCGCGCGGCGCCGACGGAGTGGAACGCAGGAATGAGTTGGCTGGTAGTAGGTAGCAAGTAGTAGGTTGCGTCTGCATTCCACCTGATACCTGATACCTGATACCTGATACCTACAACAGTGTCAGTATTCGTACGACAAATCGGAATTGACCTCGGCACCATGAACGTGCTCGTGTATGTGCGCGGGCGCGGCATTGTGCTGCAAGAACCTTCCCTCGTCGCCATTTCAATTAACGACAACAAAATCGTCGCGCTCGGCGAACAAGCCAAGGCGATGTTGGGACGCACCCCCGAAAATATTGAAGTGATGCGCCCGATGCGCGATGGCGTGATTGCGGATTACATGGTGACCGAAGCAATGCTCCGCTACTTTATTCAAAAAGTCTGCGGGCGTTTGCAAATGTCGCTCGGGCAAAAACCGGAAATCGCAATTTCCGTTCCCGTCGGCGTTACGACAGTGGAATCGCGCGCAGTGCACGATGCCGCTATCGCGGCGGGCGGACGCATCGCGCATCTCATTCCCGAACCGCTCGCGGCGGCGATGGGCGCGGGACTGCCGGTGCATACGCCGACCGGCAACATGGTGGTAGATGTCGGCGGCGGCGCGAGTGAAGCGGCAGTGATTGCGGTGAACGGAATTGTCGTTTCGTCTTCTGTGCGCGTCGCGGGTTTGAAAATTGACGAAGCCATTACGAACTATATTCGCAAAAAATACAACTTGATGATTGGCGAGCAAACCGCCGAGGACATCAAAATTCAAATCGGCTCTGCGCTACCGCTCGAAGAAGATGTGCAAATGGAAGTGCGCGGACGTGACCAAGTGGCGGGATTGCCGCGCACGATTCGCGTGGGCGCGAGTGAAATCACCGACGCGATTTCGGAACCGCTGCAAGCCATTGCCGGAGTCACGCGTTCTGTTTTGGAAAAAACGCCGCCTGAACTCGCCGCCGATATTATTGATAGAGGAATGGTCTTGACCGGCGGCGGCGCGCTCTTGCGAAATTTGGACCGCTTTCTTACGCGCGAAACCGGCGTCCCCTGTTATCCTGCCGAAAATCCAATTGCCTGTGTCGCAATTGGCGCGGGACGCGCGGTGGAACAATTGGAATTGGTGAGAAAAAGTATGGTGCAGGTCTAAGTCAAAGACCGGAGACCAGAGTCGAGGCAGAGATGCTTTGACTCTTTTTTTTACTCGTGCGGATGTGCAATGCCAAGCGCATTCGCGCAAACAATTCAGCTAGCGCGGCACAACGCGCGCGTTGGTTTGCGCGTGGGCGCGATGACGCGTGAGAATGGTGTGTACCGAGCTCGCGACAGTCGGATGCCAAGCTTCGATGAGACGCGTGTACAGCGCGCTCGTTTCATCCGAAGGTGTCACGCCGAGTTCTTGCAAGGCGATTCGACAACGCGAGTACGCGGCAAACACTTTGGCAGGGTCGCACAACGCGCTGTACGCTAACATGAGCGCGCTAAAGGCGGGTTCGGGCGACTGCGAAATCGAAATCCATGTTTCCGCCCATTCGATAACGCTGTGCCAATGTTCCGCCTCCACAAGCTGTTTCATCAGGTCGCACATCACCGCCTCGTACAGCGCGGCGAACCGCTCGCGTTCGAGCGCGACCCAATCTTCATAAAATCCCGGCAGTAATTCGCCGCGATACAATGACGCCTTGGTGACAAGGTCCGGCAGCGAGAGAGTTTCCATCTGCGCGCGTTCAAATTCGCGCGTGTCCAGCCAGATTTCCGCTTCCGCGTTCAGCGACAGCGTGAAATCATCGCCCAAGATAATTTCATCTGCGTTGAGGGACTGTTGGTTCAGTGCCCGCCGAATCCGCCACAGTTCTTGGCGCAAATGCCGTCGCCCTTCCGCTTCCGAGAGTTCGGACCACAAAACTCCTATCAAATGCTCGCGGCGATGCGCCTGTCCCGCCGTCAAAACGAGAAAGGCAAATAGCGCCTGTGCCTTGCGGGAATGAATGACAGTCCGCTTTCCGTCCACGCGCACATCGAATTGACCGAGCAATCGCACTTGAAGCATCTGCTCCTCCATTCGCGTTATACGCCTCGGCTTGCGGCAACCCTCTTTATCTTAGCACCGGACGCGCGCGAATGCGGTTCGCGTTTGGTGCCAATCAAGTTCCGTCTCGCCGCATAGAGACATGGACGCGACGGCGACGCGACGCGTGTATGCTTTAATAAAGACGCAAGCAGGTTCGAGCTTGCATCATCAGAAGGAGGAAAAAATGGCTGCCCTACGTACCAGAATGCGAATGCCGCCTCGAGTGCATTGGGATTTCATCATCGAAGTGATATTGCTGGTGGTGGTTGTGGGCGCGGTCCTTTTGCTGGCGTGGATTGCGTTGTCTACGTTTGTCACAGTCCCGGCTGTGCCGACGACAAATGTCACTCTCGCCGGCAATGCGCTAATGGAACAACGCCGCGGCGAATGGAATGTGAATCTCTCGGCGCTCTCGCCCGCACAGCGCGCCCTCTATCAACAACGCGTCGGCGAATGGAGTACCAAAACGGTGATTCCGGCGGCGCAATTTGACTTGAACATCCGGCGTGTCAATGAAGCGCGCGCGTTAGGCGTTCGTTAGGAATGCCGCATTCGT